>DASSRO010000361.1:0-18948 GCA_035701745.1 Candidatus Sulfotelmatobacter sp. | reverse complement strand
GAGCGTGTCCGCGAGTTGACCCAGGGGCGTGGGGCTGACGCCGTCATTCTTGCAGTGGGTGGCAATTCTCTGATTCGCACTGCGATGGATGCGGCTCGTCCCGGTGGCCGGGTATTGCTTTTTGCTCAAACCCAGCATGGGGAGGCCGTCATCGATCCCGCAGCTATCTGCGTCGACGAGAAAACTCTGGTCGGGTCTTACAGTGCGTCGGTCGATCTGCAGCAAGAGTCGGTGCGTTTTGTCATGAGCCGAGAGATGGATTTGGAACGACTGGTCAGTCATCGCTTTCCGCTTGCGCAAGCCCCGCAAGCCCTCGATCTGGCCGCTCATCCCCAACCCTCCTCGATGAAGATCATGATTCAGCCCGGCTCTTCGCAATAGATAGATTTTGTGGAAGGGCACGACTTTAGTCGTGCCGCTAAGGGCATATGCGAGACGGGGCTTTAGCCCCTGAGGGAACTAGCAGTGAATGGAAAAATGACCGCTGCCGTCCTGTACGGCAAAGAAGATCTGAAAATCGAAAAAGTCCCCATCCCTCGCGTCGGAGACGGCGAGGTTCTGGTCAAGGTCCAAGTCGCCTTGACCTGCGGCACCGATCTCAAGGTCTACCAGCGCGGCTACCACGCCCGCATGATCGTCCCTCCCGCCCTGTTCGGCCATGAACTCGCCGGGGTCATCGAGGAAGTCGGCGCGGGAGTCAACGGCTTCAAGAAGGGCATGCGCGTCGTCGCCCTCAACTCCGCTCCCTGCCAGATGTGCTTCTACTGCTCCAAGCATCAGGAAAACCTTTGCGAAGATCTGCTCTTCAACAACGGCGCTTACGCCGAATACATTCGTGTCCCGCGCCGCATCGTTGAAGCCAACATGCTGATCATCCCGCCCAACGTCAGCGTGGAAGATGCCGCCATGACCGAGCCCTTGGCCTGCGTCCTCCGCGGCTTGCACGAAACCGGAGTCGAGATCGGCGACACCGTCACCATTCTCGGCGGAGGCCCCATCGGCCTCATGTTCGTCCAAGTCGCCCGTGCCATCGGCTGCAACGTGATCTCCGTCGTCAAGCGCGACGGCCAGGTCGAAGCCGCCAAGCACATGGGCGCGCACGAAATTATTCAAACCACCAAAGTTCCAAACGTGGTCGACGCCGTCCGCGCTCTCTCTCCGCAAAAGCGCGGCTGCGACGTGGTGATCGAAGCCGTCGGCCGTCCCGAAGCCTGGGAGTGGGCCGTCGACATGGTTCGCAAAGGCGGCACCGTCAACTTCTTCGGCGGATGCGCCAGCGGAACCAAAGTACAACTCGAAACCAATCGCCTGCACTACTCCGAAATAACTTTGAAGGCGACGTTCCACCACACGCCGGAAACGGTTCGCCGGGCCTTCGGACTGATCGCGGCCAAAAAGATTCGCCCCACCGACTACATCACCGGAGAGGCGCCGCTGTCGCGCCTCCAGCAGGTTCTGCGTCACATGCTGAACCGCGGCGGCGACATCAAAACCGCAATCATCCCCGGCCACTGATTCGTAGTAGTTCTCAGCAGGGTTCGTCGAGCAAAGCAAAATCTCGCGGAAGCGGGCTGTAGCCGGCGTAGTGGACCGTAGCCGCGAAGCGGCGACAGAATACAGCCCACGGCGCAAGCCGTGGGCGGAGTCCAAGAAAAACGAACCAGCCCCGTAGGGGCGAAAGAAAACCGACGCAACGTGACTCAACTGGCCACCCAAAACCCGTCCCCCGCCACTCTCGGATGGGCCCGTCTGCCCGCCGACTACGCTATTCCCTCGACTCCTCCCACGCTCGCCCAAGCCCGCGAATACTGCGCTCGCCTCGCCCGCACCCACTACGAAAATTTTTCCGTCGCCAGCTGGTTCCTGCCCCGCCGCCTCCGCCAACATTTCTTCAACGTCTACGCTTACTGCCGCATCTCCGACGATCTCGGCGACGAGGTCGGCGACCCAGCCGCTTCCCTCGCCCTGTTAGATCAATGGCAGACCGAACTCGACGCCTGCTACGACGGCAATCCGCGCCATCCCGTTATCGTCGCGCTCACCGAGACCGTCCGCGAATTCGATATCCCCAAGCACGAATTCTCCGATCTCCTTCGCGCCTTCCGCCAGGATCAAACCGTCACTCGCTTCGAAACTTTCAACGACCTCCTGGCCTACTGCCGCTACTCCGCCAATCCGGTCGGCCATCTCGTTCTCTACCTCTGCGGATACCGCGACCTCGAGCGCCAGTATCTCTCCGACTTCACCTGCACCGCCTTGCAGCTCGCCAACTTCTGGCAGGATGTCAGCGTCGACTACGAAAAGGGCCGCATCTATCTCCCGCTCGAAGATCTCCGCCGCTTCCATGTCACCCAGCAGGAAATCGCCAACAGCCAGAACACTCCCGCCTTCTCCGCTTTGATGAAGTTTGAAGTTGATCGCGCCCGCGACTGGTTTCGCCAGGGCCTGCCTCTAATCAAAAAAGTCGACCGCGAACTAGCAGTCGACCTCGATCTCTTCAGCCGCGGCGGCCTGGAAATTCTCAACGCCATCGAAGAGCAGAACTACGCCGTCCTCGGCAACCGTCCCGCCATCTCCAAGTCGCGCAAACTGGCCTTGGTGGCTCGCGCCGCAATTGCAAAACTCCTCGGAGGCAAGCCATGAGCGCCGGCACCCAGCAGGTCCCTATTCCCTGGACCCCCGCTCCGCCTCAGCTCGTCATGGCCTATTCCGTGTGCAAGGGCATCACCCGCGCCGCGGCCAAAAATTTCTATTACGCCTTCCTCGTCCTGCCGCGCCGCAAGCGCGAAGCCCTGTGCGCCGTCTACGCCTTCATGCGCCTCTGCGATGACATCACTGACGATCCGAGGCTCAGTCTGCCCGAGCGTCGTCAGAAACTCGAAACCTGGCTCGACGCCCTGCACCGCGCCCAGCAGGGCCACCCCACTGACGACGCTATCCTGCTCGCCCTCACCGACGCTCAGCGCCGCTATTCCATTCCCGCCGGACTGCTCGACGAGCTCGCCCACGGCACCGCCATGGACGTGGAACACGCTGAGGCCGGCACTCAAACCACCGGCGCTCCCGTCATCACCATCCAGTACAAAACTTTCGAAGACCTTCGCCTCTATTGTTATCGCGTGGCCTCGGTCGTCGGCCTGGTCTGCATCCACATCTTCGGATACCGCGATCCCGCTGCCGAGCCTCTCGCCGAAACTTGCGGCCTGGCATTTCAACTCACCAACATTATTCGCGACGTGAAAGAAGACGCCAGCATGGGTCGCATCTATCTTCCCGAAGAAGACCTGGCGAAATTCAATCTTTCCGCGTCCGAGCTTCTCGCGACTCCCGATCCCGCACGCCTCCGCCCCGTACTCGAACTGGAAGCCGATCGCGCCCGCAAGTTCTACCTCTCCGGCGATGCGCTCATCCCCTACATCGCCGAAGACAGCCAGCCCGCGCTCTGGGTGCTCGTGACAATTTATCGCCGTCTGCTTGAGAAAATCGCCGAAAAACAGTACGACGTCTTCTCCGCCAAAATTTCCCTGAGCACTTGGGAAAAGCTCCGCATCCTCGCGAAAGGTTTCCTCCGGCGCATAACGTAATCGTGAACGTAATAGTGAAAGATGAACGCATTCGCGCGGGGTGCCCCACCCTTCTTTCGCGTTCTGTGCGAAAGAGGGTGGGGACTTTGACTTCGCTCTTTCACGTCGAAGACCGCAGGGATGTTGATCTCTAACTAAGAATGTCTTCCTCACCATCCCAACCCACAGTGGCCATCGCCGGAGGAGGCCTCGCCGGACTCGCCGCCGCCTGCGCCTTGTCCGACGCAGGTTTCCGCGTCACCCTCTTCGAGAAGCGTCCCTTCCTCGGTGGCCGCGCCTCTTCCTGGGAACACCCCGGCACCGGCGAGGTCGTCGACAACTGCCAGCACGTCCTCTTTCAGGTCTGCACCAACCTGATCGAGTTCTACCAGCGCATCGGCGTCGCCAATCAAATCCGCTGGTACGACGAAATGACCTTCATCGAGCCGGGCGGCCGCACCTCAATCATGAAGTCCTCGTCCCTCCCCGCCCCGCTCCACACCGCGCCTTCCTTCCTGCGCTTTCATTTCCTGAGCGCCGCCGACAAGCTCTCCATCGCCCGCGCCCTCGTCCCGCTCACCCTCACCGCGCAGCCCGACACCGGACAATCCTTCCAGCAATGGCTCGATCAGCACGGTCAAACCAGGCAAGCCGTCGAACGCTTCTGGCGCCCCATCCTGATCAGCGCTCTCAGCGAAGAACTCGATCTCATCTCCATCTCCGCCGCCGCGCAAGTCGTCCGCGAATCCATGAAATCCCCCGCCGCCCGACAAATGGGCGTCCCCACCGTCCCCCTAACCGACCTCTACAACGCCGCCGGCGACTACATCCGCGCCCGCGGCGGCGAACTCCACTTTCGCCAACCCATTGAGAGTTTCACCGCCGACGCCTCGGGCGTTCACCTGCAACTCCGAAATCAAGAAGACAAAAATTCGACCCCGGGTGCCCCACCCTTGTCCCTGCGTAGTTTGCAGGGACAGGGTGGGGACTTTGACTTCCTGATCCTCGCCCTACCCTTCGACGCTCTGGAAAAAGTACTTCCGCAATCCCCCGAGAGTGCCCCCATCCGCGAGCAACTAAGCCATTTCGAAACCGCCCCCATCACCGGCATCCACCTCTGGTTCGACCGCCAAATCTCCGATCTCGATCACGCCGTCCTCCTCGACCGCACCATTCAATGGATGTTCCACAAATCCCGCCTCCAACCCATGCGCACCGCAGCAGACCCCGCCCGCACCGCAGCCGACCCCACCCGCATACCGGGCGACGCGACCCGCACCGCAGCCGACCCCGGACGCCCGCCCGCAGCCGACCCCGCCCGCCCACCCGCAGCCCAAGCCGCGGAGCGGCGTGAGAATGCAGCCCACGGCGCAAGCCGTGGGTACGAGTACCCTTCTGAGACAGCCCCGGAGGGGCGCAAGAATACCGGCGCACCGCCGCCCCCCGGTAGCTACATCGAACTCGTCGTCAGCTCCTCCAAATCCCTCATCGACAAATCCCGCGCCGAAATCGTCGACCTCGCCCTAGCCGAGGTCCGCGAATTCTTCCCCGCCGCCCGCGCCGCCACTCTCGTCAAATCCACCGTAATCAAAGAACTTCACGCCACCTACTCCCCCCGCCCCAGCATCGACGCCCACCGTCCCTCCGCAATCACCGGATGGCCCCGCGTTTTTCTCGCCGGAGACTGGACCGCCACCGGCTGGCCCGCCACCATGGAAGGCGCCGTCCGCAGCGGCTATCTTGCTGCCGAAGCCATCGCCCGCGCCGCCGGCCTCCAAGCCCCTCGCTTCCTCTCCCTCGACCTGCCACCCACCGGCCTGATGCGCCTCTTCAAATAATTAGGTTTGTTGCTGTGGGCCCGGGCTTCAACCCCGACAGCCGAGCAAAGCTCGGCCCCGCTCCTTCCACCACGACTCACTTCGGGAACCCATTCCATTTCGGAAACTTCCCCTCTGGCAACTAATCCACCCCGTCGCCCTGCCGATAAACATGGCATGGACGGCCGCAACCTCGAACCAAGAACGGTCTTGTGGGCAGTCGCCGAGGTTTTCTGGGAAGACCCCGCAGGCATTCCCTATCGCGAACCCGCCACCATGGAAGATACTTCCCCGTCCGGCGCCTGCATTCGCCTCAAAACTCCCATCAGCATTGGCTCCAAGCTCGTGGTCAAGTGGCAGCGGGAACAGTTTTCAGCCGTCGCCAGAAATTGCCGCAGCGATGGCCGAGACTTTCTCCTCGGACTTCGCCGCGATCCCCTGCTCCTTCAAACCAGCCTCCCGGCCAGGGACGTCGCCTCACCCGCTCGAGCCGCGCATCCTCAGCCTCAAGCGCCGGCCGCCGTGCCACCGAAACCCAGGCAGGAAAGCCGTCAGTCTCCGCCGCCTGCAGTGGTTCCTCTGGCGCGTCCCGCTGTCCCCGATCGGGTCTCGCGCGCCTCCATCTCGAATGACCTCGTGAAATCCGCGGTTCGCCGCGCCGATCCAACTCGCCGCGACCAGTCTCAACCCGCTGGCGCGCCCCCGCGTCGAGAAAGGAAAGTTATGCAGCCCAAAGGATTCTTTCCCAACTTCTGGCGCAAGCAAGAGCAACCTGTCGCGCCCAAAACCGTTCCACCCCCCACGGAGGCTTCTATGTCCCAATCACCATCTCGTCCCGCGGAAGGCTTGACTGGCCCGCAATCCAATTTGCTCTCCTACGAAGACATCTACCGTGCCGCCGGCATTCTCAGCCCGCGTTCCGGATACGGCATCCACAAAGTCGTCGACATGCTCAACAGCGAGCGCATCCGCAACCTCGCCCCCGAAGTCAAACGCGCCTCTGTGCTCATGGCCCTCGACGCCGCTGGCACCTCCGCCGACGATCTGCTTCAGGACGCAACTCGCCGCCAGCAGGCCCTCGCCTCCTACGAAGCCGGACAGCAAAAACAGTTGGAAGAATTTGAAGCCCGCAAGAATCAGGAGAACGCTCAGATTCAGGCCGAGATGGAGCGCATCACCGCCCACTACGCCGAGCGCATCCAGCACAACCACGACCAGATTGCGCAGGAAAAAGAAACGCTTCGCAACTGGCAAATGCAAAAGCAATGCGAGAACCAGCGCATCACCGAGGTCATCGAGCTCTGCGCCAAGCAACCCGCGCCCGCGCCCGCACCGGTCGCCAGCGCCGCCGCTGCATCGGCCAGCTCTGCGCCCGCGGTCGCCGCACCTAAGCCCAAATAAAAACGGCAGGCGGAAGAACTCCTTCCACCTGCCGCCAAATTCACTCCGACTCTAACGCCCTAGCCCCTGGGCCATGGTTTTCACAATGGTCCCATTCGCGTCATCGTCCTTCAGCGCCCAAACATACGCGCCGCCCAATCCTCCCGGCACTTTCAGATCGATGTAAAGCATCTTCAGAAACGCCGTCGTCGGATTGTCGTACGTGTAGAACGTTCCCCCAACCGGATCGTACATCGTCACCGCAATCCGCCTCGGGTCAAACGTCGAGGTAAATCCATTCGCCGACAAATTCTCCAGCGTCGCATACGTAGCCAACCCCGGCGTCAGCAGCACATCGCATCCGGCCGTGGCGCCGCTCGTGTCCGGGCACAATCCGGTTCCATTCGCCAGCAGAACCGGTGACGGCCCCGTCGAATTCTGATACAGCCCGTGATTCACGTTGGGAACTCCAGTCCAGCCCGCTGCATAGGTCGGCAGCCCCATCGTGTACTTCGACGCCGGCACCCCCGCCGCCAGATACGCGTTCACCGTCGCATCGATATCCAGCCCCTGTCCGTACAGCGGATCCTGCTTGCTGTCGAACAGCGGAGAAGCATCGTTGGTCTGCGTATCCCACGATCCCGCGTAGTTGTAACCGTCGATGGTGATGAAATCCACCTGCCTGGCCGCAGCCTTCAAATCGATGTTCACATAATTCTGCGAACCCGCCGGTCCATCAAAGGACATCACGTATTTTTTCCCGGTCGCCAGTCCCAGCGCTTTCAGTTGGCTGCGAAATTCCGCCAGCAGCGCCGTGAAGTTCTGCGTGTCGCTCGCCGTCGGAAACTCCCAATCGATGTTGAAGCCATCGAACAGCCCTGGCGCCGTAATTCCCGCCGCCACATTTCCCTTCACAAACATGTCGATGCACGATGCTGCCAGTGCCTGCCGCCCCGCGGCCGTGCTCGCCGCGCTCACGAACGCCGCCGTGTTCGCCGCTGACGCTCCCCCGATCGACATCAAGACTTTCAGGTTAGGATGAAGTTGCTTCAGTTGTTGAATTGCCGCAAAGTTTCCATACATCGGCCCCGAATACGGAACTCCGCTTACGCTCGGCAGGTAGGGCGTTTGATAATCGGCCCACGAATCCGCTATCGCGCAAGCCGGCGCAGGATTCGTGGTCACATTGGCAAAGGCATACATCAGGTGGGTCAGCTTTCCCGCAACTCCATTCTGTTGCAGGTTCGCAATGTTGTACCCCGCGTAGTAGATACCCCACTCTTCGAAGTATCCACCGAGAATTTTTGGGTTGTTTTGCGCTGAGCAAGGCACGGCCGCCGCTATAAGCGCCATGACGCCGACTACAAACATTCGGCAGAATTGCTTGGAAATGGTCCTCGACATAAAAGCTCTCCGGTGGAACGAAAGTTGAACGGGCGCAGTATAGTACTCTATAGCGGCTTGAGCAACATTTGATTCCATCATCAATTAACGCCAATCTTTCCACCGAGAGATCTATAGCAGTGCGCTCAAAAAACACATGAGCCCTGGTTAATTTCTAGAGACTGCCACTTCGCCTCAAGTTTTGCCCGAAGCCTCCCCCTTCCGCAGATTCGTTCCATAAATACTCTCTTCAGGAACATCAACTTGAGCGGCAACAACTCCTGACGGGTTCGCATCCAAATCAGTCGGCAGCGTTGGCATTTTAATTGACAAGAGATTTCCTCGGTGAGAGACTCCGATCATCGGCTTTAAGGTGGTTCGGCCCGCTCGCCCGCCAACGTCGCCAGACAGTTTGAACGTGGTATGAGCAACCCTCCCAACGACCGCGAAACTCTTCAGCAGCTTTTGGCCAACGCTTTTGCCGTGCAGGAAAGCCACATCGATCCGCGCTCCCTCACCGCCGTCATGGAAATTCAGCGCCTGCTCGCCAGCGGCAAACTTGACATTGATTCCGTCATGGCTCACATCGTCCACTCGACGGGCCATGTCGCCAATGCCAGCGGCGTCGCCGTCGCCTTGCTCAAGCGCGATTGTTTGACCTACCGCGCCGGAACCGGTTCCAGCGAGTCCTTGATTGGTCACCAGGTAACCGCCTCGCTGACTGTTTCCCCCGGCACCAAGACCAACTGCGAAATCCTGCGCGTCGAAAATGCTCAAACCGACACGCGCATCGAAGCCGACATTTGCCGCCAATTCGGCGCCAACGCCCTTCTCATCGTGCCCATTTATCTCAATGGATCGCTCGCTGGTGTGCTCGACGTGCGTTTTAACGAACCTCACGTCTTTGACGCTCCCGAGGTGCGCGCCTACCGCTTGATGGCGGAACAGATTGAAGCTGCGCTCTTCCACGCCGCCCAGTTTGAAAACCAGCGCGTCCTGACGAATGAACCGGCATTGCTTCAGCCAGAAGAGAATCCGCTCGCCCCTGTGTCGGCGCCTGCTGCTGATGACTTTGAGGAAATCGCGCTGCTTGAGGAAGACTTCGTTCCTGCGCCCGGCTTCATGATGCTCCCCGAAAACGAGCACACTCTTTATGCTCGCTGCCTCGCAGTTCTTTCCGACATCCTGCAATTGCCCGTATTCAAGCAGGCCGGGTGGATCCTGACGGCCGCAGCGCGAAGCCCGAAGGACGAACTGCGGGCCAACCGCGTGAGCGAAGACGAAGTTCCCGAATCGCTGATTCAAGAACTCCCGGCACCAGAGGTTCCGCCGCAAACCGTCAGGACGCAGGAAATCATCGCAGCGGACTTCTCCCCGCAAGAACCCGCCGAGCCGCAATTGGCAATGCAGGAAATGGCGGCAACAGAATCGCCAGCACAGAAATTGGCAACGCAAGAATCCGCAGAGCCAGTAGTACAGGCGCAGGAAGTCGCTATGCAGGAATCGGCAGCCCCCGAAGCTCGACAGGAATTGCCGATTCACCAATCGCCTGCGGAAGAGTTGCCGGCTATCCCGCCGGTAATCCCCGCCACGCCTGCCTGGCGCACCAGAACTTCTGCGTGGCGCGAAAATTTGCGAACCACTGCTCAAGACGCCTCCTCCGAGTTCTCGGCGACCTTCAGGCGTGCCGCCGCGGCCGCCACCTCGCTCGCCCAGCGCGCCAGCAGTTCTGCGCTTCCCGGCCGTTTGCGCTCGACTGCCCAAAACGCCTCAGCCCAATTCTCTTCCACGATCAAACGCGCATCTGCATCCGGGTCCCTGCTCGCGCAGCGCGCGAAGAACTCCACCTGGCCCGATCGCGTGCGCATATCTGCCCTGACCGCTGCCCGAAACCTGAGCAGGGAGGTTGCAGCTCTCCGCAAGCGCACCGCAGCCTCCGCAACCGTGCTCACGCAGCGCGCACAAGATTCCAACTGGACCGGCCGCCTGCGGCGCACAGCCCAAGACGCCTCGACGGAGTTCTCTTCCACCTTCAGGCGTGCCGCGTCTTCCACCGCTGCCTTCACGCGACGCACTCGCAATATCCTTTGGACCAACCGCGCCCGCGACCTCGCACTAACCGCCGCCGTCCTGTTCGCATTAACGGCCTTAATCGCCTACCGCAGCCACGGCCCGGTTAAGCCGGTGGAGTCGTCGACGCTCCCCAAATCCGCTGCCGCCGAACCGCAGCCTCAACTCCCGAAGCCAGATGCAGCAAGAGATGCATCCACGCCTCCCCAGCCACTTCCAGAGAAAACCACCGCGCGCGCCGGAAGCTCCCTAAGACGGGTGCAGGTCGGACCGAATGAAGTCGACTACATCGGCGACGATGTCACCATCCGCACCTTTCCCGACCGCTCCCGCGCCAGGCGTCCGCGCCTGGCAGCCACACACACCGCCCAATTCGGCGACGACGTTACCGTTCGCTACTTCACTCCGCCACCCCCCACTACCAAAACCGCCAGCCGCTAAATTCAGGTGGCGACAGAATTTTTGTGGACAGCGCCCCGGCCGCTGCAGCGCGACCTGTTGAGCAGCGAAGCCGAGCCCAAAAAGAAAAGCGCAGCGCCCAATTCGGGCCTGCGCCATGAATTTTTCTCTATAAACTCAGAATATCAAATCGAAAGGGGCAAACCGGCAAAAAATCCAACTTTATATTTCGTCCGCAATCATAGACTTAGCTGAAATCTCTCGACAAAAGGGTCTTGACAAGATTTTTTGTGTGGGGCGGGCACTCTTGCCCGCCCAGCTTTTGACTTTTGTCGCGCGCAAGAAAAAATCTCACCCCGCCAGCAGCGCCACTCCTCCCGCCACCAGCACCGCCGCAATCCATCTCCGCCGGTCCACTTTCTCGTGCAGAAAGATTTTCGCCGCGAACGCATTCCCGATAAACGTAAGCGACGCCGCTGCTGGCGCCACCAGGCTCACGTCTCCCCACGACAGCGAGAACAGCAGGCTGAAGAACGCCACCGCCATCGCAGTCACGCCGAGAAAAAAATTCGCATTGCCCAGCGTGCGCGACACAACCGCCCACAACCCCGAGCGCTTCCACAATTCATGCACATCGCCAACCTGCTTCATGGCCCGCGCCAGCAACACGTCGCCCACCACCGACGCGAACACGACGACCAGAATGCCGCCCCAGGTGTACGCTCCCCTCATCGCCGCACCCCGCCGGGCGCCGCCGGAACATCATCAACCGCCGCTCCCGCCCCGGTTCTCGGATTCTTTGCGAGAAGCTCGCCCGGAGCAGAGTCGAACGACGGAGCTTGCAAATTCGCATCCGACGTCAACGACGGCCCTCCCGCCACAAATCCCACTCCCCCGGAGATCAGCGCAATCCCCAGCCAGCGCGACGAACTGACCTGCTCGTGCAGCGCAAACTTCGCCACCAGCGCCAGCATAACGTAGCCCAGCGACGTTGCCGGCAACACATACGTCAGATCCGCCCAGGAGAGCGCGTTCATGTAGGCAGCGAAAAACGCCAGCAACAAAAGTATGCCGACCGCCACCCATGGATTGAGCACGGCGAGAAAAATGCCCTGCAAGTGATGGAGGGAAATGTTTCCGGTCTGTTTCATTCCATGCGAGAGCATGGAATCGCCGGCCGCTGCGAAGACGGTCACTCCAGCCAGCACCAGATACTTGCGGAAGGTCACTTAAACTCAGGTTTCAAGGTTCCAGAGTACCAAGGTTTCAAAAACGCCAACATTCAAGGCCGGAACACCTTGAAGCCTGAAACGTGAAACTCTGGAACCTGCTCGGCTACGCTTTGACCGGCTCCGCCGACGCTGCCGCTTCGGCGTGCTTCTTCACCATCTTGTTGCGCGCGGCGCGCAACTTCAAGAAGGATTTCGCTTCTTTGTAAAGGCGCTTGCGGTCGGTGCTATTGAATGCCGCCTTCCTCAGAATGCGGAACACGGCTTTCGGCCGGAAGTAGTATTCGTCGTAGAAACGGTGAACCGCCGACATGATGTCGTCCGCCGGAAGCCCGGGATACTGAATCTGCGCCAACTGGTGTCCACCTTCATCGACCATCTTGTTGTCGCCCACCATGAATCCGTTCTTCACCGCGTGATCGTAAAGCTCAGTACCGGGATAGGCGTGTGCCACCGAAACCTGAATGGTTTCCACGTCGAGTTCCTTGGCGAATGCGATGGTGTTGTTGATGGTCTCGTGCGTTTCGCCGGGCAGCCCCATGATGAAGTCGCCGTGAATGACCAGGCCCAGCTTGTGGCAGTCCTTGGTGAACTGGCGCGCACGCTCGATGGTGGCGCCCTTCTTGATGTTCTTCAGAATCTGCTGGTCGCCCGACTCGTAGCCGACGATCAGCAAGCGGCATCCCGCTTCTTTCATCGCCTTCAAGGTTTCGTAGTCGGTAGTTACGCGCGAGGTGCAAGACCACGTCAGGCCCAATGGCTTCAGCTTGGCACAGAGCTCGATGGTGCGCGCCTTCTGAATGTTGAAGGTATCGTCATCGAAGAAAAATTCCTTCACGTTCGGCCACATCTCTTTGGCTTTCGCCATCTCCCGCGCCACATCGTCGGTGGAGCGCTTGCGCCAGGGATGCCCGCTCAACGTCTGCGGCCACAGGCAGAAGGTGCACTGCGCCGGGCAGCCACGCGTGGTGTAGAGCGAGACGAACGGGTACAACAGGAAAGGAACGTTGTAGCGCGTAACGTCGAGATCGCGCTTGTAGATTTCGGTGACGTGCGGCAGCGCGTCCAGATCCTGAAGTTGCGGAGCGTCGGGATTGTGCACGATCTTCCCGTCCTTCAGAAACGACACGCCCGGAATGTCGGCCAGCGGCTTGCCTTTCGCGTAATCCACGACCGAATAGTCAAATTCCTTGCGGCAGACGAAATCAATGTCCGGACAGTCGCGCAAGGATTTTTCTGGCAACACGGTTACGTGCGGTCCCACAAAAGCAATCTTGATTTTCGGATTCGCCTGCTTGATGGCCCGCGCGAGAAGAATGTCGCCCGGAAATCCCGGCGTGGACGTGAACAACACCAGGAACTCGTAACCCTTGGCAATCTCGATGGTCTCGTCGCCCGAAACGTGATGAGGCGGCGCATCCAGCAGCCGCGCGCCTTCCAGCATGCCCGCTGGGTAAGCCAACCAGACCGGGTACCAGTAGCTTTCGATTTCGCGGGTAGCGGGCCAACGGGAACCAGCCCCTCCGTCAAAGTTTTCAAACGATGGAGGATTCAGAAACAGTGTTTTTAAAGGCATAGTGGGTATTCCGTTATTTTACCATTCAGACAGGGTTTTTCCCGGATTTACACCGTATTTCAGCAGGTTCCCCACATCCGATGGCCATGACCTAAATGCTTGATTTCAATGTACTAGCTCGGGGACTAAAAGGAAATACCACAGGGGTAAACGACCCGTTCGCTGCAGCGAAAGGCAAGCAGGCGCGGTGAGTGGGGCGAGAGCGGAGTTAAGCCGGAAGGGCTATTGGGCCTCGTTGCCGGCCGGAACGCGGAAAGTTATGCCGCGATCGTCGTTAGCTTTCGCTGTGGCAACCAAGTCGAGATCGGCGAGCGGAATCTTTTCCGTGTGCTGTGGAGCGAAATTCCACAAGGTTTGACCGACGATCGCGTAATTCTGAATTTCCTTCTGATGTTGATCTCGGTACACCAAAACGGTCGCGGGCATGATTAGCGTGCCCTGCGGCTGGCCGCTGGGTGCAGCTCTTGGAGCGGGATCGGGGCGGGCATAGAGATCACGATCACCGTCGGCTTGCTGCTGGCGAAGCATCTGCTGCTGTTCCAGGCTCTGCTGGTTCATGTCATTCGCGATGGCGCGGTCACGCTCGTAATCCTCATCGTAAGAAGAACCGGAATCCCACCACCACGGATCGTAATATCCGTAGCCCCACGGATAGCCGTAGCCCCAGCAACCATAACCGAAGCAGTTACGGAACCCGCGGCCGCGAAAGCGGTTGTTGAATCCGCGATGAAAGTTGTTGCCGTGAAATCCGTCGTGCAGGAAGGGACGGTTTGAGAACGTAGCGCGGGAAGAGTGGGATGCTCCGCGAGAAAATCCGGCGCCGGACCGCATGCCGCCTGCGAAACCGCCGCCAGCGTGCCCGCCACTGAATGCAGCGTGTCCACCGAAGCCGCCGGCGTGCCCGCCACCGAAACCGCCGTGGCCTCCGCCGCCGCGTTGCGCCCACAGGGGAACAGCAAGGAAGAGCGCGAATACCGAAATCGCCATCAGGCGACGCATACGAAAATTATACGCCCGGCGTCACGGCGTGATTGTCAAATTTTGTTTCCGCTTTGGAGTAGCCCGCAGGGGCTAAAGCCCCGTCCTTCGCGGATTCTGACGGCACGGCTAAAGCCGTGCCCTTCCACCCTTCCCGAGGCAACGCGGTTCTCAAAGCCGTGCCTTTCCACATTTCCCGTGATAACACCGTTGTCGCGGCCAAGGCCCTGCCCTTAACCAGCACAAATGCCGTGGGCCGCGCCTTTTCGTTATGATTAACGTCGATGATAAATTCTCGATTTTTTCTCCTACTTGCGTGGTGCGCGTTGGGATGCTGCTGTTCGGCAGTGGGCCAGAATGACGCCAATACGATTGTGCAGAGGTCCGTCGAGGCCAACAGACGCGACTGGGAGGCGGTGCCTGAATTTGATTGCTGGGAACGCGACCGCACCGGCAATGGCACGAAAACCTACGAGGACATCATGATCCTCGGAACGCCGTACCGGCGACTCGTAGAGGTGAACGGCAAGCGTTTGACACAGGCGCAAGCAGCGGAAGAAAAGCGCAAACTTGAAAATACGGTTGCCGAAAGGAAAAGCGAGACGCCCGAAAAGAAAGCCGAGCGCATTGCAAAGTACGAAGAAGAACGCAAGCGCGACCACGCCATGATGGACGAAATGGTGAAAGCCTTCGACTTCAAGCTATTGGGCGAAAGCAGGCTAGGTGGTCACGTCGTATATTCCCTGCAGGCCTCGCCGCGAAAGGGGTACGAGCCGCCGAACATGGAAACGAAGGCGTTAACCGGCATGCAGGGAAAATTGTGGATCGACAAGAAAACTTTTCAATGGGTGAAAGTTGAAGCCGAGGTCACGCATCCCGTTTCGATCAAAGGCTTTCTGGCGCAAGTAGAGCCCGGAACCCATTTTGAGCTGGAGAAAATTCCAGTGGCTCCGGGTATCTGGATGGCAAAACATTTTGAAATGCGATCGCAGGCCAAGATTTTGAAAGTCATTTCCAAGAATGGCCAGGAAGACGAGACTTACTTCAACTACCGCAAGGCGCAAGCGGGCGCGAACCAGTAAGAGTGGGGGTGTGGCGCGGCCACTCTTGTGTGGCGCGGCCACTCTTGTGTGGCGCGGGCACTCTTGTGTGGCGCGGGCACTCTTGCCCGCGAGGTTTTCGGTGGTGGCCCAGCGGGCAGGAGTGCCCGCTCCACACGTGCCGCTCCACACCAAATCTATTTCTTTTTCTTGGGCTTGGCGGGCTTCGCCGAAGATTTGGTTGGAGGCTTGTTTGCCGGCTTCGCCGCGGGTTTCGAGGGCTTGGGCGGAGCTTTGGCGGGCTTCGGCTTTTCTGCAGGCTTGGCTTGAGGCTTTGCCGGCGGAGCCGCAGGTGGCGCCGCGACTGGTGCGGCGGGCGGAACCGCGCCTTTTCCCTTCTTCGCCTTTGGACCGGGCTTTACTGGTGCGGCCGCGGCCGGGTCAGCAGCGGCGGCCTTGGCCGCGCGCCCGCGGCGGGGAGCGGGCGGTGGCGGCGGTGGCGGAGGCGCGAACGGCTTCAAATATTTCAGCGTCTCGGTTCGCGAGCGCAGCTTTCCGTCCAGTAACAGCATGAAGACGTCATGCGCCAGCTTAGGATATTCGGGCAACTGCGGCGTGATCAGCAGTTCCGTCATCTCGGGCAAAGGCAGCTTCTGCTGCACCTGGCGCCACTTCGTCAGGTAATTTTTGATTTTCTGTTCCACCGCCTGCTGCTTGGCGGTCACGGCGAGGAACAACACCATCTCCGGCCGAGCCGACGAAAGCAGTTGCCAGGTACGCGATGGAGTGGCGGCTTCCTTGCCCGTCAGGCGCTTGGCAAGCTGTTTGGCGTGATCTTCAATGTCGCGCCAGGCTTCGACCAGATCCTTGCGCGGAATCAGTTTTTGAATGTCCGCAATATCTTTGTCGGAGAAGTGCGACGTCAGGAAATACATGACGGCAGGGCCGGCGTCGGGCGTGTAACCCATGTCGACCATCTGCTGGCGCGTCTTCATCAGCTGCGTAATGCCGTTGGCGTCAACCTTGGCGACGGTCCAATGATCGTGCAGGATCTGCAGCCAGCCTTCTTTCTCCAGCATCTTTACTACGTGCAAGGGATCGTCTTCGTGCGCCAGGGCCGCGATCTCGTGGCCGATGGAGGAGCGCAGGATGTGGTCGATATACTTGCCTTCTTTGGCGGCGTCGTAGCGGGCTTGTGTACGTTCTTCAAGCGGCCAATTGAAGCGGGCGGCGAAGCGCGTGGCGCGAATGAGGCGCGAAGGATCCTCGAGGAACGAATAATTGTGCAGAATGCGGATGACCTTGCCTTCGATATCGGCCACACCGTTGAAGGGATCGAGCAGCAGTCCACGGGATCCTTCGTTGAGCGAGAGCGCCATGGCGTTGACGGTGAAGTCGCGGCGGCGCAGGTCTTCGTGAATGGTGGCAGGCGTGACAATGGGAGGCTTGCCCGTCTTTTCGAAGCGCTCGGTGCGCGCCATGCTGATTTCGGCGCGAGCATTGCCGGGCAGCGAAATGAAGACGGTGCGCATGTCCTCTTCGAGCGCGGTGATCTTGGCTCCGGCCTTCTCCAGATCCTTTTGCAGCTTGAGAGGATTGCCCTGAACGGTAAAGTCGAGGTCGCGGATGGTGAAGCCGCTGATGATGTCACGGATGGCGCCGCCCGTGAGGTAGAGATTCATGCCGGCGGCGCGGGCGACGTCTTGCACCAGGCCGACGCCCTTGAGTTGGTCCGGGGTCAGCCGGATTTCCATCGTGTAAATGTAGTCAGCCATTCGCTTGGAAGCGCCTGCCGGGCCTCAATTCCAACGCGCTGTGAGCCGCGATCGCGCCTGGGGAGGGCCGGACCTGCCGAAAACTTTCCACAAGATTTCCACAGCTTAAGCCGCCGCATTCTTCAGCCTTATGCCGCCTGAATGCAAGTGGCTTAAATCAAAGTACTTATGCGTAGTGGTCTCTTTGCGGCAAGCTAAAGAAAATAACACACAGTTTACATTTTGGCTACTGCCAAGGCGGATTCCAGACGCTTTCCGCAAAAAGGTGCGAAAATGCAGTGGCCAGTGATCAGTGATCAGTGGTCAGAAACCCTACCTAACTGGCTGTTCTACGCTGAGCACTGACCACTAGCCACTGACCACTGTTGCCTATGCCTTCGACGCACAAAAAAGTCATTGTCCGCAAGATGGACCGGGACACGGTTTCGGGCTATGTGTCGCCTGAGCAGTTTGTCCACGAGGGCAAACTGGAAGTGTTGAATACTTCCGGCACGGTGATTGCCATCGACCTGCGGGAGATTAAGGGCGTGTACTTTGTGCGCGAGTTCGGAGACTCGGAGTCGTTGACGCGCAAGACCTTTACGACTCGTCCGCGGTCGGAAGGGCTGTGGGTGCGGCTGCGGTTCAAAGACAGCGAAATCCTGGAAGGGCTGATGCCCGCCGACCTGACACAGACTACTCCGGAAGGATTTCTGGTGAACCCTCCTGATCAGCGATCGAACACGCAGCGGATCTTCGTTCCGCGGACGGCGCTGGAGTCGCTGACTGTGCTGGCGGTGATCGGGGCAACCCGCCGGCAGCGGCGCGGAGCGCAGGATCAGCGGCAAGTACCGATGTTCGAAGAATAAACCTCCCGTAGCGACAGCCGCCTCGGCTGTTAAGCGAAGGCGAAGCCGAGCGGGCTCTCGAAGCCGACAGCGCGGAACCCCTTTTGGCGGAGGGAGTGCCTGTTCCCGGGACGATCTCTAAGAAACCACAGTTCTGAAAACCTGGACGGACGAATGCGTCCGTCCCCACACAACCACAGTTCTGAAAAACCTGGACGGACGAATGCGTCCGTCCCCACACGTGTATGTCCCCACACGGGCACTCCTGCTTGTGAAAAGCGTTGAAATTTAACCGGGGCGTGGTGTAACGTGTCAGGGCCACACAGGCTCCGGCCTGGCAAGAGACGATCGGGTCCCGCCTTCTCCCGTCCGTTCGACCTCTGGTGGAGGTCCAAATCTCGGTGCCCAGGTGTGCCCCATGCCAGCGATTCCCGCATCGCGCCCCATTCGTGCGTCCGCAAGGTTTTATTTTTTCGTCGCAGTCATTCTTTGCCCACTCTTAATCTGCGCAGTGAGCTTGGCGCAGCAAACTCCGGCGGCGGGTGCAGCGCGTCCGCTCATTCAGCAGGCGGTAGATGAGACGCAACTGACAACGCTAAGAGGCAATACGCATCCGCTGGCGCGGCCGCAGTTCGATCTGGGGACAGCTCCTGCCACGCTGTCGATGGACCGCATGCTGCTGGTACTGAAGCGCAGCCGGGAGCAGGAGACCACGCTGCGGAAATTGCTCGACGACCAGCAGGACAAGCACTCGCCGAATTATCACCAGTGGCTCACGCCGGAACAGTTCGGTAAGAAGTTCGGGCCAACCGACGCAGACATTCAGACGGTGACGACGTGGCTGCAGTCGCATGGATTCACGGTGGGCTCGACGAAGGGACGGACGGTGCTGGAGTTCTCAGGCTCGGCGA
>DASSRO010000360.1:0-36074 GCA_035701745.1 Candidatus Sulfotelmatobacter sp. | reverse complement strand
TTCCGCATTTTGCCATGGTCAACTTGATCGCGGGCGAGGAAATTGTGCCGGAACTGGTACAGCACGATTTTAAGGCGGAGAATGTTGTGGCTCGTCTGCAGGAGATTTTGGCAGATGGAGCGGCTCGGGAGCGGATGCTGCAGGGGTTGGGCCGGGTAAAGAAGCGTTTACGGGTTCCGGGGAGTGAGGCAGGATCGATGGGGCATCCTGCAGACCGGGCGGCGGAGATCATTTTGAAGCTGGCCGCTGGCGAGTGAAAGGAAACAGACGATCGCAGTGCCGTCCGGACCCGGGGCAGGCGGCGGGACTCCGCACCTAACTGGATGGCAGGTTTCGGGTTAAGGGAGCTATCTTCTTGTCCTTCATCCATCTTTTGCGTGAGAATCTTCATCTTAGGAAATGGGTTATCATTGCCTGGAGACTCTCCTGAATGTCGACTCACCCACGGCGCACCCTTAGCGTCCTTACCAGTTCCCTGACTCTTACCCTGGCAATTCTGCTGTCGGTCCCGTCACGGGCGGCAGAAAAGGCGCGCCTGCGCGTGGATGATTACCAGATCGACGCGGAGCTCAACCCGCATCTGCATCAGATTACGGCTCGAGCCAAGGTCAAATTCACGGCGTTGCAGGACCTGAGCGTGGCCGTCTTTGAACTGCACAATGACCTGCGAATAACGAAAGTGGTTGACGAAAAGAACCAGCCGTTGTCGGCAGAGCGGGTGACGCAGGATTCCACGGTGAGGGTGCCTCTGCCGGCTGGTTTGTCGAAAGACGCCTCGGCGACCTTGACGTTCGAGTACGACGGGACCCTGGAAAATGCCGACAACAGTCCGGTGCCGGGGCTCAAGCTGGCATATATCGGAGACGATAGCAGCTACTTGTTCTACGCCGGGCGCTGGTTCCCGGTGAGCGGATACGGCGTCAACCGGTTCACGTCCACAATCCACGTAACGGTGCCGGCGCATATGGTGGCGATCGGCAGCGGCACGTCGAGCGTGGCTGACGCTCCGGCATCGAAAAAACCGAATGCGAGCGTACTGCCGACCAGAACTTACACGTTCGTCTCCAGCAAGCCGAGTTTCCCCGGAACCATAATTGCCGGAGTCTTTTCGCCGGAATATAAGAGCGACGATGCGGGGCTGGACTTGCATGTGTTCTTTAAACCGACGCATCAGAGCCTGGCTCCGGCCTATACCACGACTGCGGTGCAGGAGGTCAGCTACTTCATTACCTTGTACGGGCTGCCGCCATCGCAGAAACTCAACGTGGTGGAATTGCCTGCGGACACGCTGCCGTATCTTTGGGCGCCGGAGATCGCGGGTTTGGCCGGTCCTTCCATTACGGAGAAGACCAACTACCGACTGCTGGCGGACGCCATTGCGCATCAGTGGTGGGGGGTTTCGGTGAGCCCGGCCAGCAAAGATGACTGGTGGCTGAACGACGGCTTCGCGCGTTATTCCGAGGCGATGTACGTTGAGAATGCGGCGGGAGCGGCAGGTCTGGAAGAGGCGGTAAAGGATATGTCGGTGGGCGCATTGGCGTATGACACGGTGCCGCTTTCGAGCGCGAGCAAGCTCGACATTTTCTCCACCGAATTCCAATCGCTCACTACCGACAAAGGCGCAATGATCCTGCACATGCTGCGCTGGGTGCTGGGAGAGGATAAGTACAACAAGACAATGCGCGAGTTTGCCGCGCAGTATGCGGGGAAATCGGCCAGCACGGATGACTTCCGCGAAGTGGCCGAGAAGAATTTCGGCAGCCAACTCACTTGGTTCTTCTCGCAGTGGCTAGATTCGACAGGAGCTCCGGAGTTCAAGGTAAAGTACACGACTTACCGCCTGGGCGGCAATTTCGCGAAGGAATCGAAGACCCAGCAGGAGAGAGCGCCGGGATTTCGTGTGACGGGAGAGATCTCTCAGGATCTTGATCTTTTCCGGATGCCGGTAAATCTAAAGATTGATACCGACGGGAAAACCGAGAACCAAAAGGTTGAAGTGGTGGGTACGACGTCACCGTTCTCGATTGAGACGTTTGGGCGTCCCCGGCGCATAGCGGTCGATCCCGACCACCACGTGCTGACCAATTCAAGCGATGTGAAATTGCGGGCTTCGATTCTGCGCGGGCAGGCGATGCAGCAACAAGGGGACTTGACGGGCGCGCTGCTGGAGTTCAACAAAGCGCTCGACCTGAACAAGAACAGTTCGCTGGCGCATTACCGGATCGCGGAAGTTTTCTTCTTGCAGCGGAACTACCAGTCTTCCGCGAATGCCTACCGGGAAGCGATCAACGGGGACGGAGAGCCGCGCTGGACTGAGGTCTGGAGCCGCATTCAATTGGGAAAGATTTTCGATATCACGGGGCAGCGCGAACGCGCGGTCAACGAGTACCGTCAGGGGTTGCAGACCAACGACAATACATTTGGAGCACTTGAAGAAGCCCGGAAATATCTGCAGAAAGCGTACGAAAGGCCCAAAGAAAAGCAGTAAGCGATAGGCTCGGAGACGGGCCGGTTTAGAAACTAGATTGCGACCCAGAGTTTCGCGTCTTCCAGGGAGCGGAAAATCTCGATGTTTCTTTGCGTGCGGAGAACTTTGTGCATTCGGGCAGCGTGGTTCTGAACGGAGGTTCTCACCACAAAGGCACGCTTGGCTTCGGCGGAGAAAGGATCGATCTTGTCGGCCAAGGTCAGAAATTCGTCCGCTTGCAGTTCCAGTTCCTCGGCCTGCGTTAAATCGATAATCTCTGAGTAGGTCGGGTGGAAGGACCGATCCGACTGCAGCGCATTCGCGTATCGCTCAATATCCTGGACCGTCAACTTCCTGCCGAAGGTTACCACCACGCGCTTGTTTTCAGTGTCGACGGTGTAGTGGAACGATGCGCGCAACGGTCGCGGGGATTGGCAATCGCCGGGCGTGCTTTTTCTTAGAACGTGTTCGCCAGACAAGGCCACACCTCCTGCGAGTGGCTGCGAGTGATCTTGATTAGATATCGGCGGCGCGCTCGGAAACCTTAAACCCGCCCCCTCGCCCGGCTAACCTTTTTACCCTCCCCAAGGTCTAATAACTACATGCCAGCAGGGAACTTTGATGAGCCCGGCTGCGTATCTCTGATCAGATGTTGGGCGGGATTGAGACCCCTCGCCTGAACGTTACCCGGGTGCCCCCGCGCCCCTCCCCGGAGGCGTGGGGGCATGATACTTGCCTTTGAGGTCTGTATGCGAATGCTTCTCGATATCATCCGGCAGTCGCTGTCGACGCTGTGGGCGCATAAACTGCGCTCGTTTCTAACTATGTTTGGAATCGCGTGGGGAGTGGGCTCGCTGCTGCTGCTGGTGGGACTGGGAGAAGGCTTTCGCAGCGGCCAGGAAAAGCAGCTAGCGACACTGGGACAAAATATTATGTTTATGTTTCCCGGGCGGATTCCCGCGGTGGAAGGCAGCACGCAATCCGGGCAGACTTATTACTTTACTTACAAGGATTATCTGGCCGTTCGCAGCGAGGCGCAGCTTGTGGGGGCGCTGTCGCCGGTGCTCAATCGCGAGGATATTCGCGCCGTCAGCGACTACGGATCGACGAATGGCCAGGTGTTTGGGGTAGCGTCCGATTACAACCAGATTCGCAATGTTCCAGTTCAACCCGGGCGCTGGTTCAACAGCCAGGACAACCTGGAACGCCGGCGTGTTGCAGTGGTGGGATGGGAACTGCTGAAGAACATGTTTCCCGGGCGGCCGGCAGTAGGGTCGACCATTCTGTTGAACGGGATTAACTTCGACGTGGTCGGGGTAGTCGCGAAGGTTGGGCGCGACGGCAATAACGGCACTAATTCGCGCATCTTCATTCCGATTGAGACCATGCGCGATCTGTTTCCGCTGACCAAAGCGAATTCGGAGGATGCGATCTCGTTTCTGAACTACCAGCCTATTTCGAAGGATCTGCATGCCGAGGCGAAGGATGAGATTCATCGCATCCTGGCGCGGCGGCATGGGTTCAATCCCAAGTTGCAGGATGCGTTTGAAGATTGGGACACCATCGAAAACATGAAGCGTGTGGGGAGAATTTTCGATGCCATGGACTGGTTCCTGGGCGTGGTCGGCGTGGTGACGCTGGGCTTGGGCGCCATTGGCATTATTAACATCATGCTGGTTTCGGTAACGGAGCGGACGAAGGAGATCGGGCTGCGGAAGGCGCTGGGCGCGACTTACCGGGCGATCCTGACGCAGTTTTTTATTGAGGGAGCATTTCTGACTGCCTTCAGCGGAGGGATCGGATTGGCCATCGCAACTGGATTTGTGACGTTGCTGGCGATGTTACCTTCGCCAGAAGGCTTTGATACGCCGCGGATCATTCCGGCTTCGGCGCTGGCGGCGATCGGATCGCTGGCGATTGCAGGCATAACCGCGGGGCTGTATCCGGCGCGCAAGGCGGCGTTGCTGCCGCCGGTGGAAGCGTTGCGGCAGGAATAGGAAAGGCATTGTTGATTGGGTGATTGATGATTGGGTGATTGATGAGCGCATGAGCGCATGAGGTTTGGGCTTTCAATCAACAATCAGAAATCAACAATCAACAATATCCCAATCGGCAAAGCTAAGAGCTAGTAGCTAGCAGCCAGGAGCTGTTTTTATGATCGTCGATCTCGCAACCCAGGCTTACAACGCGCTACGACACAACCGGCGGCGCAGCGTGCTCACCATGCTTGGCATGGCGTGGGGAATTGCGACGGTCGTGCTATTGCTCGCCTACGGCACCGGCTTCGAACGCGGGTTGTGGTCGGCGTTCCGCTCCTTTGGAACCAACCTCGTTTTCATTTTTCCTGGACGCACCGAGTTGCAAGCGGGAGGCACAAAGGCGGGAACGCAGGTACGGCTCACGGTCAACGATCTCGACTACATTCGCGCTGAGGTTCCGCTGCTGAAGCGCGTTTCCCCGGAAGCGTTTAAAAACTGCGTGGTCGCCTATGGCACACGCAGCGCGAACTACGGCGTGAGCGGCGTGTATGCCGGGTATGGGCGCATGCGGAAGATGGATGTCTCGGAAGGGACGTTTTTCAGTGAGGCGGACGACTTTACGCACACTCGCGTCGCCGTGATTGGATCGGACGCGAAGAAGAAACTTTTCTCCGGCCAGAATGCGCTGGGCGAGAACGTCCGATTGGACGGAATCTCGTATCAAATCGTAGGTATTCTGAAGCACCAGGTGCAGAACGGGGACGACAACATAAACGAGCACGTTTATGTTCCGTTCAGCGCCATGAGCGACCTGATCAACACGTACTATTTGAGTTCGATCGTCATGGAATACGAGGGCGACCACGCCAAGGTTGTGAAGGCGGTGCGCGACTCGATGGGCTTCCATCACAGCTTCAATCCCAAGGATCAGCGCGCCATTTTTGTCTTCGACGTGTTTGCCGATCTGATGGATTTGCAGGTGATCTCGACGGGGATCAAGATTCTGCTGGGTTTCATCGGCCTGCTCACGCTGGGCATTGGCGGCGTGGGATTGATGAATATCATGCTCGTGTCGGTGACGCAGCGCACGCGCGAAATCGGCGTGGAAAAGGCGCTCGGGGCGCACCGCTGGCACATCCTATTTCAGTTTCTGGCAGAGGCGCTGGTGATTACCGCTCTGGGCGGGTTGTTGGGCGTGGTGCTGGCATATCTCGTTTCCTGGTCAGTGGGATCGCTCACCTTGTGGAGCGCGTTCGAAGATAACGCGAGCGAGGGCGACATTCACTTGTATATCGACTTTGCGACGCTGATCTGGTCGACGGCAATTCTGAGCTTCGTAGGGATCATCAGCGGCATGCTGCCGGCGATCAAGGCGGCCAGACTTAATCCGATCGAAGCGCTGCGCTACGAATAAGTCAATCGGCGGCGACAGGTCTTGGAGCGGGGCGCGCCACGATCGCACGCCAATCCAGAAAAACATTCGGCAGGATGGCGGCCAGAGCAATCACGGTCCAGACGACCGTTTCGATTCCGACTACACCAAGTCGGAAAACCGCCGGAATTGGAATGATCATCCTCGTGACGGTAAAGACCATGGCAAAGGGATAGCTGCGAATCATCCAGCGGCGATGCTGCGTGACGTTGCCGTGGCGTACACAATAGAGCGCGATCGCAGTCGTGAGCATCCAGCCGAACGATTGCATGCTTGACGCTGCAACCAGCGATGGACCAAATCTCGCCGTCATGGGCACCGCGAGCGGTGCGGCGATGAAGACGCTTACCACATAGATGTAACCCAGCGTACGATGCGTGGTGAGGTAGCGCGCCCGCAGGCGGTTGGAGAACTGGAACACACCTAACAGCATGGCAAGGGCACCAAAAAAAGCGTGCGGTACCAAGTACCATCGCACCGGGGCGAAATGTTGCGCGATCTCGGATGTCGGATCAAGGATGCGGGCGTTCTTCATATACGTGACAAAAAGGGTAAGCAGGCCAAATATCACGAAGAACGCAAGCTTGGATTGTGAACGCGAGCGCCGGACCGGCGCGATGGCAGTGGCCATGATTGTCCCCCAAGTTTTTTGTGAGGAGCCCCCGCTCCTCACCACGGAAAGGCCTCAACCGAGAAGCAGGCAGGGTTGAGGATTGAAGTCACGGAATTGTAGCGTGCTTCCTGCATTTTTCCAATGGCCAATGTTGGGCCGACAATGAATTAGAATCCTTCGATGCCAAGTGCCTCCGAGATGCGCCTGGAGCGCGTGCTTACGCAGTTGGGGCTGTACGAACACCCGCTGCTGAACTTCTCGGCGCGGGGAAAGGGCGAAGGGGTCGAGGTCATCATCAAGTTCAAAGATGAGTCGGTTCCGGTGCACACTTATTTTTTCGATCTGCATCCGCGGGATCTCGACGATCCGCAGTTTGAATGGAGCTTTCAGCGGCAGCTTTTCGACGCGCTGCACGACTATTTTGTAGAAATGTTTATCCGCACGCCACAGGATCGAACCGACCGGCGCCGGAAGGAGCTGTGAACCGGCTGCGGGAACAGATCGAAGAAGAGATCAGGGCACGGGGGCCAATTCCCTTCTCGCGCTACGTGGAGCTATGCCTCTACGATCCCGCTCTCGGCTACTATTCGCGCAGCGCGGAGCAGTTTGGGAAAGCCGGGGACTTCTACACCTCCAGTGATGTACACGCTGTGTTTGGACGGCTGTTGGCGCGGCAGTTCGAAGAGATGTGGAGGGCGCTGGGGTCTCCACAAGAAGTCGAGATTGTTGAACTCGGCCCGGGACGCGGACTTTTTGCGCAAGACGTGCTGGACTGGGCGGAAAAGAAATTTCCCGTTTTTTTTCGCGCATTGACTTATCGATTGGATGAACAGTCTCAAGCCTTGCGCGAGCGAATCAGGGTCACTCTAAATCGCCATCTTGAATCCGGCAAGGCCACGTTGGAATCGGGAAATGATCGGGCCGTGCCGCAAATTGTTTTCGCCAACGAATTCTTTGATGCGCTGCCGGTGGAGATTGTCAGCGCGCGGGGCTCGCTTCGGATCGGCGCGCAAGAGGGCCGGCTGATTGAAGAATGGGCGCCTGCTTCGGCGGAAGAGCTTGAATTCCTCGATCGCTATTCGGTTCATCCGGATGCTGAAGAACGTGTTGAGGTCGCATTGGAAGCGCAGAGGCGCATGAACGAAGCAGCCGCCATGCAGAGCGGGTTCGTGGTGGTGATCGATTATGGCTACACACGCGAGGAGCAGTTGGCCGGACGGCATCGCGGCACGCTCAAGGCGATTCGCCAACACACGGTCAGCAACAATCCTTACGAGGCTCCGGGGCAGCAGGACATTACCGCAGACGTAAATTTCACGGCTCTTGCGGCGGCCGCTGAGAAACAGGGGATGCTAACGCAGAAACTCCTAACGCAATCGCAGTTTTTGTTGGGCATTGGGGAGGGCAATGAGTTTGCCGATGCTTTTGAGGAGTGTCGTCTGCCCCAAGAGCGGGCGAAGGTCGCGCTGCAACTCAAGCATCTGGTTACACCCGCGGGGATGGGAGAGAGTTTTCACGTGCTGGTTGCGAGCAAAGGAGTCGACGAAGAGAAGGCAGCAGGGTTGGCGGGTTTGAGTTTTGGCAAACGAAACACTCGGTAACCGTACGGGGATCGTAATGGCGCAATCAGCTTGACGGGGATTCGGGATAGTCGTATACGCCGCGGCCCGATTTTTTTCCCAGGCGGCCGGCCTTTACGTACTGCACTAACAAAGGGGCGGGGCGATATTTGTCGCCTAGCGACTTGTGCAGATATTCGAGAATGCTCAGGCGCGTATCGAGACCGACCAGGTCGACGAGCTCGAACGGTCCCATGGGATGGTTGAGCCCGAGCTTTAGCGCCTTATCGATGTCGGCCGCCGATGCGATACCTTCCTGAAGCATGTAGAACGCTTCGTTGCCGATCATGGCGTTGATGCGGCTGGTGATGAAGCCGGGTGATTCTTTGATCACCACAACTTCTTTGCGCATGCGCTTGCCGACTTCGACCGCGGTGGCAAGCGTGTCGTCATCAGTCTCGAGCGCGCGCACGACTTCCAGCAATTTCATTTTGTGAACGGGATTAAAGAAGTGCATGCCGACGCATTTTTTCGCGCGGTAGGTGACGCTGGCAATTTCGGTGATGCTGAGCGATGAGGTGTTCGACGCCAGCATGGTGGTGGGCCGGCAGATTTTATCGAGCAGAGTGAAAATTTCGATCTTCGACTCCATCTCTTCAGGAACGGCTTCGATGACGAGGTCGGCCTCGCGGGCGGCTTCTTCGACGGAACCCGCAAATTCCAATCGGCGGAAGGCGGAGTCGGCGTCGGGAGCGGTGACCTTGCCGAGTTCGACGGCCTTGTCGAGGTTGGCGCGAATTTCGGCCTCTGCCTTGCGCAAAGCGCCGGGGAGGAGATCTTCGAGGATAGTTCGATATCCGCCGAGCGCGGCTGCATGAGCGATGCCGCGGCCCATTATGCCGGCGCCGATGACGGCAATGGTCTGGACCGGGGTTGTCTGGAACTTGGTTGCCTGGGCCTTGGTTGTCTGAATCTGGCTCACCTACTTCTCCGCTTTTTCCAGATCGGCGATGGCGGCATTGACCGCGGTCACGGTGGTGCGGAGACTTTCAGCCAGGCGCTTGCGCTCGTCGGCGCTCATGCCGGGAATATAGATGCAAATGCGACGCAAGGTCGCCGTGATGTCTTCGACGTAATTCATCGCTCGGATCAGTTCACCAGTCACTACTGCCATGAGGCTCCTCTTTTCAGTTTGATTGCCAGTCTTGATCGCCAATTCTTAACGCGGGAAAAAATCCGGCTATGACAGGCAAACGTCCCTTTGCCGGACCTTCTATTCTGGACGCGCGCACGAATTTAGTAAAGGAGCCTGCGGCCGGCGCAATCCGGTGCGATTTAAGGGCGCTGCTGTGATCCCGGTGGTTTGTTCACAACAAGTTAACCAGGCGAGCATATAATCCCAATCAATTCTTTTAATGGGGCGTTTCGGGTGGGCGTGAATCGAATAGGTATGGCAGACAATCCTTTGAAACGCTACATATTTGCGAGCGACTTCGACCAGACGCTCACCTTCAACGATTCGGGTTACGTGCTGGCCGAGCTTGTGGGCATACCCACGGAGGAATTCGAGCGCAAGGCCAAGGGCATGGCCAAGATCAACCTGGTGCAACAGGGGGCGGAACTTGCTTACTTGTTGCTGCACGATCCCGAGTTCAAGGCCAAGGTCCGCAAAGAGCACCTGCGCGAAGTGGGCAAACGAATTCGGCTAAAAGGCGACATCAAGGTTTTGTACCAGCTTCTGGATGCGGGCATCGACGGGCACCAATTCGATTTTTACGTGCTCTCGGCGGCGCCGGTGGAAGTGATTCAGTCGGCACTGGAAGACATTGTTCCGCCGGATCACATTTTCGGCACGGAGTTTCGCTACAAGCCATCCGGTGAGATCGATACGATTGTGCGCGCGACCGCGGGGTACGGCAAAGTCGCCGTGCTCAATCAACTTTTGCTGCAGCAGGTCACAGGACCAGATCACGTGATTTATACGGGGGATGGGAGTTCCGATATTCACGTCATGCTGCACATCAATTCGCGGGATGGATTGACGATCGCCGTCTCCGAGTCGCCCGACGTTTCGCAAGTGGCGAAGCGAACTGTGCTGAGCACCAGCGCGCTCGCAGTGCTGGCGCCGATTCTCGAAGAGGTGCTGGGCTGGGAACGGTACCGGATTCGCGGATTCTTCGAGGCCAACGGAATGCTGATCCAGGAGTGGCAGCGGGTTCGCACGGACTGGCTGACGGTGCGTCCCGCGGCCGAACGACTCGATATCGAGGGAGAACCGGCCGTGCCGGGTCTGGCGAGAACGAACTCTTAAGAAGCGCTCATGCTGCGTGACAGAAATCTGATTCCACTTTCGCACCAGCACCAGCGGGCGCTGGCGTTGTGCGTTCGCATTGATCGGGCGGGACCGATTCCCGACGCGGACCGGGCGACCTGGGAGGCGGAAATCGCGCAGCATTTTCAAAGCGAAATTCGAGTTCACTTCGCGGCTGAAGAAAGCGTACTGTTCCCGGCGGCGCGGAAGTTTCCTGCGCTGGTTCCGCTGGTGGAGGAATTGCTGCTCGATCACTTTCTGTTGCGCGAAAGCTTCGCCAAGGCAGAGGCGCACGCCATGTCGACTGCAGATTTGCTGGCATTCGCCGAAGGCATGTCCACCCACATTCGCAAAGAGGAACGCCAACTGTTTGAGCGCCTGCAGGAATTGATGGCGGACGAAGAAATGGGGGCGCTAGGTAAAGGCCTGGAGCAGGCGCTGAAAGATGCCGCCCAGACTTGCGCGCTTCCCTCGGAAGCGACGCGGTTGCGCCCCTCGAAGTGAGTTTCCCTGGCTCGCAAGCAGCCTTGCGGAAAAAATGGATCAGGTTTCGAGGCGGAATCGGGTCTCGGCGAGGCCATACAGCTTGCGCCAGACGAGGCGATTGATGGTGACAACGGTCGCCGCCATCATGATGGTTGCGGCGAGCAACAGGTCGAAGTTGCCGGCGTCGGTGGCTTGAGAGATGGTCGCTCCCAAGCCGACCGTCGTATAAATGTGCCCCTTGAAGTGAAAATATTCGGCGACGATGCTCGCATTCCAGGCGCCGCCTGAAGCGGTCACCATGCCGGTCACGAGGTAGGGAAAAATTCCGGGCAGGATCAGTTTCTTCCAGCGTTCGATTCCGCGCATGCGAAATACCGAGCAGCATTCCTTCAAATCGGTGGGGATGGCAATTGCTCCGGCGATCACGTTGAAGAGGATGTACCACTGGGTTCCGAGCAACAGCAGGACGATCGAGCCGATGCCGAGCCCGCCGCCGACGCGAATAAGCAACAGAAGGACCACGGGGAAAAGAGCGGTCGCTGGCACGGAAGCGGCGATTTGTGCCAGGGGCTGCGCGATGCGCGCCAGTCGCGGGTTGAAGCCGATGGCGACGCCGGCAGGAATCGTCCACAGCGCGCCGAGCAGCAGCGTTAGATTGACCCGCAGGAAGGTTGCGCCCAAGCCAATGGCAGCCTCCTGCAATTCCGCTTTCTGCAGTCCGGTCAAAATGATGACTACGCGGACGACTGCATAGCTCATCCCCGCCAGCAAGGCCAGGGCGGCTGCGCGCAGCAGCCATAGTTTCCAAGGGTTGAGTTGCTGCTTGTCATCGTCGGAGCGCTCACGCGAGAAATAAAGCAACAGGCGCTCGCTGAGCGGGCGGACCGTTTTCTTGCGAAGCTGTGCCAGACCGCGCGAGTGCCGAATCAAGTCGAGGACCCATGAGCGGGGAGCATCGCTGCTCTCTACCTGCTCCACCTTGAATTTTTCCGCCCACGCAATTACCGGACGCCAGACGAATTGATCGAGCAGAACGATCACGGCGATCATGGTGGCGACGCCCCAGAGGATGGACCGTGTATCGCCCTCGCTGGCCGCGGTCTGTAGATAGGAGCCCAAGCCGGGAAGCCGGAAATCGCGGGCACCGAGGACGAACATTTCGCAGGCCATCAGAAAAAACCAGCCTCCGGCCACCGACATCATGGAGTTCCAGACCAGGCCGATTGCAGCGAAAGGCAATTCCATTTCAATGAAGCGCTGCCACCAGCTGAAGCGATAAATTTTTGCGGCTTCGCGCATTTCGTTGGGAATGCTCTTCAATGAGGCGTAAAAGCTGAACGCCATGTTCCAGACCTGGCCGGTGAAGATCAGCAGAATTGCGCCCGCTTCGACTCCCAGTTGCCGTCCGGGAAACAACGCGACCATAGCCAACATAACGCCGGGAAGAAAACTGAGCACCGGGATGGACTGCAACACGTCCAGAAGCGGAATCATGAAGCGCTCGGCGCGCGGGTTGTAGGCAGCGACATATCCGTAGACGAGAGTGAAGGCGAGGCTAAGTAAATAAGCGATGGTGATGCGCAGGAGTGAATATCCGGCATAGGCTATAAGCGCCAACGGGCTGCGCGAGATTTCGACTTGCGGAGTGAAGGGACCGAGCCAGGTGCGCCCAACCACGAGGACCGCGTAAAACAGGGCGATTCCAGCCCCGAACATGAGCACGTCGGGCAGGTAGGATATCTCGATGCTGGGTAACTGCGCCCAGATTCGATAGGCCGAGAATCCTCGAAGAGTGGTTGATTTCTTCATGCGCGTGGCAGGCAAGGCCTGGTTCAAGGTTTGGGTGCAGGTGTTTCGTTGGACACGCCGGCCTCGAGGGCTGCACGAGACTCAGACGGAGGCTCGGTCTGGATCAGGCGGCCTTTCTCGCGGTCATAATCGAAAATTTCCGCGTACCGGCCCCAGTTCACCGCCGTCTCGAACTGGCGTTGCACCTCATCTTCCGCGAAGTGCTCGTCGAGAATGTCGTGAAAGAACTCATCGGCGATCGAATGATCGGATTTGCGCTTCAGCACGCTGTCAATCTGCTTGAGGATGGTGACGTGTTCCAGCGCTGCCTGCCGGAAAAGAAACTTGCGCTGCTGGATGTCGGCCTCGGCAAAAGCCACGCCCTGCGGGGTAATCTGCACGTCGCCCTCTTTCAGCCACGCAAAGCCGAGCAACACGCAAGCCTCGAGGATGGGAAGCAAGTCCTCAACATCCAAGACCAGTTCTTCGGCGAGACGAAAAAGATCTTCGCGGCCGCCGCGATCGCGCAGCAATTCGGTGAGCCCGGCGATTCCGCCGACGCGAGCATGCGGCAGCATTTGGTATCGGGCCGTGCGCACAGGAGCTTCCTGTTTCTTGAGAGCATCTTTGGTGAGTCCGCCAGTGGACAAAATGATCTCGGCCGTGGTCTCGGCGTCGGGCAACGCGTGCTCGATGTCGGGTTCGGTCATCACCTTGTAGATGTAATCCACCAATTCAACAAAGCGCGCCGACTTGCGGTCGCGAGGATGTTTGAGGCGGATATTGAAGTCGGAGCGAATGCGCGCGGGATTTCTTCCCAGCACCATCACGCGGTCGGCAAGCATGACCGCCTCTTCGAGGTTGTGGGTGACGATAAAAATAGCGCTGGCAGGCATCTTTTTAGTCAGCCATAGTTCCAGGAGTTCACCGCGCAGGTTCTCGGCGGTGAGAACGTCAAGCGCGGAGAAAGGCTCGTCCATGAACAGCACTTCGGGTTCGACGACGAGAGCACGCGCGAAGCCTACGCGCTGTTTCATGCCTCCAGAAAGTTCCTTGGGGTAAGCCGTTTCAAAACCGTCGAGGCCGACGGTATCGAGCGTGCGCAGGGCACGCTTGCGGCGCTCCACAGCCGGAACTCCCTTGGCTTCCAGCGGAGCCTCGACATTTTCCAGAACGGTGAGCCAAGGGAAAAGCGCGAAACTCTGAAAGACGATAGCGACGTTGGGCATTTGGCCGTCGAGCGGTTTGCCGTGCCACAGCAGCGTTCCCGATGAAGGTTGAGAGAGCCCCGTCAGCATCCGCAGCAGCGTGGATTTACCGCAGCCTGACGGCCCCAGCAAGGCAACGATCTTGCCCGGTTCGATCGCAAGATTGGTGAGGCCGACAACCTGAATGCGAGTGCCGTCCGCCTGGGGATAGGACTTCTCCACGCCGACAGCTTCGATGATCGCTTGAGTGGTCGCTTCGCTCACGCCTGAACTCCCGTATCTTCTATACACGATCTACGCAGAAGCGAAAAGCGGGCCTGGAGTAATACTGCATTCACAATTGATTTTCCTGATGAAGCCCGCAACCGAAGGCCTCGCGACACGGAATTGCTGATTGGGTAGAAGACCGCTCACGCGGCGAAGCTTTCAGTCGCCGGGGCGGCAAAAGGCTTGGGAAGGCGATCGCTCAACTCGGCGAGGTGGGCCAGCTTCGCGCCCAATTCAGGCTTGAGCTGTTGCTCCTGGAAACGCCAGCGCCAGTTGCCGCCGTTCAGGCTGGGAGTATTCATGCGGGCCTCGCTGCTGAGGCCGAAGACGTCCTGGAGGGGAACGATACTTAGACTCGAGGGGGAGCATTGAGCGGCGCGGATAAATGCCCAGTGGATTCCGTCCTCGCAACGACCGACGTAGGCTTCGGCGTTGCGGCGTTCGTTCTCGGTGGCGCCAGAAGCCCACCAACCGGCGACGGTGTCATTGTCGTGAGTGCCAGTGTAAATGACTTTCCCCGCGGCGCGATGCGGCAAGTACATGTGAGCACCTTCATCGCCGAAACCAAATTGCAATACGGCCATTCCCGGAATTTGCAATCGGTCGCGCAAGGCATGAACTTCGGGGGTGATGTAGCCGAGATCTTCGGCGAAGAATGGCAGGCCGCCCAGCGCTTCTCGAAGTTTCAAAAACAGGTCATCGCGAGGCCCATCGACCCAGCGGCCATTCACTGCGGTCTCATCGGTGGCCGGAATCTCCCAGAACTGGTCGAAACCGCGGAAGTGGTCCAGACGGATGTAGTCGCAGTTTTCCGTAGCCCAGCGCAGGCGTTGAATCCACCATTGATAGCCGCGCTGCTTCATGACGTCCCAGCGGTAGAGAGGATTTCCCCAACGCTGCCCTGTCTTGCTGAAAAAGTCGGGAGGAACCCCGGCGACAACTTCCGGTTCGAGATTTTCGTTGAGGCGAAATAATTCACGGTGCGCCCAGACGTCGGCGCTGTCGTGGTTCATGAAGATGGCGACGTCACCGACGACACGGATGGCGCGCTCCGAACAGTAGCGCCGCAAAGCCCGCCATTGCTGGTAAAAGGCGAATTGCAGGGCGCCGCGAATCTGGATATCGTCGGCTAATTCTTTACGCGCTTTTTCCAGGGCAGCGGGCTCGCGATGCGCCAGATCGTGGGGCCACTGATTCCAACTCTTGAGTTTCTGACGGGCACGAAGCGCGTCGAAAAGAACGAAGTCGTCGAGCCACCAGGAATTTTCCGCTTGGAAACGCTGGAACCCGCGTAATGCATCGCCCGAAGATGAACGGAGGAAGTTGCGGCCGGCCTCGAATAACAACGGCATCTTATGGGTGAATACTTGGCCGTAGTCGACGGGACCGGCGCCGAGGTTGGATTGGACCCCGAAGGGTTCGAGTTTGCCGCGATCGATCCAGCCATGGTCGGCGAGGCGTTCGAGGCTAATAAGAAGAGGGTTCCCCGCAAAGGCGGAAGTGGAAGAGTAAGGCGAGTTGCCATAACCCAGGGGCCCGAGCGGCAAAACCTGCCAGAGGCCCTGGCGTGCGGACGCCAGAAAATCTACGAAACGATAGGCGGCTGGCCCAAGGTCACCGATGCCGCCAGGCGAGGGCAACGAAGAGGGGTGCAACAAAATGCCGGCGGCACGGGGAAAGGTCATGTTACGCCGCTACATCCCCTGCTCGTTGCCGTTGCGCGACAGTGCCTTGATCTCTTCTTCGTTTCTCTTAATCTTGCCCGATCTGGTCATTTCGTCTACCAGGCTTGAAACGAAAAGCCCGAAACGCTCCTGCTGCTTGCCTAACATCAGTTGATCGCGGATTTGATCGCGCTTGGCGGCAAAGTCGGCGTCCGAAGGCTGCTGGTTCTCCAAAACTTTGAGGACGACGGCATTGGCGCCATTGTTGATGGGGCCGCTGATTTCTCCCTGCTTCAGAGTAAAGGCCACCGCGCCTGGGCCTGACATCGAACCTACGTCGGGCACTTGTCCGTCGGGAAGAACGAAGTCACTCGTCTTCAGGGTGGCGCCGAGTTCCTTTGCCGCGCGCTTCAAATCATGCTCCGCCTTGGCGCGGTCGGAAAGTTCCTGGGCCTTCTGATTCAGCAAGGTTGCGGAGCGTTCGTTCTTGAATTCATCTTCCACTCGGCTGCGAATTTCCTCGAACGTGGGAGTCGCAGGCGGCTTCACTCCGGTCAGTTGAAAAACGACGATGCCTTGCGAGGCGGGAGCCACGTCCGGAGGCGAGTTTTCCGGCGCACTGAAGACCGCATCCATAAACTGCTGCGCGGGGCCCAGGCCCGGCAGCATGTCCTTGCGCGAGAAGAAATCAGACGTGATTACAGACACGCCTTGCGCGGCGGCGGCGGCATCCAGACCCTGAACTCGAGCCTGCTTCAGGAGCGCATCGGCCTTCTGCTGCGAGATTTGCTGCGCCTTCTGATGCTTTAACACCGGCTCGATTTCGGCTCTCACATCATCGAGCGTTTTGGTGTGAGCTTCCTGCTTGTCATCGACGCGAATGATATGGAAACCGTAGCTGCTCTTCACCAGATCGCTGATCTGGCCTTTGGGAAGAGAAAAAGCAGTTTTCTCAAACTCAGGCACAGTCTGGCCTTTGCCGATCCAGCCGAGTGATCCGCCTTGTTTGGCGCTGCCTGGATCCTCAGAATATTTCTTGGCCAAGTCTTCGAGCCTGGCACCGTTCTTCAATTGCTTCAGCAGATCTTCGGCGCGACGCTGCGCTTCAGCGACACCTTTGTCGTCGACTTTGCCGTCAGGGCCGGGTAGCGGGGTCTTTATGAGAATATGGCTGACCTTCACCTGGTCGGGCACCCGGTATTGATCTCGGTGTTGATCGTAGTAAGCCCGCAGATCGTCGGGCGTCACCTGGACATCGGCGGCAGCCTTGCCGTTATCGATGAGGGCATACTTCACCTTGCGCTTTTCCGGAATCGAATTCGCATAACTCGCCTTGTGGCTTTCGTAAAAGGCCTTTAGTTCCTCGTCGGTGGGGTGCAGGCCTTTGCGTAAATCGTCCTGCTTCAACACGGCGTACTCGAACTTGACCTTGGAATTCTGCTTGAGGAACTGAGCATGAATTTCGGATTCACTCACAGTGGCGCTGCCAGCGATGAGCGCTTGTAACTTGGTGAGCATGATGTCGTCGCCCACTTCCTGTTCGAACTTAACCGGCGTGAGGTTGGCGCGCTGCAACATGTCTTCATATTCGACTTGACCGATGAAGTTGCCCCCGGGGAAGAACGTCGCCGCATAGCGGCCATGCTGCAATTCGTCCTTCACCTCCTCGGGCGTGACACGCAATCCCATGCGGCCGGCTTCGCTGAGCAATGCCTGGCGGTTGATCATCTGATCGACGGCGCGCATCGTCTCTTGCTGAATGATGAATGGCATGATTTTCGACGCCATTTCGCCATAACGCTGAGCCTCTTGCTGGGCCATCTGGCGCGCGGTCTGGCGCACTTCATCAGCGCTAATGTCGCCGCCATCCACCTTGGCGACGACGCCCTTGCCAGGCGTGCCCGTCAATTCCGAGGTCAGGCCGCCGGGAATGAAGGTAATCACCATGGCGGCGCAAATTACGAGTAGGATTCCACTGAGAACAAGTTTCTTGGTGGGTCCTTGCGTCTGCAAAAATCGAATCATGTCGTATTCACTCCAGAGTGGAAAGCGGAACGTTAAATTATAAACTACGCGTCTGACCGTGGCTCGAGGCTTGGGTTCGGTGAGCGAAGGGGAGGCGGACGTCGCGTGAGTCGGGCGCGCACAAAGTCCGCTATTGAAACGTATCAATATAAATGTTATCCATTTTTCGGGACATTTTTCAGAGATTCGACTGGGCGTCATTTTCGACCAGGCGGAACCACGGGAGCACCATGAACTCAGGCAAACGACGTGCGGCTCATCTCTTCTTTCTTCTCTCGATCTTTCTTCTGCTTTCGTCTGTTTTTGCGCAAAACGCAACCCATGCGAAACCCGCGGACGAAGTGAGACTGGCGTTACACGAAGGCTGGTCTCTGCAAACCTCGGCAAAAGTTGAATCCCAAGGAGAAGTCATTTCCACGCCGCGATTTTCTCCGAAGGGATGGCATGAGGTGAGCGTGCCCACGACAGTCGTGGCGGCACTGGTCAAGGACAAGACGCTGCCCGATTCGCTGTCGGGCATGAACTTGCGCGATCTTCCGGGAGTTACGTATCCCATCGGCGCGAATTTTTCCAACATCGCCATGGCCCCCGACAGTCCGTATGCCATCTCGTGGTGGTATCGCAAGCAGTTCGAAGTCCCCGCCTCCTACCGAGGCAAGACGGTTTGGTTGAAGTTCAACGGCATCAATTACCGCGCCAATATTTTTCTGAATGGGAAGCAGATCGCGAAGTCGGAGGATGTGGCTGGCGCCTGGCGGACCTACGAATTCAACGTGAGCGAGGAAGTGAAAGCGGGCGCGGAGAATATTCTCGCAGTCCAAGTTTTTTCGCCCACCGATCACGACCTGGCAATCACTTTCGTCGATTGGAATCCCGCGCCTCCCGATAAAAACATGGGTTTGTGGCGCGAGGTCTATCTCACGGCGAGCGGACCGGTGGCCCTGCGCTATCCAACCGTGGTCTCGAAATTAAATGCTCCCGCCAACGACAGCGCGCAATTGACCGTGACGGCGCAACTGAAGAACGGCACGAACCAGCCGGTCTCGGGCAAGCTCAAAGGGCAGATCGAAACCATCACGTTCGAGCAGGATGTGGAACTCGCGGCGAACGAGACGAAGGATGTTACGTTTACTCCCGACAAGTTTCAGCAACTGGTGGTTTCGAACCCGCGCCTGTGGTGGCCGCGGCAAATGGGCAAGCCGAATCTTTATTCGCTGAAGCTGGAATTTGAAGCGAATGGAGCTATTAGCGATCGCTCGACGACTGAGTTCGGGATTCGCGAAATTACTTCTGACTTCAATTCGGTGGGCGGACGCGCCTTCCACATCAACGGAAAGAATATTTTGATTCGCGGCGGCGGTTGGACGCCCGACCTGATGATGCGGGAAAACTCCCAACGCCTGCACGACGAATTGCGCTACGTGCAAGACATGGGGCTGAACACTGTCCGCCTCGAGGGCAAACTGGAGACGCAGGAATTTTTTGATCTTGCCGACCGCCGGGGAATTCTAGTGATGGCGGGATGGTGCTGCTGCGATTTCTGGGAGCGCTGGCCGCGCTGGCAGCCGCAAGATTTTGAAATTGCCAAGCAGTCGCTGCGCGATCAGATTTACCGACTGCGGAGCCATCCCAGCCTGGTGATGTGGCTGAATGGAAGCGACAACCCGCCGCCCCCCGACGTGGAACAAATGTATCTGGGCGTAGAGAAAGAATTGCTGTGGCCGAATCCTGTGGTTTCATCAGCAACGGGCAAAAAGACAAGCGTGACGGGCGATAGCGGCGTGAAGATGACCGGGCCGTATGAGTACATTGCGCCGAGCTATTGGGAGGTCGACACGCCTCAGGGCCAACCCGACCGCAAGCAATGTAATCCGGGAGGCTGCGGCGGAGCGTATGGTTTCAACACCGAAACCAGCATGGGACCGGCCGTTCCACCGATTGAAAGCATCCGCGCCATGGTGGGAAAAGATCACCTGTGGCCCATCGACGACGTGTGGAATTATCACGCTGGCGGCGGCGAATTCAAGACTATCGGAGTATTCAGCGAGGCGCTCGCCAACCGCTACGGCAAGTCTGACAACGTGGAGGATTTTGCTACCAAGTCACAACTGCAGACGTATGAGGGCGTGCGCGCAATGTACGAGGCCTACAGCCGCAACAAGTACCAGTCCACGGGCGTGATTCAGTGGATGCTCAACAATGCGTGGCCGTCGATGATCTGGCATCTGTACGATTACTATCTGCGGCCAGGCGGCGGATATTTCGGTGCGAAGCGGGCCATGGAAGCGTTGCATCCCATCTACGGCTACGACGATCACTCCATCTGGGTGGTCAGCAGCCAGTACGAAGACGTAAAAGGGTTGAAGCTCACAACCAAAATCTACAACCTCGACATGACCGAGAAGTTTACGCAAACGAATCCGGTCGACGCTGCGGCGGACAGCACGGCGAAGATTTTCACGTTGCCGGATATCAGCGGGTTGAGCCCCACCTATTTTGTTGCATTGCGGCTGGAAGATTCCACCGGAAAGCTGGTCGGTTCGAATTTTTATTGGCTGTCGACCAAGCCCGAAACGCTCGACTGGGCAAAGACAACGTGGTGGATGACGCCGACCGCGTCCTATGCTGATTTCACCGCGCTCGCACAATTGCCCAAGGTTAAACTGCATGTGACCGAGAGCAGCGAGCGCACAGGCGAGGAAGGTATCACGCATGTGACTCTGCAAAATCCCAGCAAGAGTCTCGCCTTTTTTGTACGGCTGAAAGTGAACAAGGGAGTGAAGGGAGAAGAAATTCTTCCGGTGGTCTGGGAGGACAATTATATTTCGCTGCTACCCGGCGAGAAACGCGAAGTGACGGCGACGTATCGCGCCAGTGAATTGGGCGCGGCCAAAGCGACAGTCGAAATCAGCGGATGGAACGTGGAGTGAAGGGATTGAGCGATCGGGCAATTGAGCGATTGGGCTATTTGAGGAATCGAAAGGGCGGACGCTTGCGACTTCCGATTTCGAATTACCCAATCACCCGATTACTCAATTACTCACTTCTTCCTCACACGTGTTGCGAAACTGAGAGGATGTTTCCGTCTGGGTCCTTGAACCAGGCGACTTTGTCTCCTGTGGGCGCGGTCCAGATACCGAGTTCGTCCTGCTTGAAGAAGCCAAAGATTTCGAAGTGCACACCTTTTTTTTGAAGGCTGCGGACGACTTCTTCGATGCCAGAAACCTGCCATCCCAGAATCGTAAAGGGCGCCGGCGTAAAATCCTTCATCTTTGCTACACGGACCATAATTCCGTTGGCGTCGAGCACCATCGCGAATCCATCGTCCTTCACAAAGCGAAGCCCCAGCACACCCTCATAAAATGCGCGCGCCTTCTCGGCGTCTCGCGTGGGCACAAAAGCCACGATGTTGGTTAAACCGAGCATGGAATCCTCCCGAGATTAAAATGCCGAATCGCTATTCTTCCTCAGGCGGAAGATCGAAGTTCACTAGGTCGCCGCGGAAACCATGCGTTTTCCAGGCTCCGAACGCGATACCAACGGCCATCCAAATACTGCCAACAATCCACGCTTTCCAGCTAAGGTTCTTCCAAAGGAAAAAGCAAATCGTAAATCCGGCGAGGGGGGGCGTCCATATTGCAAGTACTGCTAATGAAGTACCCGCAGCACCTAACAACATCCAACTGGAACCTGGCAAGAGGACGAGAGCGATCACCAGCGCCGTCAGCACTAAGGGTGGTACGCCATTGTGCTTACCCTCGCGGATGTAGTAGCGCACGAACGCCGCGAGGTTGACTCCCATGAAGGCAATGAGTGCGCCGAAGTTCAGCATCTCTGCACCCAATCCGTAGCTGAACAAGCCAAACGTAACCAGGAGCGCTCCGAACAGCGCGATGGCCCCTACGAACAAAACGTTATTCCGCGGCACGCGCCGTTTGGCATCGACCTTGCCAAAGAAAGCGGGCGGGAGAGCTTTGCTGCGTCCCATACCGTAGAGGAGGCGAGCGGCGCCGATTTGCGCACCCATGCCTGACCCAAAGTTCGCCACCAGCAAGGTGAATCCCAAGATGGCGAACATTGGCTTCCAGGCGCGACCGGCAACAAAAGTGAATGCCGTATCGCTGTTGGGAAACGGTTGAGACGCGGGCCAGACGAGTTGGGCGGCATAGACCTCCAAGGCGGAGAGGATTCCGATGACGAAACAAGTCATTACCGTGGCGAGCAAAATGTTGCGCCGCGGATTTTCGGCTTCTTCGGAGAGGGTCGAAATGCCGTCGAAGCCAATGTAGCTCAGCACGGCGATGGACGTAGCACCCAGCACAGCTTTCGTGTTCCAGAGTTGTGGATCAAAAAAGGGTCGGGTGAAAAACGACGCCCCATCGTGCGGGTGACCCGCGATGTAGCGAACGGCGACCATGAAGAATACAGCGACAACAGCGCCCATGCCAGCTGCCAGCAGCGTATTTACCCGGGCCGAGGTCTTGATGCCTTGAAGATTGAGGAAAGTAAAAATCGCCCCAAAGATTAGCGCCCAGCCCCAGTAAGGAATACCCGGCGCAAAAACGAAGGCTTGCTGGCTGCACCAGATAATGCAGATCATGGGGTTCAGAATGTAATCCATGACCATGCTCCACCCCGTGACGTAACCGAGAGCGGGATTGATCTCCTGCCCCACATAGGTGAACGCCGAGCCGGCGCTAGGATACGCCCGCGCCATGCGGCCGTAACTGAAAGCAGTGAACAGCATGGCCACCATGGCGATCAGGAGTGTAGTGACAACGTGTCCGTGACCGGCGTCGCTGAGCACGCCGAAAACGGACATGGGCGCCACGGGCTGAATCACGATGATGCCGTAAAGGATTAAATCCCAAAGAGTCAGAGTACGGCGGAGCCGCGGCGCAGCAGAGGAAGGCGCGGAGGTGTTTTCCATGGGTCCGGCTATTGGATTATGAAGGGGTCAAAATTGTCAACGTTAAAACGTTTCTCTAGATCTGCAACGAATCACTCTAGTGATCACCGTAATCGAACCAGTACCCGCGCTGCTCGTTTCCCGACATGTGCCGCGTGTTGTATTCGAGTAAATAATTTACGTGTGCATCATCGAGCGGAAACGACTTGTGCGGTGGATAGGGATACTCGCCCATGCTGAGGAATGGCAGCGGCGCAACGGAGTTGCCTTCGGCGGCATAGAAGTCCATGTCCTTCTCGTAGCCGTTGGCCGCGAAGAAGTAATCGCGCACCCAGCCCTTGGGAAGCTTGGGCAGATACGAAGGATCGAAGTCCAACTGCACTTCGTCGCCCGAGCCGAAGACCGCCAGCTTATCGTCCGTTGCAGTCAGCAACGGCAAAACGTTGCCGTAACGCGTGTATGTTCCGGATGGACGAGTGTAGGGCCCCGTCACGCTGGCCTTTTCATAGATGTATTGCACGTTTCCCGGAGGGGTGCCCTCGATCTTATAGGGATAGCCGTGAAACTCGAGGTCGGCGCGAATGAGCGGTACGGGCATCAGGCAGTACTCCAAATGCTCACATGCGTTCGCGGCGCCGTCGGCGCGGCGGGGGAGGCGGCCGCCGGACCGTGGGTGGTACGGCGCAACCTGGTTGGTGCGATTTATGAGAATGCTGTCCCAATAGATCTGCAGATTGGTGGTGATGCGGATCTTCTGCGTGCCGGGCGGCAGTTTGCTGGTGAGATCGGCGGTCATGGTGCGCGGACCGCCTGCGGGGAAACCCATATCATCGATCACGCGCTTCCAATTTCCCTGCGCGTCCATCGCTTCCACGTACGGGGAGACCGCTTGGAGTCCGGCTTGGGAGGCGGCGTACATGCTGTTCGCGGTGAAATATTCGACTTCGCCGTGCAGCAACAACCACAGCGGGCCGCCACTGTACGGCTCGCCCAGGTCGAGAATGAGACTATGAGGCTGGGCAAACCCCGCAAACTGGGTCAGAGCGAAGTCACCGAAATACCGACGAGCAAGCAAGTCGGGCAGCACATCGTGGCCGTGTTCGTCCCAGGCCCTGGCAGGAGGACGCGCCGCTCGGCTCAGAACAACTTTGAACGGCGGATATGGCGGGTTCGACGCGAAATACTCGTTGGGGTAAACGTCAACGTCCGCGGGATGATCGATGGCCAGCAGTCGCACTTGATCGAGGTAGACAGCTTCTTCCAGCGGCTCCATGAAACGAAAGCTGAGAAGACCGGGTTCGGACCGCGGATCACTGGCCTCAGGCGACGCGTTTGTGCGGTTGAGCGTCGACGTTTGGGAAGAGGCGCGACCGCTTTTCTGTTGGATCATGTTACGGTCAATTTTTATGAATTCGACCGGGCGCGGAACGTCGCGCTGGCCGGGTCCGACCCAATGGCCCACCACGGCGGCACCCAACATGTCGGCGACGAATTGGTAGCGCTCGCCGTTCCACACAAATAACGTCGGACAGGAACTGCCGCGCCGATCGATCTCGAGAAAATTCTGCTGCTTGTCTGCCGCGATATGGATCTCGTCCTCCAACACGCCCGTGGGCCAGAGCATGCGCACAATGTCGGCGTCTTTGGAATCGCCAAGTCCAACCACGATGTCGGCAGAGTTCTGTCCCAGGTAGCCATTTGAACCTGCGATCTCAAACTTCTGCCGGTTGCCGCCAGAGAAAACTTCAACCTTCGTGCCGATCGCGGATTTGTTGTCGGCCAACCCCTTGAGCGAGAGGCGCAGCCAGTGATTCTGGTTGCCGCCCTCGTTACGCAACAGCACGGCCGGAGCGTGATTCTGCGTGATCAGTAGATCGGTGGCGCCGTCGCCATCGTAGTCGCCGGTGATGATGGCGCGCGGTTCTTTGAGCTGAATCTTGTCGAGGCCCACGTCAGAGGTGACATCCTTGAATCCATCAGGACCAAGATTTCGGAATAACCGCACTTCGCCCTTGCCCTCTTTGGTTTCGCCGACCGCAACCAGATCGACCCAGCCGTCGTTGTCGTAGTCGAAGGCCGCGATGCCCCATGCATGCACTAAATTCGTTGCGGGTAGCGACACAGGCCCGAACTTTCCGTGTTCGTTGCGCCACAGAGTAACTGCCGGTGTCCCTGCGTGGGTGAAGGCGAGGTCCATCCAGCCATCGTGGTCGAAATCGAGAACGGCGACGCCGAGGGTGAGCGTCGGTGCAGGAGCGGGCCACGGCTGACGCGCGAGAAACGGTCCTTCTCTCGGGTTCTCCAAGACAACTGGTTCCTTAGCACTGGCCACGGCTATGTCGACGGCCCGGTCGTTGTTATAGTCGGTGCCAATGGCACCAACGGCGGCGCCGGGGGCGCCTAGACCAACTGACTCGGTTGCGTCAGTGAAGGTGCCGTTCCCGTTATTCCGCCACATAACGTGATTGCCCGTATTCTTAGTAAACGACATGTCAGCTTCAACACCGCCCTGATGGTTCCAGGTGAAGCGCGTGACGTAAAGGTCCAAGTCTCCGTCGTGGTCGTAGTCAATGAATGTGAGGCCCAGAATTAATCCATCATTGTGAATACCGGCGGCCTCGGTCACATCCTTGAACGTGCCGTTCTTCTCGTTGTGCTCAAGCAGCAGACGTCCATCGAGCCCAATGACTAAGTCGACAAAGCCGTCGTTGTCGTAATCGGCGGCCGTACAACTGGTCGCATGCAGAGTCGGGTCCAAGCCTGCCTTTCGTGTGACATCCTCAAACTTGCCGTTGCCCAGGTTGTGATAAAGGGCAAGGCCACCATCCTTACCGCGGTCTCCAACGAAGATATCTTCTCGGCCATCGCCATCGTAGTCGAGAAAACAGGCACCAAAGCCAAACAAGTTGAGAACACTTCCCGGCCTTTCCAGCGCAGACTCGGAGGCCGCTGTCTTGGTGGCCAGACCTGCCTCGACCGTCACATCCGTAAACCGCACTTTGATCGGCGCCGGAGCTTTCAGCACCGCTTGGGGCGATTCCACCGCGCGGGAGTACTGGCCCTGCTCTCCATAAGCCAGGCTCATGGGAGCCCCGATTTTGTTTTGCGTGATGTATTGAAATTTCTTCAGATGCTCGCGAGCATGCTCGGTGTCCGCAGATTGCTGGTAGGCCCGGGACAAACCGAATTCCGCAGACGCATGCAAAGGGCTGAGCTTTAACGCGTGCTGGAAGGCTTCGATTGCCTGCGGAAACTGCTTGGCTTGCACGTATCCGGTTCCCAGAAAATACCAGGTGTCGGCATCGCTCGGGTCGATCTCTGTCACGTGCTTGAACGCATCAATCGCACGCGCCGCGTCTCCGGTGTTCTTCGCCAGCATACCGAGGCCATACCATGCGTTAGGACTCTTCGGATCCTGCTTGATCGCACCTTCAAACGCGGCTTTGGCTTCATCCACTTTCTGCAGGTTTAAATATGCGACTCCCTCGTTCAGGCGAGCAATCGCCAGCTTGGGATCGGCCTCGGCCGCCTGTTGAAAGGATCTCAATCCTTTCTCAAAAAGCTGCTGGTTCATGTAGGCGCAACCGAGATTATTCAGGCGCGCAGCTTCGATCGGATTCGGTTGCGAGGCCGGCGCAAATAAGCCAACCGCAGTCAGGAACGCGACGAGGAGAGCAGCTGAAATCTTCAGAGTCATTCCGTTAACGATTTAACCACAGAGGGCATCTGCGGTGTGGCTGAAACGCCGCGCACACAGTTTGGGAAGATCGAGGTTCAATAAAGCATTCGTATTTTGATTCTAGTGAAGCGGCGGGACGGTCCACGCGCCGCATTCTTTCTCGAGTGCCGCTGCCACTGTGAGTACCTGCTCTTCTTCCCAGGGGCGCCCGACGATTTGCACTCCGATCGGCAGGCCTTGCGCGGAACGGCTGACGGGAACCACGGCGGCGGGATTTCCCAGGAGATTAAACCACGCCGTATAGCTCCAGGCGTCGAGATAGTTCACTCTTTTGCCATCGATCGCCCAACTGCGTTCTCCGTGACGGAAGGCAGGAATCGCGGCGGCTGGGCAAAGAAGAATCGGATAGTTCCGCATCTGAGCGAGGAACTGTGCCCGCAGGGCGTCGCGGGCGATCCAGGCGTGAAGCAATGTTTCACCGGTGAGCGGCGGTTCGGCGGCCGACCAGTCGAGGAATTGGCTCAAGGTAGGGCTGAGATCGTGGGGGCGCCCGCGAAACATTGGTCGAATTAACATTCCGCCAGCAGTGACGAAGAATTTCTTCCAGAGTTCGCGCGCTTCGTCAAGGCCGGCGGGGCGAAACGGCTCCGCCTGAAATCCCGCGTCCCGCAGTGCGTTCGCAGCAGCCTGCACAGCGGCGCGAATCTCTCGCGTGACCGGCGTGCGGCCATCGTCTTCGAAATAGCCGACGCGAAGTTTTCGGATTTCTTGGGCGCTTGGCCAGCGGAGGGGCACAGGGGCTGCGCAAGTGTCGCCGTCGTCCGGGCCCTGCATCGCTTCGAACAGAGGTTTCAGATCAGTCACCGTTCGCGCCATGGGCCCGACCACACCGATCAGCGCGAAGGGGCCGCCAGACGCGGGAAAGTGGCCGGTCGCCGGAATCCGGCCGGGAGTAGGTTTCAGCCCGCAGATGCCGCTGAAATGAGCAGGTACCCGGATCGATCCTCCCCCATCACTGCCCACGCCGCCTGCAGACATTCCCGCCGCAATCGCCGCTGCTTCGCCGCCACTGGAACCACCCGGCGTGCGGTCGAGATCCCACGGGCTGTTGGTACGGCCAGATAAGAGATTGTCGGTTTCCCATGCCATCAGAAGTTCGGGCGTATTGGTCACGCCCAGCACGATCGCGCCCGCATTGCGCAGGCGGGCAACTAGCGGGGCGTCTTCGGTGGCGACATATCCTGCGCGCAGACGGGTGCCTGATTCGCAACGAAAGCCGGCAACATCGAGGGAACTCTTAATGCTGATGGGAACGCCATGCAGTAGCCCTAGAGCTTCTCCGCGCGTGACGGCGGCTTCGGCGGCGCGCGCTTCGCGCCGAACTCGCTCCGGATCGACGTGCACGAAAGCATTCAGCTGAGGATTGAATCTCTCAATTTTCGCCAGGTGAGCGTCGGCCAACTCTGCCGGGGAAATCTTTTTCTCGCGGATTTGTTCAGCCATTGCAACAGCCGAAAGAAAAGTGAGATCACCCATGCGACGATCAGCCTCCGGGGACAGAAGGGCGAGTCTAGCATGCGCAGACGGGGCGGATTGCGGACGTTCAATTTCAGAATGCGGAACTTTGTCGCTCGGCGCTGAATTCCGACGTTTTATTTTTCCATGACGTGGTCCAGCGCCAGTTTCTCTTCCAGGGTAAGGTGACGATAATCGCCCTTTGCCAGCCGCCCGAGTTGGAGTGGACCAATGGATACTCTGACCAGCCTGAGAACCTCGACGCCAAGTGCGTCCAGCATCCGCCGGATCTGGCGATTCTTGCCTTCGTCGAGAATGATCTCCAGCCAGCAATTCTTCTCCCCAGAACGTAATAGCCGCGCTTGAGTCGCGCGTAAGAAGTCTCCACTGTCGGTGGCCACGCCGGTCGCGATTGCTCGGATGAGTCTGTCATCCGCCAACGCTCCGATTTGCACATGATAAGTTTTTGGCAGGTGAGTCTCGGGCGCGGCGATTCGTGCGCCCCATTCGGAATCGTTGGTGAGCAGAAGCAGCCCTTCACTTGCCTTATCCAACCTTCCCACAGGCGCGACCCACGGCAAAGATTCACCAGATTTCGTCAAGACGTGATAAATGTTTTGGCGACCTTTTTCGTCGGAGGCAGTCGTTACCAGGCCGCGCGGCTTGTTCATTATGAGATAAATCTTCTTTTGTTGTTCGACGGCACGTTCATCTACCAGAATGCGATCCTGCGGCAACCGGACCGGCGCCTCGGGATTACGCTGTACGCCGCCGTTCAAGCGCACTCGTCCGGCGCGAATCAAAACTGCACTCTGGGTTCGCGAACAATATCCCAGTTTTGAGAGAGCCCGCGCCAAGCCGATGCGCCGCATGGATTGGTCCTGCTTCATCGAATCGATGCTATAGGAAGTTGGAGAGACCGGCGAAGGGGGCGCTCCCGGAAACAACCATCGTGGTGGGATGAGCCAAGCCTGAATTGTAACGGCAGCAGTCTCTGTTTTGATCTATCCCGTTCCTAATAAACTGTAGGCCAAAATCAAGAATACGATCAGCGTGAGCACGACGTAGGTCCGATCGCGCTCCTTAGCGAAGGCAATGATGGAAAACGCTACCCGGGCTACCGGAGTCGCGATCAAAAGTAGAAGTCCCAACTGTATAATTCCGCGGCCCTGCAGACGGACGGTGCTGCGGACAATTCCATGAAGGCTGCGCAAATCCGCAGGTTCGCCGCGAAACACGCGGAAGTCCACAGGCAATTGTCCGTAGCGCACGAGATAGATAAGGCCGCCAGCCGAAACCACGAGCGCCGAGAGAAGCACTCCGGTCCTCAGCAGGTTCCCCACAATGTCTTCAATTCTTTGGTCGGTCCAGTTGCTCTCGGGCACCCTTATACCCTCCCCGAGAGGCCGCTGTAGAGCATCTCAATGGCGAGCAGTACGATCACCGCGCTAAAGCCCAAGCGCAGCCATCTGGTGCCCGCTCTGATCAGAACTTTTGCACCCAGCAGCGAGCCGCCGAGAACTCCCAGCATCACGGGCATTGCAAGCCCGGGATCAATGTAGCCACGATGCAGATATACTCCCGCACTCGCTGCCGCGGTGACCCCAATCATGAAATTGCTAGTCGTGGTTGATACTTTGAAGGGGATTTTCATCGCCTGGTCCATGGCAAGAACTTTCATAGCGCCGGAACCAATGCCGAGGAGTCCTGACAGAGCGCCCGCACCGAACATAATGCTCCACCCGGCAGGAACGTGCTGCACGTTGTAGCTTCGGACTCCATCGGTGTCGGGAAAACTGCCGTTCAAACGCAACCGGGTGGCTAGGGGATCGGCTGGAACTTCACGTTCCGCGTGAGATCGCGGTTTACGGGAGAAATAGGCGGAAAACAAGAGCGCGAATCCGAAAACGATGGCGATGGCGTGGGTCGATACCCGGGTGGCCAGATGCGCACCGAGCAGAGCACCGAGAGTGGTTGCGATCTCCAGGAACATGCCGATCCGGATGTTGGAGAAGCCCTCTTTCACATAAGCCGCGGCAGCGCCGGAAGATGTCGCTATCACGGAAACGAGAGAAGCGCCGACCGCGTAGCGAATGTCCACCTTAAAGATCAGAGTTAGAAGCGGGACCAGAACGACCCCGCCGCCTAAACCAGTTAACGCGCCCACCAAGCCGGCGACCAGCGAACATCCGCATACCAGCAGGCTGAACTCGAGAGTGTTCACGAAAATCCTTTCCTTGCGAAAAAGAAAAACAAAGTTTTGTAAAGGCCATACCTACTGCGGATTTAGCAACCAAAGCGAGGGTATACTCATCCATGATCGTATAACGAATCGATGTCACGAAACGGTCATTCTCGGAAGTGGTTTGCCGCAATGTCGCTGCGCTCGACGATTGCGATTACGGCCTTGTTCGGGCTGCTTGTGATTCGCAGCGCGTCGCCGCACTTTCCCAGACCGTCTTTTAGTCTTTCCGCTCGCAATGTCGCGTTAAACCAAGGTCACAGGCCGCATTTCGATTCCGAAAGAATACAGTGGAGCGCGCCGGCCAGCGTGTTTTTTCCTTATCCGCCGGCTGCGGTAACGACGCACCCAAGCGCGTCCTTGCAATCGTTTTCCAGATTGCGGACGAAGGGCTTCCGTTATAACCGTCCGCCTCCCGTCGGCTAATCCATTCGACAAGTAATCGGTCGCGCGCTGCCGGGCCGGCAATGAGTTCGAGGCCGCAGATTTTGCGTTGCCTCAACGGATTCGCGTTCTTCCTATTGCCCCAGCGCCGGCTCTCAACGAGGAAGCATGAAGATTCATTCGGCCGAAAGTCAGCGGCTGAGATCAACAGGAGAACAATTTATGGAACGGAATAATACGGAGCAGTTCAAGCACGAGCTTGAGATTCAGCGCAGCGAAGTTTTGAACTCTCTGCGGCAAGTGGAAGCGGAGAAGCAGTCACTGGACGTTGAATCGCCTAAAGACAGTGCCGATCAAAGCGTCACGAATCTTTCAACCGAGTCACTGTTCGAGCGCAGCAGTCAGCGGAGAACCACCTTACGGCTGATTGAAGCCGCGTTGCGGCGGATCGCAGAAGGTTCGTTTGGGGTTTGCGTTACGTGCGGCGAGGAAATCAAGGAACGCAGGCTCGAAGCCCTGCCTTGGACCCAGTTCTGCTTACAGTGTCAGGAGGTGATTGAGAACGAAGTAAACGATGACCTGTCGAGTCGAGTGGCGTCGGCTGCACCCGAGATTTGGAGGAGAACGGGATAGGGACTGCAAGAGGGGCCCGACGCCGGGTCGAGTATAAATGATGGTGATGCGCCGTCCAGCGGCCATCGAGTTTTAATGCAATTGCACCTTTGCAATTAAATCATTGGTCGAGGAGGCAGCAGTGAGAAAGCTAATAGCCGTTGGGGGTCTGTTGTGGGTTTTGGCGTTTGTGGTCCCTGTGCACGCTCAACAGGTGGACCTCTCGTTCGGTGGGGGTTCTCTTTTCGCGCCCAGCAACAACAATAGTTTCTCGGGAGCAAACGAGAGCCTGGGTGGTGGAACTTATGTGGGGTTTGGCGGAGATGCCCTCATCAAGAAACATATTGGTGTGCAGGGCGAACTATTCTGGAGGACAGGGCAAGGTCTCTACCAAAGCCAGGTTCCATATCGGCCACTGTTCTGGGATTTCAACGGGATCTACGTCGCACGGTTGAGCAAGCGCGTGGCAGCGGAGGCAGTTGCGGGAATTGGCGCGGAGAGTCTCCGGTTTTATCAGGGTGCTTTCAATTGCGATTCCTATGGGAACTGCTCCAACTATGTAAGCAGCAACCACTTCATGGGAGATTTTGGGGGAGGCATTAAGCTCTACGTGTTCAAGAAGGTCTTTGTTCGTCCCGAAGTTAGGCTCTACCTCGTGAAGAACAATGTGGAATTTAATTCCAGCCTCGCGGTTCGCTACGGCGCTTCGGTTGGATATACGTTTGGGGGATCGAGATAAGAAGCTTCGGCGGCAGGCCGCATTGTGGTTGCAGTAGCAGGTGGTTTGATGAGGACGAATGCTGTATTGATCGTCTGGATGGTGCTCTCGGCAAGCTTGTTTGGACAAGAAATTCCCGTGGGCACCATCCTTCCTGTGCAGTTGAACTCGTCGCTGAAACCTGAAAAGGCTAAGCCCGGCCAGTTGATCAGCGCGCGATTGATGCAGGAGGTGCCGTTGCCTGATGGCGTCACGATTCGCGCGGGCGCCAAAGTTATCGGACACGTAGTCGCGGTTAAGCGTTCAGATCACGGGAGCAGCGCAGAAATCTCGTTGCGCTTTGACACCCTGGCGATCGACAAAAAACGAATTGCCATCCTCACGAGTCTAAGGGCGCTTGCCAGCATGATGGAGGTGTTCGAAGCGCAAATCCCGGAAAGCGGACCGGATCGCGGAACCTCTGAATACAACTGGACGACAGATCAGATTGGTGGCGAGGTCAACTACCACTCTAATGGCGTGATCACTCATGGCTCGACCATCGTCGGCCATTCTGTGCCAAACGGTGTGCTCGTATACATCACCGAGACACCCGGCGCGGAGTGTCGTGGTGAGGTCGATTCGAACCATCGACTCCAGGCGTTTTGGCTATTTTCTTCTGATGCCTGCGGCCTGTACGGTTATCCGGACGTATCTCTGACGCACGCCGGCCGAACTCCACCAGCTGGGGAGATCAAACTATCGTCGGACAAGGGCGGTTTCAACATACGAGCAGGGAGCGGGATGCTGTTGCGCGTGAATCCCCCTACCTCGTAAGTTCGAAACCAGCCAGACATTCCCATGGACTCCGAGCGGCCGTGACGGCATCGGATATAATCGAAAACACTTCCCACCTATGCGAATCCGCCTTGACCTGTGGATCGGTCTCTTCCTGGCGGCACTCGTACATGCCCAGTCCGCGCCAAGCAAGCCACAAGTCGCGGAATTGCCAAACTCGGTTCCACAGTTCGAAGATATCGCTTTGAAGGCGGGCCTGACGGTTCCGCACATTTCCTCGGCCGACAAGAAATATATAGTCGAATCGATGAGCGGTGGCGTTGGCCTGATTGACTGCGATAACGATGGCAAGCTTGACATCATCACCGTCAATGGATCGACGGTCGAGCGATATCGACAGGGCGGAGACCCCATGATCACGCTCTATCACCAGGACTCCGACCTGAAGTTCAACGATATAACGAAGGCAGCAGGACTCACGCGCAGGGGATGGGGCATGGGTGTCGCCGTCGCGGATTATGACAATGACGGATTGCAGGATATTTTCGTCACTGGCTATGGAGGCAACGCGCTTTACCACAATCTGGGCAATTGCAAGTTTGAAGACGTGACCGAAAAGGCAGGAGTGACCGGCGGCGGCTTCAGCACGGGAGCGGCGTGGGCGGATTATGATCGCGACGGGCGCGTCGATCTTTTCGTATCGCGCTACGTCCATGCCGACATCGACAAGTTGCCGGAGTTCGGCAACGATCCGCGCTTTTGTCGCTTCAAGACCGTGCTGGTGCAATGCGGCCCCTGGGGCATGCCCGGCGAGTCGGACATGCTGTTTCATAACAAGGGCGACGGGACGTTTGAGGAGGTTTCCAAAAAAGCGGGAGTCGATGATCCCCATCATTACTATGGCTTGGGAGCGACCTGGGGAGACTATGACAACGATGGATGGCCGGATCTTTACGTGGCCAATGATGCCGGGCCGAATTTTCTCTACCGCAACAAGCACGACGGCACATTCGAAGACATCGGCCTGCTCTCCGGCGTTGCCTTGAGTGCCGACGGAATGCAACAGGGTTCCATGGGGGTGGCGTGGGGCGACTACCTGCACGAAGGGCGGCTGTCGGCTCTGGTTACGAATTTTGTGGAGCAGGGATCGACGCTTTATCACAATTTGGGCAACGACAGTTTCGCCGATGCCAGCGTGCGCGCGAAAATCGTCAAGCCTACCTATCCGCTGGTGAGTTGGGGCACGTCGTTTTTCGATATGGACAATGATGGCTGGCTCGACATTTTCATCGCAAGCGGACACGTCTATCCGCAGGTGGATAGCATTCCCGGCGGGACGCAGTACCGCCAGCCACTGGTTCTGTTTCGCAATCATCGTGATGGCACGTTCGACGATGTGTCATCGACGCTGGCGGATATACCCTTGAAATCAAGACGGGGCGTCGCTTTTGGCGACGTTAATAATGATGGCAATGTCGACATGGTCGTCCTGAACGTGGGTGAGCCCCCATCGCTTTTTCTCAATCACAATCAAAGTCCGAATCATCGCGTACTCTTCAAGTTGGTTGGAACCAGAAGCAATAAAGCGGCGATCGGTGCGAGAATTACCGTGAAAGCGGGTTCCCTGGTGCAAATCGACGAAGTGCGTGGGGGCGCGAGTTATCTATCTCAGAACGACTTCCGCCTGCACTTCGGCTTGGGTGCGAATGAGAAGATTATCGAGGTGAACATTCGCTGGCCAAACGGCCAGACTGAAACTTTGCGAAACGTGGCCGCGGATTTCATTTACACGATTAGCGAGGGCGCTGGAATCCAGCAGAAGATGGCGCTGCCGCCTTTGCCGCAACGCTGAGCTCGCGCAACCCTATTCGATGCCCAATTCCTTTTGAATTTGTTCCAGCGGCACGCCTTTGGTTTCCGGAACCATCGTCTTCACCCAAAGGAGTTGTAGTACCATCATGCCGGCGAAAAAGGAGAAGACATAGCCAGGCGGAAAGGCCGCCACCATCTTGGGGAAGAATGTAGTGAGAGCGGCAGCAAAAATCCAGTGGGTGAAACTGCCGAGGGTTTGACCCTCCGCACGATGACGGTTGGGAAAAATCTCGGAGATGAAAACCCAGATCACCGCTCCCTGCCCGATTGCGTGAGCCGCGATGAACGCGAATATGCAGACCGGAACAATCGCGTAATGCCCGGTAAAAAATGCCCAAGCCACCAGCCCTAGCGAGGCGATATAACCAAAAGAGCCGATGTAAAGCAGCGTCCGGCGGCCGAGCCGGTCGATCAGCCACAAGCCAACAAACGTGAAGACAAGATTGGTGAGACCAATGCCGATGGATTGCAGCAGAGCGGCCGTGGCGGCGAGGCCCGTCAATTCGAATATGCGCGGCGCGAAGTACAAGATCGCGTTGATGCCCGACATCTGATTGAAGAAGGCAATCAAGATGGCGAGGAGGATGGGTTTGCGCAGCCGTGCCGTCCAGAAATGGCCGGTGGAGCCCTCGGCCGCCGTGGCGGCCGATATCTGATCTGCCTCGGCCGCTATCTCAGCGCCGGATGCTTCGGGTTCAATGCGTTGCAGAACTTGAAGAGCGCGCTCGCGGTCGCCCTTCCTGCTAAGCAACCATCGCGGGCTCTCCGGAAGACCAAAGCAGAAGACCGCATAGAGCAGCGATGGGAACGCCGCAACTCCCAGCATCCACCGCCACGCATTGTCGCCAATCCCCGCAAGCAGCGCGTTCGAAACGAACGCAATCAGGATGCCGAAAACGATGTTGAACTGGAACATGCCGGCGAGGCGGCCGCGGTGCTTGGGCGGCGCGATCTCCGAGATATACATGGGCGCGACAACGGTGGAGACGCCAATGCCCAATCCGCCAATCACGCGTGCCACGATGAACATGGTGACGTTTGTTGCCAGGCCCGAGCCCACGGCCCCGACAAAGTAAAGAATGCCGATCCAGAGCAGCGTAGCTTTTCGCCCGAAGCGGTCCGCGGGCCAACCGCCGAGCAAAGAACCGACCACGGTGCCGTAAAGCGCCGACGCCATGGCGACGCCGTGCAGCCCGGGACTGAGCCCCCAAAGAGTCTGAATGGTTTTTTCGGCGCCGGAAATGACGACCGTGTCGAAGCCGAAGAGAAATCCGGCAAGCGCCGAGGTGAGGGACCAAAAGAAGATGCGACCATTCATACGTGAGTGCCGGACCCCGGACTACGAACGTCAAACCTGGAGACCTCGATTTCTCGATACAGTCCTGTCAGAGGACCGTGGGAACTGAGGTGCGAAGACCAAGTTACTTTCGCGATCCCGATTCCAGCGGATATCCCCTTTCACGCCAATCGCGAATGCCGCCGTCCATGGAGATCACATTGCTATAGCCCATTTTCTGCAGGTTGTCGGCGGCGAGCGCCGAGCGAAAACCGCCGCCGCAATAAAGGA
>DASSRO010000359.1:0-6003 GCA_035701745.1 Candidatus Sulfotelmatobacter sp. | reverse complement strand
CTGTGGACGCGCGTTCCGCCCCTCAGCAGGTTCGCTTCAGCCACCTTCCCGAAGGATGGAACGTCGCCACGCCTCTCGACGCCGCGTCTTCCGGCGAGTTCACCGCACCGAATTACGATCGCCTGGTTGACTCCCCGGTCGAGATCGGCGAGTTTCAAGAAGCGGATTTCGACGAAGGCGGCGCCCATTATCGCGTGATCGTCGACGCCGATTCCACCGACTACAACATGGCAAAAATTGTTGCCGTGTTGCGCAGGATTGTCGCCGCCGCCACCGCTTGGATGAACGACCGCCCGTTCGAAAACTACATGTTCATTTATCACTTCCCGCGCGGACCGGCGGGCGGCGGCATGGAGCACGCCTTTTCGACCGCCATCGATGTTGGGGCCGGGGCCATGCGTCAATCTCTCGACGCTCTCGCCGGGGTCACCGCTCATGAATTTTTTCATCTGTGGAACGTCAAGCGCATTCGCCCGCAAACGCTCGAACCGGTGGATTACACCAAAGAGAATTACACGCGCGCCCTGTGGTTCAGCGAGGGCGTCACCAGCACTGCGGAAGGCACCATCCAGCTGCGCGCCGGCTTGCTCGATGAGCGCCAATATCTTCTGCGGCTCGGCGAACTGATTTCGGAACTCGAGCGCCGTCCGGCTCACCTTACCCAGTCGGCCGAAGACTCCAGCCTCGACGCCTGGCTCGAGGGCTACAGCTATTACCGCCGTCCCGACCGCAGCGTATCGTATTACAACAAGGGAGAACTGCTCGGCGTTCTGCTCGATCTAGAGGTGCGCGAAGTGAGCCACGGCCAGGCATCGTTGCGCGAAGTCCTGCAATGGATGAACGAGAACTACGCCCGCAAGGGCCGTTACTTCAACGACTCCGCCGGAGTTCGCGAAGCGGCTGAAGCGGTTAGCCATGCCAGGCTGGATTCGTTTTTCGCGAAATACGTGGCCGGGACCGACGAAATCCCCTGGGACGATGTTTTCCGATCAGTCGGCCTGCGTGTGGAAGCGATCCCAAATACCGTGACTGACCTCGGTTTTACGGCATCGCGCAACTTCGACGGACCCATGTCGGTCGGCGCGGTCACGCCGCAAAGCGAGGCTGAGCAGGCAGGCTTGCGCGTAGGTGACACCATCGTCGAACTCCAGGGAAAGCCCGCGGGGCAAGAGTCTCGCGAAGAATTATCCCGCTTGAATCCCGGCGACATGCTCACCGTGAAAATTCGTCCCCGCCGCGGGCCCGATCGTGAACTCAAATTCAAAGTCGGCAGCCACCAGGAAATCTATTACGAATTGCGCGACCTCGATCCAGTCACAGCTCAGCAACGCGCCCGCCGCGTCGCATGGCTCAAGGGCGAAGCTCAAAGCCCCAGCGAAAATAATTCCCCGACAGGAACGGCAAAATGATCCGCACTCTCATAATGCTGATCTTCTGGGCGCTCGCCGCTCCCGTCGCCGCCCTCATCGGTTTTCCCGCAACCTTCATCATGGGGAACGTCCGCGTTCTGTATCGCCTCTTCATGTGGGGCGCGTGGGCAGGCGTCTGGATCACCGGAGTTCGCGTTAAAACCGTAGGGCTCGATCGCTTCGATCATGCGCGCAGTTACATCTTCATGACCAATCACGTTTCCAACCTTGATCCGCCAATTCAAGTTCCGCTGATCCCGAGGCGCACGTCAGTCTTGGTGAAGAAGGAATTGTTCAAGGTCCCAATTCTGGGCCGCGCCATGCGCCTGGGATCGCTGGTCCCCGTCGACCGCGGAAATCGCGATGCCGGCATTGAAGCGGTTCGCGCCGCAAAATCTGTCATCGTCGAGCAACGCGTCAACATGATCATCTACGTCGAAGGCAAGCGCTCCTTCGATGGCAAACTACTCCCCTTCAAGAAGGGCCCGTTCTATCTGGCGATGGAATGTGGGGTCCCGGTAATCCCGATTACGATCGTCGGCACGCACTACACCATGCCGAAAGCGCGATTCTCCATCCGCCCAGGCCCGGTGACAGTAATTTTTCACGAACCCATCGAGCCGAAGGATTTCGTGAGCCGGGATTGCCTGATGGAAAAAGTAAGGGCCGCCATCGAGAGTGGTCTTCCGGAAGAATATCGTCAGCCAGCCTCTTCAGCCGCCGACAATCGAGACCCGCAAAGCGGCACCGCCTACGCGTAACCTCTGTGCCCCTCTGTGGTTAAGTTTTTGAACTTTTCCGCACCGCCCGCGCAATCTCAGGAAGTTTTGGCAAGATCGCCGAATATTTCAGCCACAACGTGTGATCCACCGCGGGCGCGCCGCTGACCAGCGCACCCGCGTCAATGTCGTGAGCCACGCCGCTCTGCGGCGTCACAATGGCGCCTTCCCCCACCTTGCAATGCCCCACCACGCCAACCTGACCGGTAAGAATCGCCTTGTTCCCAATCTCCGTTGACCCCGCCAGCCCAACCTGCGCGCACAGCAGCACATCTTCCCCCACGTGCGATCCGTGTCCCACCTGCACCAGGTTATCGACCTTCACGCCGCGCCCAATACGGGTTTCGCCCACGCTGGCGCGGTCGATGCACGAATTCGCCTGCACCTCCACGTCGTCTTCGATGATCACCGGCGCTGCCTGCGGAATCTTGTGCCAGCGTCCCTCCGCCGTTTTCGCAAACCCGAATCCGTCCGCGCCAATCACCACTCCATTTTGCAGCAGCACGTTGTTGCCGATCCGGCAGTTCTCCCGCACGACCGCATGGGCGTGCGCGAAGAAATTCGCCCCAATCTTCACCCCGCGATAAATAACGACGTGCGCCAAAAGCACCGCGCCGTCCCCAATGCTTACGTCTTCGTCGATTACCACATAAGGCCCGATGTGGGCGTTCGCCCCAATCCGCGCGCTCGCGTGCACGACCGCCGTCGCGTGTATGCCCGGCGCGTACTGCAGCGGCCGGTGAAACAATTCGAGCGCCCGCGCAAACGCCAGGTACGCATCCTTCGCGCGCAACATCGCCGCCGGAATAGCAGGGAAGTTCTCGCCCACGATCACTGCCGAGGCTTTGGTGGTCCGCGCCGCCGCCGCATACTTGGGATTTGAAACGAAGGTGAGTTCGCCGGGCCCAGCCTGTTCAATTCCGTTGAGACCGAAGATTTCAGTGTCTGGAGAACCGTTTTCAATGCGCGCGTCGAGAGCCGAAGCGATCTGAGAAAGTTTCATGATGGTGGAATGGAATGCGATTTAATCGTACACCACTCCACCGATCGCTCTAGCCCGCGTAGCGGCCTTGCTGCTGGATTTACTTCACGGCGAGTGTAAATCCCGTCTGGCTTATACTCGTGCCGCTGGTCGCGGTCACCGTGACATTCGAAACGCCCGGAGGCGTGCCCGTATTCGCGGGTGGGGGCTTCGGCCCGCCTCCACCGCCACCGCAACCCGGAACCGTCACCATCAGCATCAACATTACTAACAGCAACATCGCCCGCTGCTGTTTCCCGCCCACCAGCACCGCAGAGCACAGCAGTCCCACGCCCATCATCCACTCCGCCAGTAGGAAAGTCCGGCGTTGCGGCGCGGCCAGCGCAGTCGCCGCAGTGGTCGTCACCAGGATCGCAACATTCGTCGTCGTCGGCGTGCCAGTCGCCTTTATGCTGGTGGGACTGAAAGTGCATGTGGCTTCGGAGGGAAGCCCCGCGCACGCAAGCGCGATGGTGCCGCTGAAGCCAGTTGAAGTTGTGACCGCAAGCGAGGCAGATCCCGTCGATCCCGGTGCCGAAACCACCACCTGCGACGCGCTCGACGCAATCGTCGCATAGAACCCGGGTGTTACCGTCACTGCCTGCGATTGCGTTGTGCTGCTTGGGTTGAAACTCGCATCCCCGCTGTAAGCAGCCGAAATCGTGTGCGTCCCCGTATCAAAATTCACACCATTCGGGTTCGCAGTATTGCCCTGGCTGTTGAGTGTGAAAGTGCTGCCCCCGGGAATTGCCCCGACGCTGTCGGTGAACGTAACGCTCCCCGTCGGAACTCCTTGTTTCGAAACGCCCTGCACGTCCGCTTGCAGGTAAATGAAGCTTCCAAACGGCACGCTGTTCAGCGGAATGGAATTGCCCGCTAGATCGTACGCAACAATGCTTTCGGTGATCGTGCTCGGTTCCGGGGTGACTGTGACCGACACCGCCGCCGAAGCACTGGGCGCGTAGGTGGCGTCTCCCGCATAGCGTGCGGTCACATTGTACGGTCCACCACCAGGAAGCGCGCCGGTTGAGGAGACGATAGCCCCTTGTGCGAGCGTATAAGTTCCCACGAGCGTTTGGCCCGGGTTACCCAAAAAACCAGGCGAGGCCAGCAGCGCTACGTCTCCCGTGGGTACCGGCGTTGTGCCGCTGTTCGGTGCGACCGACACATTCACGTTCACCGTCGACCCATGAACAATGCTGGTAGTCGGGCTCAATGCCAACGTAGTCGTTGTCGGGTTAAACGTGACTGTGCTCCACTGATTCACGAGATTCGCCACATTGACCGAACCCAGTCCCGTCGCCAGGTCGTAACCCGCAGTCGCTTGATATTCCGTGGTTACCTCGCCGGGAACCGCGTTGTTTCCCACCGTCACGTCGTTAAATATGCAAGAGCTTGCCGGCGGGGTGGTCGTGCTCGAGCCATTGCACTGCGCCGGATAAGCGCTCTGCCCGGCGGCCAACCGGTAAAACACGTAATTGGCGAGGCCCTGCCTGGCATTGTTCGTTGCTATCAGTTGCTTCTGATCGACCAGCGCCATGATTCCCGCAAACGAAGGCGCCGAAGCCGAAGTGCCGCTAATGAAGTACACGTAGAACTGTCCCGTGCTGTCCGGCGTGCAGGAGCCTTCCAAACACAACAGGTACGGATCGTGACCCGCGGCGGTCAGCGACACGTCAGGCAAGTCGCGTACTCCATCCACCGGGATCCCCGCAACTCCCGCCTGCCAATACGGTTTTGGGACTCCTACTGTATTTCCGCCAACTCCGCCGTTAATATTTCCTGCACTTGCTCCGCCGCTGCCCGACCACAAGCCGTTGGCAAGACTGCTTTCATTCCAAACATTTTCCGGAATGTAAGAGATCGCCGATTCCTGCACCGGGGGTTCGCTTCCCCAATATTTCGTAGGATCTCCGTTTTCGTTGAACTCGGTGCCACCCACTGCGACATTAAATGCGGTCGACGCGATCAGGTTGACCGAAATCGGATTCGTGGCCGGCGCCACCGACGGATCGTCGCACCCTGCCGTCCCGTTGTCGCCCGTCGAAACAAAATATGTAATGCCTTGCGCGGCCGCTTGCTCCGCCATGGAAGAACTAAACTGGAGTTGACCGTCCGTGGCATAAAGTTCGCAGGCGCTGAAGCTCTCGGTCATGATGTCGGTGAGATTGTTCTCGACGATGTAGGTTTCCGACAGGTCGATTCCGTCGGTAGTGTTGGTCGATGCCGACACGACCAACTCCACCGTGGCCCCTGGCGCAAGCGAACTTGACCATGTCGAATCCAGCGTCGCTTCGGCCTCCTCGCCGCCCCCGAGATCCCCCGGATCGGGCCCGTCGAGAACAATATTGAAGGCCCCGCAGCAACCACCGACGTTGTAGTGGAAATCCGAAACGTCGGACCCCCCGTTGTACAGGTTGCTGCGGCCAACCACTCCGATCGATACCCCGCTGCCATTGACTGCCGAAGCGATTGGACTGATGTTGTAAATCACGTCGTAATCCTGTGGCGCCAGCGCATTAATCGCCGGCTGCCCGCTCTGCGCCGGAAACGTAACCTGCGGCTTCTTCCCCGGCACAAGCTTCGCCGGAACTGCTTGCCCGCCGAAGTGGCTCGCCGGTTTCTTGAGGAAGTTATGCAGCGTCAATACCCCCGCAACGGCCGGCGTCAGCGCGGTCGGAATCATCGGATCACTCGCGTTGGCCCAGTGCTGTTCGCCGTTCACCGCGGAGTTATGAATCGTGGTGTGACATGCCTCCTTCACCTGGCTCGCCGCGCCTGAGAACTCCCGCAC
>DASSRO010000358.1:0-15709 GCA_035701745.1 Candidatus Sulfotelmatobacter sp. | reverse complement strand
AGCTTTTCGTTCTTCGTCCACACGTTGACCATGAGATTTCCGTAAACATATCCAAGCCGCGTCATGGCTCCGGTGGAGATCATGTTGAGGACCATTTTGTGCGCGGTTCCGGCTTTCATGCGCGAAGATCCGGCGAGGACTTCGGCGCCGACTTCGGTGACGATGGCGAAATCGGCGGCGCGCTCCAGCGGCGAATTGCGATTGCAGGTGAGCGCGATAGTGTGGGCTCCGCGGCGGCGGGCATATTCGATGGCGGCGATGGTGAAGGGAGTGCGTCCGCTGGTGGCGATGCCGAGAACGACGTCGTGCTTGCCGGGTTTGCGTTTTTTTATTTCCGCAATTGCCAGCACGGTATCGTCTTCGCTGGCTTCGGTGGAAGCGGCGAGAGCTTTGGGGCCTCCAGCCATGATGTATTGCACGGTGCGCGGATCGGTGTTGAAGGTCGGAGGAATCTCAGAGGCGTCGAGGGCGCCGATGCGGCCGCTGGTTCCGGCTCCGACGTAGATGAGGCGTCCTCCCTGGCGCAACCCGGCGACCACCACGTCGATAGCGCGCGCGATCTGCGGCAAGGCGCGGCCCACGGCGGGGGCGACGGTGGAGTCTTCCTGGTTCATCACGCGGACAATTTCGAGCGACGACATGCGATCGAGATCGGCAGCGGAGGGAAGAATCTGTTCGGTGGGAAGCTGGCGGAGGTCGGAAATGTTTTCGTTCTGGTTGTTCTTGCGGGTTCGCGTCAAGTCTTCGGCCTTTCGAAAGGGAAAGCTAGATATTTTATTACTTGCTTCGGGAAGACGTCTCTATGGTCGCAGCGCCTCGGCTACGGCATCGTGAAACCTGGGACGTACTTGCTTGATTGCCTGGTTGGCGCAGTCGGGCCAGGTGCGGTTGGTTAACAGCGTGATGGAAAGTTGGCGGGAGGGGTCGATCCAGAGCGACGTCCCGGTGTAGCCGAGATGGCCGTAGGAGCCGGGTCCGAAATAATTTCCCGACTGGGAAGGGGATGAGGGGGTGTCCCAGCCGAGGGCGCGCGAGGTGCCGGCAGGTTCCGATTCGCGGCGGGTGAAGAGGGCGATGGTTTCGGGGCGGAGGAGGGGAACGCGGGCAGGAGTGCCCGCTCCACACGGGGGGGTGGCCGAGCCGCGGGCAGGAGTGCCCGCGCCACACGCAACAGGGCCCGCGCCGCGGGCAGGAGTGGCCGCGGCACATTGGAGCAGTGCGTTCGCAAAGACTGCTAAATCTTTGGCGGTGGAGAACAGGCCGGCGTGTCCTGCGACGCCGCCGAGGACGTAGGCGTTTTCGTCCTGCACTTCACCTTGAATGATCTTGTGGCGAAAGCCGTCGTCGGCGGTGGGTGGAATTTTTGCCCGGACTTCTGCCGGCGGATTGAAGGTGGTGTGCGTCATCGCCAGCGGGCCGAAGATTTCACGCTGGCAAAAAATGCCGAGAGCCTCACCAGCAAGGCGCTCCAGAGCAGTGGCCAGCAGGATGAATCCCAGGTCGCTGTATTCGGCACGTGTGCCGGGATCGACCGTAAGAGGAGTAGTAAAGGCGGCTTGAAGCAGGTCCGCGCGAGTGTGCGCTCTCAGGAATAATTTCTCGTACGCGGGCAGCCCGGAGGAATGGGCAAGCAGTATGCGAAATGTCACTGACGCCCGGCGCGGGTCGGATTGTCCGCCAAACTCGGGGACAACCCCAACGACAGGTGCCTCGAGTTCCAGCAGGCCGCGCTCGTAAAGGATCATCGCCATGGTGGTCGTGGCGACGGCTTTCGTTACCGAGGCCAGGTCGAAGAGGGTGGCCGAGGTGGGCTGAGGCGAAACCGCGTCGAACGTGAAGCGCCCGAAAGCATTCAGGGCCACCATGCGGCCTTGGTGGGTGACGGCGATTGAGGCGGCGGGAAAGGCCTGTTGGTCGATCGCCGTACGCAGAACGTCGAACGCAACCGAAAAGGCGTGGTTCTGATCATCCCAGGCGGGGACGAGCGTGGAAACCTTATTCAGGGCTGGATGCTCGGCTGACAATGGAAACCTGACGGTTTATAGCAGGAGTCCGCGGGCAGGGTAAAGTAGCGATTGCCGCCAAGTTTCGGTGGGGCTGGGCTTTATGATCGGCTGCGGATAACCCGAAACCGGGTTCGAAGCGTCTAAATCAACACCAAGATTGGGCACTTGGTGTCTTCCGACCGGGCGTATAATCGACCCAAGGAGTACCGTATGAAATTCCGATGGCTGGCAATCACTGTAGGATTGGCGGCGTTCAGCGTGGGCCCCTGGACGTTCGCGCAGGTTTCTGACCAAGACAAAGATCAGCCGAAATCCGGGGATGTGCAGAATGCGCCCAAGCAGGCGCCTGCATCTTTGCCTACCGCTGATGACAGCCAGATCAAGCATGACGGCACCAAGACCGACGTCGACGCTGTCGGAAACCGCAACGTGGGGTGTGGGCGCGGCGTAGGCAACTGGTATACGGTTGAGGGGCAGGTCGCGCGCGGACGCGTTTACGCGCAGCAGATCGAATCGCAAATCAAGCTGGTTAACGATCCCGTCATCACAGAATACGTCAACCGGATTGGCCAGAACCTGGTGCGCAATTCGGATGCGCAGGTGCCGTTCACGATTAAGGTCATCGATTCCGACGTGGTCAATGCCATGGCGCTGCCGGGCGGATTCTTTTACGTGAATTCCGGGCTGATTCTCGCCGCCGACGAAGAGGCGGAGATGGCGGGCGTGATGGCGCACGAAATCGCGCACGTGGCCGCCTGCCACTACGGACGCGAGATGACCCGCGCCAACCTGCTGCAGATGGCGTCGATTCCGTTCATCTTTATGGGCGGCGGAATCGGCTACGCGGCCTACGAGGGAATGGGCCTGGGAATTCCGCTGGCCTTCCTGCACTTCTCCCGTGGATTCGAGGCCGAGGCGGATTATCTGGGCATCGAGTACATGTATCGCGCTGGGTACGATCCGTCGGCATTCGTGTCGTTCTTCGAAAAGATTCAGGCGATGGAGAAGAAGAAGCCCGGAACGCTTTCAAAGGCGTTCGATACGCACCCGCAGACTCCGGACCGGATTGAGAAGTCGCAGGACGAAATTCGCAAGATCCTTCCCGCCAAGCAGCAGTACGTGGTGACCACGTCGGAATTTGATGAGGTCAAGGCGCGGCTGGCGGCAATCGAGAACAAGCACAAAGTCATCGATGAGAAAGACGCCAACAAGCCCAGCTTGCGGCGCACGGCGAATACGACCGACAAGTCCGACACCAAGAGCGACGACGATCGTCCGACGCTGAAACGGCGTGACGATTCGAACTAACTCGATATGTGAAGAGACAGCCGGCTCGGCTGTCCGGTTTTTCGTCGACACCCGGCGGCTGCGGCCGCCGGTTTTATTTTGCGTAAGGGTAGGGAGCCCTCCACCAGGGCTCACGATTTGGCGTAGAATCAGCATTCAACGTGGTCACAAATGCCTGTGATTCTGATCACAGATGGAATTTGGGGACAAACATAGGCTCGACTCTGCTGGATTCACAGAAGTTCGATAAGGCGGACAATTTCCATGCCAGAAAACACTCTCACCATTACTGATAATCGCACCAACAAGACTTATACCGTTCCAGTCGAGAACGGCACGATTCGGGCCATGGATTTGCGACAGATCAAAACTGGCGCGGATGACTTCGGGCTGATGACGTACGACCCGGCATTCATGAATACCGCGTCGTGCAAGAGCGCCATTACTTATATTGACGGCGACAAGGGAATTCTGCGCTATCGCGGATATCCGATTGAAGTGTTGGCGGAGCGTTGCACCTTCCTTGAGGTTGCCTACCTGCTGATGTTCGGGGAGTTGCCTACAGAGAAAGAGTTGAACGACTGGGTCTACAACATCACGCACCACACCATGCTGCACGAAACCACCAAGAAATTCATGGAAGGTTTTCGCTATTCGTCGCATCCCATGGCGATGTTCGTGAGCACGATTGCGGCCCTGTCAAGTGTTTACCCGGACGCGAAGCAGGTGCACGATCCGGCGAACCGCTTGCATCAGATTGCGCGCCTCATCGGCAAAGTTCCATCGATTGCGGCCATGTCGTACCGGCATAACGTCGGTTTTCCTTATGTATATCCCGACAACGACCTCAGCTACACCGAAAATTTCATGAACATGTTGTGGAAGATGGTCGAGCCGAAGTACGTAGCCAATCCGGCGATCGCGCGGGCGCTCGACATCCTGTTTATTCTGCACGCCGACCACGAGCAAAATTGCAGCACAAACGCGATGCGGTCAGTGAGCAGCTCGCAGGCTGATCCGTACCTTTCCGTGGCGTCCGCGGCATCGGCGCTGGCGGGACCGCTGCACGGCGGCGCTAACGAAGAAGTTCTGAAGATGCTCGACGAGATCGGCTCGAAAGATCACGTGCCCGCCTACATCAAGCGCGTAAAAGAAGGTCAGATCAAGCTGATGGGCTTTGGGCACCGCATCTATAAGAATTACGATCCTCGCGCCAAAATCATCCGCTGGAGTGCCGAGCAAGTCTTCCAGGTTACGGGACGCAGTCCGAAGCTCGACATCGCCCTGGAACTGGAACGCATTGCGCTGGAAGATGACTACTTCGTGAAACGCAAACTGTATCCCAACGTCGATTTCTATTCGGGAATCATGTACCAGGCGATGGGATTCCGGCCGGAGATGTTCACCGTGCTGTTTGCGATTCCGCGGACGGCGGGATGGCTGGCGCAGTGGCAGGAACTGGTTACCGACCCGGAGCAGAAAATCGCTCGGCCACGGCAAATCTATACCGGCCCCGAGGAGCGGGAATTTGTGCAACTGGATAAGCGGGTGCCCGTGCCAATTCCGGCGGAATATCCTGCGCACTGACCCGAGCTGGAATTCACCATTGAAATCAAAAAGCCCCGCTCCTCGGCGGGGCATTTATTTTGCTACGAAAGAGATCGCCAAAGGGCGCTCAAGAAAAAAGAAAGGTAAATCGGGGGGCAACGCGAATTTCAAATCGTTGCGCTGAATTAAGCGACATGCTTTGCCAGTTCAGCCAAGTGTTCCCGATGACGCTCGGGCGAGGTGATAACCTTCATGCCCTGCCAGTCATAGGGAAATTCCTTGCCGCATTCAAGACAGGCAACGTAGGTTCCGGTCAGAGCAGCGGCTGCGGGGCGCCCCGCCTTTGCTCCGCGAATCGTTACAGGAAAACTGTACCGAGAGTGCCGGCAACCGAAGAGCACATCCACCAGTTTAGCGAACATGATCCACCTTCCACACCGAGCCTGGGAGCTCGAACCCCTGGGATACTATACGCCCCCGCTCGCGACAAATATCGAGACGGGAAAATCAACATCTACTTAGATTCCCGAATTGACAAAACGGTTTCCGTTTTGTATCGAAAAGGATGCAATCCCTGGGAACCTGTCGAAACTGTTGCTATTGAAATAGTTACGGGGGGAGTGAAAACGTTTCACACGCTCTGCGGACCGCGCTTTTTCTGCTGCTGGCACTTGGTCATGATGGCCGAGCGCAGGCGGCTGCGCAAGTCGTCAGGCAGTTCGTAGAGCTGGGAGTCACGATAGATCTCGATGGTTTTCTTGGTCGTGTCGCAAACTACATAGCAGTTGTGGCACCAGGAAAGATGATTTTCGAGCTCAACCTTGGTTTTTTCGTCGAGAACGCCGTCCAAATAATTGGTCAGCTCGTTTAGGAATTCAGCGCATTTCACTGGTTGCCATCTCCACTTGGAACATCGCCGGTTTTAACTTCACTCTTGCCATTTTCGCGTCTCTGAAAGTATCGCCCCAGCCGTTCGCGTAACTGCAGGCGAGCCCGCAGGAGCCGCGATTTCACTGCAGGCACGCTCAACTCCAGAGCCGCTGCAGTTTCTTCGGTCGAAAGTCCTTCCACATCCCGGAGCACGAACACCGTCCGGAAGCCGGGAGGAAGGCCTTGGATCGTCTTGCTTAAAATCTCGCGCAACTCCGCTTGCGTGTACTGCTGCTCGGGATTCGGACTCCAATCCGCGATTTCGCGGGGAAGGGAATCGTCCTCCGTCTTAATATCTTCGTCGAGCGAAACAGTGCGCTCTGGCTTTCGCCGGCGCAATTTCATCAACGCTTCGTTGACCGCAATCCGGACGAGCCAGGTATAAAACTTCGACTGCTCCTGGAACTGCGCCAGGTTGCCGTAAGCCTTCAGGAACGCTTCCTGCACCACATCTTCCGCATCTTCGCGGTTTTGCGTGATGTGTTGCGCGATCCGGAAAACGTTGCGATCGTAACGGCGGACCAATTCCTCGAAAGCCGAGTCGTCGCCGCGCTTGGCGGCTTGAACGAGTGTCAGCTCTTCACTAACTGGCCCTACTACTTTGTTTTGGATGGCTCCCATTCGCTTGGCGATGCAGTATTTTCAGTACGAGAAAGAAATCCGCGGCATATGGAGCGTGCCGCAAAATCAAAGAATCGAAGCTGTTATTCTACTTGGTAACCGGGCGGTTTGCCCAATGGCTTTCGGATAGGCGAGAGGAAAACTTTGCGATAGAGTGCAAGAGACCGGCTGTAACGCGAACGAGCAGGTACCGAAGTACCCTGATGTAACAGCACAAGTACCGTATAATCAGCGTTTAGGACATTGACCTTTGGTGCGAGCGGGCTCGCGAAACGACTTGAGGACTGGATTGGTTCTCTGAGCATGGCGGACAGCAAGGAACTCCAACAAATCGTTGAGCGAGCGGTGGCGCAAGTTCTCAGCAGCCAACTTCCCTCGCTGCAGGGGCAGTTGGTAGCTCGCGTCCTGGCGGAATTGCCCGCACTGCCAGCGGTTCCGCAGGGCCGCGGAGCCTCTGCGCAAGGCAGCCTGGTGCAGGCGGTCGCCAGCGTTCATGCTGGGACCACCCAAAAGGAAATTCTGCGGGCGTTGCTGGATGCAGGCAGTCTTTACGCATCGCGCGTCGCGCTTTTTGTCGTAAAGGCTGGAGCGGCCAATGGCTGGCAGGGCCGTGGTCTGGGAGCGGAAGATGCAGTGAAGGATTTTCCTTTGGATATGTCGGCGGGCCCAGCGGCCCACGCTTATCACAACCGGGCAGCGACGCCGGCGAACATTGCCGAAATGGATGGGCGCTTCGTGCAACAGTTTGGCGGTCCGCACAACGAACAAATTCTTGTGTTGCCGCTGGTGTTGAAAGATAAAGTTGCCGCGCTGCTCTATGCCGATGGTGGCGCCGAAGGCATGCTCGACGGAGCCTCGCTGGAAGTGCTGGTGCTGGCCACGAGCGCGTGGCTGGAAGTGGTTTCACTGCGCAAGCAGGCGCAGAGGGACATGGGCGACGCGCCCACCGTAGAGAGGTCTCCGGTTGCGGCGCCGGTGCAGACGGTTAGTTCTTTCTCGGATCCCTTTGCGGCGCATACTCCGAAACATACCGCGGCGAAGCCGGATGCTGAACCTGCGGCGGAAGTGGTCGAGGTGGCGCATGCGGCTTCGGCCGCGGCGGCATCTGCGCCGGCGACTGCCGCCGATCCGTTTGCCGGCATGTCGCCCGACGACGCCGATACCCACCGCAAGGCACAGCGTTTTGCGCGCCTGCTGGTGGATGAAATCAAGCTCTACAACCAGGCTAAGGTGGCGGAGGGCCGCCGTAACAAGGATCTGTACGATCGCCTGAAAGAAGATATTGAAAAGAGCCGCGCCACCTTTCAAAAACGCTACGGCAATACCGCGGCGGCCAGTGGCGACTACTTTCAGAAGGAAGTGGTGCGCAGCCTGGCCGAAGACGACTATGCGGTCATGGGCGCGAACTTCCGCCATTAATGTGGTGGAGATCTTTTGAGGAAATTGTTGCATCTCACGTTCTGACGAGCGCGCTCCGCGCGAAAAACTAAGGTGGTTCGATTGGTTCTCAAGTTGTGGTGGGTGCTCGGGTTCGGGCTCCTGGGCGCTACTCCTACCGTTGCATTTTCTCAGGCCGTACCCCCGGCGGCGGCCGATGGCGCCAGCAAGAAATCCGCGACCACAGCATCGCCCGCCAAGAAAAGTAAGACGTCGAGCGGAAGGTACGCTGCCAAAAAATCCTCAACTACGGCTTCCCGGGCCGCTGCGGCGAGGAGACGCCGGCGGCCCATGTCGCCGCGAGTGCGCCGCATTCACCAGGCGTTCGTGGCGTCGACCACGTTGCGTCCCATGGCACAGCAATTGATTCTGGATCGCACACCCCCGGGGTATGCGGGCGTGGAGGCCTTCGCCCGCGCTCATGCCAAGGAAGATGCGGGAGCGCTGGCATGGTTGGTGGTGGGATACGCTCACGTTCTCGATCACGATTGTGGGAAGGCGATCGATCCGCTGAACCGCGCCAAGCCCCTGGCCGGCGACCTCGGCGACTACGTCACTTATTACTTGGGACTGTGCTACCTGCAGACGGGGCATCAGGCGGAGGGAATGGCGGCGCTGGCTAGCTTCAGCGCAACGTATCCAGATTCGCTGCTCATCCGCGACGCTCACTTGAGCTATGCCAATGCGCTGCTGTCGGAAAAACGAGCGTCGGAAGCCGCAGAACTGTTGGAGAAAGACCGTCTGCCGGCGCGGTCCGACATTGAGCTCGCCATAGGGCGCGCCTATGCGAACCTGGGGCAGACCGCGAAGGCCGCCGAGGCCTTTGAGAATGTTTATTACAACATGCCAACGTCAGCCGAGGCGGATGGGGCATATGCGGAGTTGAAGAAACTTCCGTCGGCCCCGGCCGCGTCTGCAGCGCTGCACAAAACGCGCGCGGATTTGCTGATGAAGGCGAAGCGCTACAACGACGCTGTCGACGAATATCGTGACCTGGCCGTGCACGCCAGCCCGGAGGCGCGTCCGGCGGCTGAGCTCGCGCTGGCGGATGCCCTGCATCGCAGCGGGAGAAACCGCGAAGCTAAGATCGAATTGAACACCATGCCGGGCGCCACTGCTGACCAGCAGGCGCAGCGCCTCTTCATTCTTGGCGAGGTTGCGTGGGCCTCGGACGATAACGGAACGTTTTATCGGACGGTGGAAGAACTGCGGCAAAGCGCCGGCACCAGTTCCTGGTTTGAGCAGGCATTGTTGTCGGCGGCGAACCTCCACCTGGTGCATCACGAATACGATTTGGCGCTGGATTCGTTTCGGGAGTTGCAGCAGCGCTTTCCCACCGGAACGCGCGCTTCGTATGCGCACTGGAAGACTGCGTGGCTGACCCTGCGCTTTGGACGAAACGAAGAAGCCAAGAAACTTTTTGACGAGCAGATCGCCCTGTACCCGGGGGGCAACGAGACCTCGGCGGCACTGTATTGGCGGGCGCGGCTGGCGGAAGAAGATAACCAGCCGGGCATGGCTCGAGCTTATTACCAGAAACTGTCGGACCGCTACCGGAACTATTACTACGCGCAGTTGGGGCGGGAGCGGTTGCAGAAACTTCCGGAGACGACCGACCCTCCGGGCGAATATCCGCTGCTCGACCATGTTCCGCCGCTGCAGCATGGCGATAAGGTGACTCTCTCGGATCTACCGACCGACGACCTGCATTTGCAGAAAGCAAAGCTTCTAGGCAATGGCGGGCTAGTGGATTTTGCGGTGCAGGAGTTGCAGGCTGCGGCGACTGCGGATGGAGGAAACTGGGGTCCGGCGGAAACGGCGCAACTTTTCATCGATACGGGCCACTACGACCGTGCCATTGAAGTGATGAAGCGTTCGATCCCGAGTTATTTTGCGGTGGACATTCCAATTTTGCCGCGGGAGTACTGGGAGGCGCTGTTTCCGCGGCCTTACTGGTCGGATTTGAAGAGATTTTCCATAGCTAACGGGCTCGATCCGTACCTGGTGGCTTCGCTGATCCGGCAGGAATCGGAGTTTAACCCGCTGGCAGTTTCACGGGCCAATGCGGTTGGGCTTATGCAGTTGTTGCCGAAGACTGGCAAGGTCGTTGCCCATGAAGAATCCGTGAAACATTACAATGCCACCCAACTCTTTACGCCGGCCGTGAATCTGCAGCTGGGCACGCGCTATTTCCGCAGCATGGTCGACAAATTTGGGGGCTCGTTCGAGCACGCGCTGGCTGCCTATAACGCAGGTTCAGACCGGGTGGAGGACTGGATGGGGCAAGGGCCCTACCGCGATTCGCCCGAATTTGTGGAGTCCATTCCGTTTACCGAAACCCGCGAATACGTGCAGGCCATCCTGCGCAACGCCGCTGTTTACAAGCAATTGTACGGGTCGCCCTAGGTACAAGTGATCAGATTACTTCTATTACCTCCGGGCCAGTTCTATGGCACCGTTGTGCCTTGCCCGGGCTCAAGCCGATTGGTATTGTGCCGATAGAGAAGTTAGTTCCTCCCCTGACGATCGAAAGTTGAGCCGTACTGGGGGTATCTATGCGAATGATGCATTTGTGCTATGCGGCGATAGGCTTTGCGGTGGCCCGCTGGATCTTCAAGCGGCAAGCATTGGCAGTCGTTGACCCAGTCACACGGTTCCGGTCGCAGGGCCTGCTGTAGAAGGGTTTCGAGTTTTGGGCGTGCGTTCCCGTTGCGCTCCATTTCGTCAAACGCACGCTCATCGCTTCCATCCCAGAAGCCAGTTCAAACGACCGGCCGCCTCTTGAAGGGAAAATCCCACCTCGCTTCACAGCTTCAAGGTAGCAGGGCAATCTGCTCTGAGCATATTAGCTGGGTTAGCTAGTCAGCAGCCATTGGCTGTATCTCCCCTCGCAGTTGTTGTGCTGGGGGCGGGGTTGGCCGGCGCAGGTCGGCTTCGAGTGCCGCCAATTGCGCTTCAATGTCCTCCGCGGCTTTGCGCTTGCGGATGACTTCGTCGCGATACCTCCGCAAGAAATAATCGATCGTCTCGACGCGGATCTTGATGGAGCCCGAAGGTTTATTTTCGTCAAGATCCTTGAAGCAGAAGTATGGCGTACCCGACTGCTCGATAATTCCCTCGATCACCCCGTAGATGGGCGCATCGTGTCCACACTTAAAGCTCGAAACCTCAAGCGCCACCAGGTTGGGATGCCGCGCCGTAAACTTCGCAGCCCACACCTTGTGGTTCGTGCTGCAGGAGTACGAGTTTTTCCAGGCATCGCTGATGTCCAGCGGATGGCTGATCACGCCGGCGCGCACCTCATCGCCGAATAGACGCTCCAGCATGTCTTCGTCAAGCGGCAGTGTGTTCTGCGAAAAGATGGGATAGCCCAGCTTCTGAAATTCCTCCATGATTTCGTGATTCAGTCCTGGATCGTGGTGATAGGGCCGGCCGAGCATCACGATGCCGATGCGGTCCTCGCGTTCCAGTTGGTCGAGAACCTCGCGGGCCTTTCGACGGATGCTGGTTTCGTAGTCGGCCAGAGCCTTATATCCAACTTCCACCGCACGATCGTTTTCTTCTTGCGACAATCCGAGGATCGACTGCCACGCCTGCAGCATCTGGTGGGCGAAAAGCTTGCGATCGGCGAAGTTCAGCACTGGGTCGATGTATTTGACATTGTGCTCGGCGAAGACGTCGTTCTCTTTTGTGAAGGCGGCCTTCACCGTCTCTGGCGTCGCAGTGACGGTTGGGCAGGCATTCGCTCCGACGATTTTCACGAGCGGAGAAGTCAGCACGTCGTACATCGGGAAGAAAATGACATCCAGCGGCTTCTTGCGATGCTTCTCCTGAATCAGGTTGTAGACATGAGAGATGCCGATCTTGGCGGGGAAACACGGATCGATGGCGCCCCGGCTAGCGCCGGCGCGATAAAGATCGGAACTGGTGTAATCGGAATAGATGATGTTTTCCGGCTGTACACCCAGACTTTCCAGGTATCCGTTGAAGAGCGGCGCGTACGAATAGATGTTCAGCACGCGCGGGATGCCCACGCGCAGCTTCTTGCGATTCTCCATGAGCGGAATTCGCTCTTTTGCCGCCTTGTTCCAGAATTTTGCGGCTGGAATTGGGTCGGCCACGCTCTTCGCGTTCACCGGGCGGAAAACTTCGTGAGCGGCGATATCGACAAAGTTGGGATGCTTGTCCTTGATTTCGTCGAGACCCGCTTTGATGTCCTTCATGTCGTTGACATCTTCAACCAAACCCTTTTCGCAGGTTGCGATAATCAGCCTCTGCTCGCCGTGCATTAAAGGAACCTTGGTGACCTTCTGGATCGGCACGAAGGCAAGATCGTCTTTGGGCGCGGTGCGGATGTCGATAAAGGTGCGCAGGCAGTTGTTTTTGCAGAAATTGCAGCGAGTGGCCTCGTTGCGGGTCGTACGGTACTGAATCTTTCGAACGGCATCCAAACCGACGAACGTAGTCTGCTGTCCGTTGCGCCATAAGCGCAGAGATTCTGCCGCGGCGCCGATCGCGCCGGACTCTCCGCAGAACTCGTGCACAATGATCTCGGGCTTTTTGCCGGCGGCTCGGAAGCTGTTATGGATGAAATCAACCTCCGCCTTCACTACCGCCATGTTGTTCTGCGTGCCGCCTTGCAGCACAAAACGAGTGCCCAGCGCCGCGAGATTAGGAATGCTGGCGACATAGAGGAAAACGTTCTTGGGCAGAACGGCCGCCAGACCTGCGAGAATCTCTTCGGCGCGCCAGCCTTGGCGCTGGAAGTTCACGATGTCCGATTGCATGAACACCGCGCAACCGTAGCCGAACACGGGCATTGATTGAGCTGAAAACGCGAGATCGGCATATTGTTCCACGCCTAGTCCAAATCCTTCGGCGGTCGATTGCAAAAAGTAGCCGTTGCCGGCGGAGCACTGCGTATTCAGTTTGAAGTCCTTCACGCGGCCGTTGTGCAGGATGATGATCTTGATGTCCTGCCCGCCCACGTCGACAATGACGTGCGGATCCTCATAAAACTTCAGCGCCGACTCGGTGTGAGCCACAGTTTCGACCAGCGCCACGTCCGCGTGCAGCACGTCTTTCAAAATGTCTTTGGCGTAGCCGGTGGTGGCTACTCCCAGTACTTCCAGCTTGGCGTTCTGCGCTTCGACTTGTCCTCGCAGGTTCTCGAACATCTCGATCGTGTCCTGAATCGGGTTACCGTTCGAGAGTTGGTAGGCCTTGCACAGGATGTCGCCACGGTCGTCGAGCAACACCGCCTTGGTGGAAGTCGATCCACCGTCGATACCGATGAAGCCGCCGACAGTTTGGCCCTTCTGGAATGTTGCCGGCGTAAACTTTTTGCGACGGTAAGCTTCCTTGAAGCCGTCGAGTTCTCCGTCTTTCGCAATCAAGCCTTTGGCGCCGGATTTTGCCTTCTCCTCCTGGCGGCCAAAATCAATGTAATGCACGAGCTTCTCGTATCCCTGGTAGCAGCCAACGCAATCTTCCTCGCCCTTGCCGAATTCAATCGCACCCAAGGCGGCAAAGTATTGTGCGTTGTTTGGAACCTTGATCAGATCTTCGGGCTTCGTGCCATCGGGGACGGCAACTTTACGCTCCTGCCACATGCGAGGAATGTTCGCCTGCCACGCCTCGCGCATTCCTTTGATGAAACTGTTCGGACCGCCTAGCAAAAGCACGTGTGGCCTGAGGGTGTGGCCGCGTGTTAAGACGCTCAGGTTTTGCAGCACGATCGCTTCAAAGAGGGAAGCCATCAGTTCATCCGGGGGCGTCCCAACTTTCTGCAGGCTATTGATGTCGGTCTCGGCGAAGACCCCGCACTTCCCGGCAACCTTGTGCAGTTTGATTCCGTGGTAGCCCTGCAATGCGAGCTCGGCAACAGGAATCTTCAGCTTCGCATTGATTTTGTCGATGACAGCGCCGGTACCGCCCGCGCACTTATCGTTCATCGATGGAATCTTTTTCTTGCGGCCCGTCTCATCGTCATCCTTGAAGACGATGATCTTCGCGTCCTGTCCACCGAGTTCGATCACCGAATACACTTCGGGATGAAGTTTCTCAACGGCCAGCGACACGGCCGTAACTTCCTGCACGAACTTGGCGCCAATCTGCTCGGCAATCCCGCCGCCACCGGAACCGGTCATGAACATGCGGGTGTTGTGCCGGTTGATTCCGACTTCCGCCTCCATGCGGCGGAGAAATTCCAAAGTTTTTTCTGGCTGCTTGGTCTCATGACGCTGGTAATCCTGCCAGAGAATCTGGTCGCTTGCGGCATCGACCACCGTTGCCTTCACGGTGGTCGAACCGACGTCAAGGCCGACCAAGAACTGCGTGTGATGGTCGTGCGGCTTCTGATATGGCGCAGCAGCAATCCGAATTAGCTGGGGCGCTTTTTGCTCGTGTCCTGCGAGATGGTCATGCATTCAACGTCTCCGATCGGCTTAGGGCAATGAATAAGGGACCGGCAGCGCCTGTCGCACCGCCACCAATCAGACCGGTTAAGCAGCGTCGGCAAGCGCAACATTTGAAACGCGCGAGCGGCGCCACACGCGGCTGCTCTTGTCCATCCGCTCGTTCACATGCAGGATGAATTGCGCGGCTGTGCCGGCGATCCCTTCGCGGTGCGGTACGTGGTAGAAGGGCCGCTTCAATTCAGGATGGTCAGCGATGTACTCCCGAATCGCGTCGAGGCTTTTACCAGTGGACTTCAGGCATTGGTCGAACTCGGTTTTGGCCTTGACCTTGGCCTCGCCTAGCGCCATCTGCACTCGGCTGTGCGCGTTGACCTCGCCTTCGCCCGAGGTTTCGATCGGAAGGAAGATCATGTCCTTGAACTTGTTGATGACGGCGGATTGCACACCATCGGATTGCGATGATGGCATGCAGCCGAAAGGCTTCAGGGCCAGCACCATGTGGCAGAGGTGATGGACGGTGTAGTAAACGTTCTTCCCGACCTCAAGATGGCCTTCTCCGCCTCGCGCAAACTGGTTGTAGAAAGGATGGGCCATTTCCGCCAGTTCGGTCTGCGGCACCAGGTGATGCGCAATGCCGCCGAGGTTTTTGATCGTGCGGTGATACAGGCCGTTCCACATCCACTCCCCAACCCCAAGCCCCATCAGTTTCTTGCGCAGTCCCAGGTCATTGGCCAGATGCTTTTTCAGTTCCCACCATTTCGGATTTCGGTGCGGGCGATTCACCGGCCATTTGGCTTTGGCGTGGGCTTTGGCCTGATACAACAGATAAGCGACCCATGTAGCGATTGGCTCGACCAGCACCTGCGCGCCCTCCCGCTCGAGGAATTCGAACATGTGGAAGTTGCCGTCGCCCTCTGTGAGTTGAGCCCAGAATTCGCCCGTGATTTTCACCACTGGTTTCACCTTGGTGCGGTCGACTTCGATGTTGTCCATTCTTTCGCGAGCAGCGGCCAGAGCATCGAGATAGTCCTTACCGCGCAGGTGCTCGTTCATCTTGCCGAATACGTTAAAAGTATTGCGTAAAATCTTGTTGCTCTTGAATTTGGGTTTTGCCCAGTTCGGAGCGCGCTCTTCGATCTCGAACGAATCGCGATCTCTGAGGTCGTCGCAGAGCCCATCCACCGTCTCGCGGAACACGCGATCGGTTTCGCCCTTCTTCACTTCAAACGGACGAATCTGGTAAATCATGTCGTTGAACACATCGCCCAAGTGCATGGCGTTGAGCATGCCGAATCCAAAATCGATAGTGAACTTCAATCCCGGCTCGCCCGAAGCGGCTTTGATGCCGTCGCTGTCCTTGAATAGCAGCACGCGGAAGCCGTCGAAGCCGGCATTCTTCAGCGCGAAGCGATACTCGGCTTCATACATGCCGAAGCGGCAGGGGCCGCAGGAACCCGCGGT
>DASSRO010000357.1:0-29178 GCA_035701745.1 Candidatus Sulfotelmatobacter sp. | reverse complement strand
GCTCTTCTGTTTCAACGAGGATGACTCTTCCCCCGCGCGCCAGACAGTCGTGCGCGAGGGACACTCCCAGATTTGCGGTCCGGCCCAAGGCCAGGATTATCGCGACGTGCGACTCGTTGACGTCGAGGAGCGGGCCGTGCCGGAAACCTGCGCCGGAATGCGGGGCGGCACGCTGGCCGGTCATTTCGCGGATGCACAGTGCGCCCATAATCGCGCCTCCATAAGCGGGGCCGCGTCCGATTAGCTCAATGTTGGCCGCGCCTCGGCAGAACACTTCCATTTCTGTTCGGAGGTTGAACACGTGGTCCAACGTGCTCGAATAGGAGCGCGTCACTTGCTCGGCGTCATCCCGCCATGCGCGCCCCAATATGTGCGAGGCGACGACGATGCAGGCCGCGGTGGCATTGGTATACGTTTTGGTGGCGTTGCCGTATTCGGGTCCCGCGAGGATTGGCAGTTTATTCTGGACCAACGACCAGCAGGCGCTGTTTTCGTTGTTGCAAAGCAAGGCAATGGGTTGGTCGGCAGCTCTTCGGCACAGTTGGACCAACTCCGCGCTTTCTCCGGAAGTCGTCACGAATAAAGAGAGAGCGACCGATTTCCAGGCGCTTGAATAGTGCAACCACTCCCCGGCATCGACGGTAAAAGATGATCTGCCGTGTGACTGGAGGAGCGACGATCCGGTGATTGACGAACAATAAGAGGCGCCCATCCCGATGAAGAGAATCGGTGCTGGCGCGGTCGCCATCTGCCTGAGCTGGTCGAGTTCCTTCCTGATTGAAGCATCTTCCTGGTAAGCATTCAGCAGCGATGCGAGGCGAGCGGGCTGCTCGCGACACTCCATCTCATAAATTTCGTTCATACTGCGCTTCAGGAGCTCGCCCTGAGGCGCGACTCCGGCAATCCAATTCGACGCGCTGTTCTTGCTGTCTCCCATGTTTCTCCGCTGCGAGGTTAGAGTATCAACCTAGTTTTTAATGAATCATTATAAACTTCAGGATATGATGGGACCCTGTGACTGAGATCCGATCAACCTCCCCGCTGGTAAATCGCGGCTTTATCCTGCGAGTCTCGTCGATCGCCGCCCTCGGCGGAGTGCTGTACGGCTACGACATGGGCATCATCGCAGCGGCCGAGATCTTCGTAAAGCGCAGCTTCGCCCTCTCCACCATAGCGGAAGAATTAGTTGTAAGCATCGTTTTGGTGGGAGCCATGATCGGGGCGATTGTGGGAGGCGCAGTAGCCGACCAGATCGGCCGCCGTGCGACGCTGGTCTGGGCCGCGGCTATCTTCATCGCCGGTTCCTTGCTGGCTCCTTTGGCGCCGGGTCCAGCCGTCTTGATTGTGGCGCGCGCGATTATCGGTTTGGGAATCGGCTTTACCTCGGTGACAGCCCCCGTCTACGTTTCCGAACTGGCGCCGCCGCAGTCGCGTGGAATGCTCATCGGGTTGTACCAGTTCGCGTTGACGGTGGGAATCGCCTTGGCCGATCTCGTCGGCTACCTGCTGGCTACACAACAGGCATGGAGGCTAATGTTCGGCCTCGCGGTGGTGCCAACCGTCTTCTTCCTGATCGTGATTCTTACCGTTCCAGAAAGTCCGCGCTGGCTTTTCGCGCATGGCCGCCAGCAGGATGCGAAAACGGTGCTGCTCAGCTATACGGACGAGGCTGGGGCTCAGCAGTTTGTGGCGGATATTCAGGAAGGGCTGAGGACGCCCGTGGAGCAAAGATGGAGCGCGCTGTGGAGTCCGGCGGTACGCGGTTCGCTCTTCATTGCGGTGGGATTGACGGTGCTGCAACAAGTCACAGGAATTAACACGATCATCTATTACGGTCCGCGGATTTTCGCGCTGGCCGGGAGCGCATCCCATAGCAGCGCCATCTTTGCCACATTGCTGATCGCGATCGTGAATGTGATTGCAACGGTTGTGGGGATCATGCTGGTCGATCGTGTGGGGCGGAAACCGCTACTCTATGTCGGAGTCAGCGGAATGGCGGTCGCGCTGTTTTCGCTTTCGTATGCCTTCAGCCACAACGCGGCGCTGGGTTCGTCGATGGGCGTGGTTGCGATTGCTTGCCTGATGATGTACATCGCCTGTTTTGCATTCAGCCTGGGGGCGATTGCCTGGATTCTGGTGGCGGAAATTTTCCCGTTGCGCGTGCGAGGCAGGGGGGTTGCGGCTGCGTCGCTGGGTTCTGGCATCTCGAACTTTGCCGTCTCGTTTACATTCTTGTCGCTTATCAATGCCATCGGCAGCGCGTACACGTTTGCCATTTACGGAGCGCTGTGCATTGTGACGCTCGTATTCGTTCGATTGGCAGTACCGGAAACGTGCGGGAGGGAGTTGGAGAGCATCAGTCTCGGCGGTGCGTAATTGAGGCTGTAGGCAGCTACCTGGCGTCAGGTCGCGGAATCATCTCCATCGCCCAAACCGCGGCGGGCCTCATATACATCGACGCCCGGAAATTTCCGTCGACGTCCCAAGCTTCGGGAGTGCGGAACCAGTATCCTTTACTTTCGTAAACCACATGATATAGACCCCAGGCCGTGCGATAGGCCTCGTCTTTCATTCCTTCGCTCAGCAAAAGCGCCGCGAAGCCGAAACTGGTTCCCACCCAGACTTCGGGGGCCTGTTCGTTGTCACGAATGATCGATCCATCGGCCGCCATGCCGTTGGCCGCGCCCATCTCGCCGCCGCCGAACTTCATCACGTTGAATTCGAAGATCTTTTTTGCTGCCGATAATTGCATTTCGTGAGGCACCAGATCGCCCAGGCCGGTCATATTCGCGTACCACTGTCCGGCCAGTTGATCGGCTTGGACGCTGTCGCGATATTCACTCTCGGTGTCGTAGCGAAAATATTTTCCGTTCCACAGTTTGTCGATGTAGTTCTTCTGAGCCTTGAGAAAGAGTTGGTGATATTCTCCCGCGGCGGTTTTGTCACCTAGGATGAGCGCCATCTCCTCCGAAGCGCGGACTGCTGCTAACCATAAGCCGCCACAATAGGCGCTCACGCCTCGAACCACCCATGAGTCGTAAGTCTGATCGGGATAGCCGGAGTTTTCAGGAATTCCGGCGCCGCGGTCGAACACGCGCAGATAGGCGACAGCAGCTTGCACCGCGGGAAACATTTCGCGGAGGAATGCTACATCCGTCTTGCCCGTCAGCACGTAGTCGCGATAGACCATCAGGACGAATTTTGAATTCAGATCTTTCCAGTCATTTGTGTCCTGCCATCCGGGTTCGTTGACGGCGATGAAGGGGTCACCCTCGGGCACGCCAAGGTCGTGAGGGACCGCACCCTTCTTTTTTCGCATATGCAGGCTGGGTTCGCCGGTTTGTTGCGACTTCCAAACCCATTGCCCTTTTTCCGGCCACTCTCGCGAGACCGTGTTGCCGAATTGCCGCAAGACCTGCTTGTCAATGTCAGGCCAGAACTTCAACAATGGCATTGATCCGTAGAAACGCACATCCAAAGTTCCGTAGTAGGCGTAGTCGAAGCATTCGAGCAGCGCGAACGATGGGGCGCTCTTCTTCGGTGAACCAACCGGGCGGCCCCAGAATGTGCCTCCATCGGTCAGTACATAGAGTTCATTGAAAAGCATGCCCCGATACCACAGCGGCTTGGACTCATCGTTGATGTAGGGAGATTGCCAGGCATCGATGGCATCACTCCAGGCAGCGGCATTGTGTAATCCATCGCGCGCGATGGCCCACGCGTTGTTGCCGGTCGCACCATAGAAGTCCGTGTACCGCCGGTTCCATTCGCGGCCCTCGCCGAATTGCACGACGGGGAAATCCCAGGCGATGATCATCGGGATAACTTTTTTCTCCCCAGGCTGCAGGGTGAAGCGAACGGCGATGGCGCCGGCCAGTTTCTCGCCGTCGCTAACCCAGGAAGAATTGTTATTTGCCAGGCGCCCGTCTGTTGCAAAGCGGCTCCAAATCGCCTTGCCGTCGCCTTCGGCTGGAAAACTAGCGTGATAGCTCACCTCGACGCCCGGAGACTCGAGCGCGGCAATTGCAAATTGGCCATCTACCTCGGTGGGCGCGGTACTGGCGCGGTTGCGATCGAAGATGATCCCTTTCATCACTCCCGAGGTGAGTTTCTCGCTGGCAAATTCGTTGTGGTTGCCCTGATTCGGCGCTCCCTGAAAATCCCGCGTGTAAGTGCGAAACCAGCCGACCATGTTGGTCCATGACAGAAGGACGGAAACTGTGACGGCTTTGTTCGTGGGATTCTCAGCGTGCCAGCGATACACCGCAACCGGGTAACTGGACTCGCGATAGTTATTGGGCAGCACGGGAGAAAACTGTTCCAGCACAACGTGCGCCGGGAACTGATCCCACTTGTAGTCGTACCAGGATTTTGGATAGAGCGCGGCGTAATCGCCCGCCCCGACGGGATAGTCCCACTGCCAGGCGCTGAGTGTCTTGTCGGAAGGATGGTCTGTCATCAAGACCCGAGCCGTACCTTGGCCCTCGCCCTCTGCCTGTTGAAACATTGCAAACTGGTTGGCATAAACGGGAGCGTATTTGTGAACGCCCGCCTTGATGTGCCAGCGGGAAAAATCACCGCGATAGCTTCGAGAAAAAGTTCCGGAACCAAATCCTCCGACGGGAGCGCCCTGCCAATATCCGTCGTCAATATTGCCCGCGACGCGTGTAACTCCGGGCTTGTCGAGCGGGAGGCCAAGGGGACGACGCCAGGCGGCCTTTGGAATAGCATCGCCCGCCCAGGCTTGGGCCGCGATCAGAAAGATCAGAGAGAAGAAGAGGAGGTAGGACTGCGTTTTCATGTTCAGTCGATGTGAGAAAGTCATGATGATTCTTCGCTGCCAAGCCTTGAGGTCGAAGTGAGGATGCACGCGGGTGCCCAAGCGAATTTATTGCGTTGACCAATACCGGTTGAAGCCTTCGTAGTCGGAAGGAAGATTCGCCAGGATCGTTCTTCGCAGTTCCAGTATGTCGACGGAGCCTTGTTTCTGATACAAGATCTTGCCCTCCGGAGAGATCAGCACGGTATAGGGCACAGCCGAATCCCACTTAGGATCAAAGGCGGCCTGCAAGGCGGCGGTATCGTTCGAGTTGAAGAGCAGGTTGCGGCTCGTGGCGTGCATTTTCTCGAGCACTCGCATCACAGAATTCTTCTCATCGGGCATGTTGGCCGACACCGTAACCAAATCGAAATCACGCACGCTGTACATCCGGTAGGTGTCTTCGAAGTCCGGAAACTCGTGGATGCAGGAGCCGCACCATGTAGCCCAAAAACTCACCAGCAACATTTTTTTGCCCGGGTTTGCGTGCAGCAGGCTTAAGTCGGCCGCGGAGGCCATCTCCAAATGAACCGGTTGCGACTCGATCTTGCGCAGCGCTTCTACCTGGGCAGCGTGTTTCTCCTTCCATTTGGTTGAGCAGCCAAAGACGCCGGCGTGCTTGACCGCGACTTCCCGATGCGCCAAGAGAGCGTCAATGGCATCGCGTACTTCGTGAGTCGTGACTTGTTCTGAGCGATAGCTGTTGTCGATACGGCCTTCATAGCGGAGACGGCGATTGCTGTCGAAAACGAAGGCATGCGGAGTGGCCTGCGGGCCATAGGCGTTAGTTACGGATTGCGTCTGTCCATCGTAAAGATAGGGATAGCTCAAATGTTTGTACTGGGCTCGGATTTTCATTTCCTCGAGACTGTCGCCGATGTCGGAGGAGTCCAGTTCGTCAATGGTGGTCGCTTGCGGATCATTCGGCTCGATCGCGACCACGCTCACGCCACGACCAGCGTAATCCGTTGCTAATTGGGCGATGCGCCGCTCATACATTTGTGCAATCGGGCAGTGATTGCAGGTGAAAACCAACACGAGAATTGGGCTGGAAGCGTAATCGGAAAGCTTGTGATTCCTGCCGTCAATTCCGGGAAGATCAAAGTCCGGGGCCGCGGACCCGATCGCGAGTATGGGATGCGCTTGCTGGGCCCATGCGGCCAGCGAAAGCAGAAGCATCAGGGCCAGCCCCCGTAGAGTGCTCGGGAAAATCTGCACGACAAAGTCCTCCTGATTCCTTACTAGTTCGTTACTGCTTCGGCATTGGCGACGACACGGTTAATGTTGTTCCGTCGATCACGGTGAGTTGATCTCCGCCGAAACTGCTCACGTACGCTTTGTGGGTCTCGCTGTCGACTACGATCGCGGAGGGCCACTCGCCCGTGGATAACGTCGCCGCAATTGAATTGGTCGTACCATCGATCACGGTCGTGGTGCCGGAATGCGTATTGGCCACGAAAACCTTGTGATTGCCGGAGTCCACCGCCAGCCCCTGCGGTCGCTCGCCCACCGCGACGGTCGAGACAACTGAGTCGTTGGCGCCATCGATTACGGTGACGCTATTGCTCGCATTGTTGGCGACGTACACTCGCGCTGCAGAGGAATCAATGGCAAGCGCGCATGGAATAACGCCCGTGGGCACGAAGTTAGATTTCTTGGACTTTTCATCCAAGACCACAACGTTCGAGCTGCCCACACTGGTGGCGTAGACCTTACTATTTGACGGGTTCGCGGCAATGGCCCAGAGATGTATCTCCGCAGGAACCTCGGAGATACGATTGTCGGCAGCATCGAGCACCTTCACGGTCGTGCTCTCGTAGACGACGAGGTAAATTCTGTTCGTGGACGCACTCACGGCGATTGCATCGGCTTGGGCACCGGGCTTTAGAGAACTGGTCGCATTCGTCTTGCCGTCGATCACGGTCATCACATTGCTGAACGTGTTGGCGACATACACCTTGTCGTTGGCGGGATCAACGGCGACGACGTAAGGCAGATCTCCGACGGGAACCTTGGCGAGGGGCGCGTCGGTTTTTCCATCGAGGACGGTGACGGTGCCGTCGCCAGAATTCGCGATGTAAATTCGGTTCGTGTCCGCATTCACCGCAATGGCTACGGGACCGGCTCCCACTTTCACAGAAGTCGAGAACTGCCCGTCGCCGTTAAGCACCGTCACGGTGCCATGCCTGGTATTTACCGCGTAAACTTTATGGGTTCGCGGGTTCAGCACGATCCCGCGTGGACTGACTTGGATTCCGCTCGCCTCCGGCATGGTGCTTGCAGTTGCGCCAGTCGCCAGCCAATGGATGGCGTTATCGATGAGTCGATTTTGCACGGGGCTTTTGAATATCTTGTCGCCGTGCCCCATGTTCATGTAAAGCATTTTGTATTTCGTGTTGGTCCACACGACGGGAAGGTCGCCGCTGGAAAGCACATCCTTCAATCCGATCGGATAGTTGGCTGCATCGAACGTCGCCAGGACTCTCACATCTTTGTTAAGACGCGGGCTGGGCTTCCAGACGTACCACTCGTTCGCAGGTGATTCGAATGCGTCGGGGATAGCGGCGGCGATGGGGTGGCTGCGATCGTCCAACAAAATTCGGGCGGGCAGCGGAGGCCAGCTGTTGATGTGGAACACGGCGCCACCGAGGAAGTCCACGTACCACGGCCAGTTGGTGCGACTGTCGTTGTAGCCGGCCGCATGGAAGCCCAGCCACGCTCCTCCACGCTGCATGTAACGTTCGAAAGCGTGCCTCTGCTCCGGGGCCGTGGGCGACTCGTTAAGCCAGACCACTAACTGCACCGTCTTCAAGTTTTCATCATTCAAGTCTTCCCACTTCGTTGTTGACTCGAACCGGAAATGTTCGCTTGCGGCCCGTTCGTTCAGGAATGTCAATGCATCCTGGGCGAATTGCACGTGGTCCGTTTCTGCGGTGGAGGAATAAAACGCCAGCACTCTGAATTTGGCTTGCTGGGCAAAGACGTGGCCGGCAAGGGCCGCCAGCAATAGAAGAAGCGTGATTTGTCGGGATTTCATTGCTCCGGATTTCACTGGTGCGCCGCCCACAGGATGGCGTTATGAAAGATGGTCGTGAATGCGGAATTCTGAAGTAACTCGGGATGATGCCCCATGAAGATGTAAACGTTGCGCGCTTTGACTTTCTCGTTCGTCCAGATCACGGGATGATCCCCCATCTTTGTTTTGGTGTCAGGCGAGTAGGTAGCTTCGTCAACGTGTGCCAAGACGTGAACATTCGGGCGAGGCGACTTGTCGTATGTGTACCATTCTTCATTTTCCACGACGAAGGATGGGCCAACGTTTTTCATCAGAGGGTTGCGGGCGTCTTCGACGATGACGGTTGCGGTGGCAAAGCCTGGAATGTAGCCGGTGAATCGAATGCCACCCATGAATTGAGAGAACCAGGGCCAGATGCCGAAACCATCGAATTCACCCAGCAGCGTCGCATGATGAAAGCCGATCCATCCGCCTCGGCCTTCTTCAATGTAGCGAGTGAATGCGGCAACGGCTTTGGGCGTCCAGCCATAGGGCGGGTAGTTCAATTGGATAAAGACCTGGTATTGGGCGAGGAATGCGTCATCGATCTTGTCGGTATTCTCGATGTAATCGACCGAGAAATTGTTATCGGCCGATTGCTTTTGCAGCCAAACCATGGCCGCATCGACGAACGGGCGATGAATGCCACCAGCTTCCGCGAGCGCGATGACTTTGAAGCGGGAGCCGGGTGTTTGCGCTGCTGTATGGGTCGCGAGAAGCGCCAGCAGAAGGCAGACAAACCACCAGCCGCGACGCGAATGAAATAAGGAAGTCAGCCAATACGAACGCATTTGAAAACTATCCTTCACAGGCTCTCCACGAGGCTGTCGCCATGCCCCGTGGAGTTTGCCGGTCGCAAACCGAAGTCGCAGGTATTGTATGCCAAACATAGTTAATAATCATTAGAATGTCTGACAGCGAAGAGTCCGGTGAATTTCCCATGATGAGAAAACCGGTTGTGCTCGGTCGGCCTCCCCTGATCCGACAAACCAATGCTCAACTTCTCTTACGGCTCTTAAGGGAGAAGGGGCCATGTTCCAAAGCGGATCTGGTGCGTGCTTCGGGCTTGAGCGCGCCTTCTGTGACCAATGTAGTCACCACCCTCATCTCTACGGGACTGGTCGAAGCCGTCGGAGAGGGCGACTCAACCGGGGGCAGACCGCCAGACATTTTGCGGTTTAAGGCGGAACATGGTTGCGTTGCGGGAGTGGAAATTACTCGCGATACCCTTCGTTTTCTTTTGGCCGACCTGAACGGAAGAGAGTTGGCCCACTCGGAGATTCCGATTGCCAGATCACGATCCACGCCGCAACGGATCTGCCAGCAAATCAGCAAGGAAGTGCGGAACCTGCTCCGCGCAAGAAAGCTTAAGGGAAACCAACTGGCCACCTTGACTGTTGGCGTCCCGGCGATTGTGAATGTCGATGAAGGAACGGTGGTCGCTCTCAGCGCCCTGCAGAATTGGAACAACGTTGCGTTGGGGCCGATGCTTATCCGGGAGTTAAAGTGCCGGGTAGTAGTCGATAACGACACCAACCTCGCGGCCGCGGGCGAATTCCATCGTGGAGCAGCGAAGGGTGAAAGAGACTTCGTGTTTGTCACTATTGGCGAAGGAGTTGGGGCTGGAATTTTCCTGGGTGGTCGCATTCATCGAGGCTCAAGCTGGTCAGCTGGCGAAATCGGATATTTGCGGGTTCCTGCTGTTTCCAGAAAGCATCCGGCAATTCATACTTATGGTGAGCTTGAAAAAACGCTTTCCACGTCAGGCATTTTGAAGAGTTGGCGCAGCAGTCAATCGCCGAAAATTCGCAGGCGGGTAAGTTCCGCGGCAGAAGTTTGGGACCTTGCCGGTGCGGGCAATGCGCAGGCACAGAGGATCTTGCAACAACGCGCCGCCATTCTGGCCGACGCAATTCTGGACTTGGCGCTGATTCTCAATCCAAGCGTCATTCTGCTGGGCGGAGAAGTGGGGAACCATCCGGTTTTATTGCACGAAGTGGAGGCGGTGCTGCAGGGTAGCGAGTTCCCCGTCGTTCGCGTGGCCTTGGGAATGCTGGGTTCCTCAGCCGTATTATGGGGGGCAGTCAGCAGCGCGGTCGAACCCGCTATTCAGAATTTTTCGAGGCAGCGAGGCCATCCAAGCCCCACGTCGCACAGCGGATCTTAGGCCGCCATGTATGCGCGGATCCTGTTACGCCTGCGTTCGTCTGGTACTGCCCTTGCCCAGCGATGCTACGGCTTATCCTGCAATCACGAGTTCCTTTTCCGAAGGGATTCTCGCAATCTGCTCTTGGTTGAGATTCATGTGGGCCATCACAGCTTCCGGCGGCAGACGCCTGAGCCAGTTATTCAGCGAGACGTCGACAAACTGATCGGCCTTGAACATTTCCAGAAAAGTGCAATCGGTGTCGCCGGTATTTTCGATGTAATGGGTTGCAACCCGGGGAACAAAGCCCACATCGTTGGCATTGAAGTCCATGGTGCGAGCTCGTCCCTCATTCATGATGATGCTCATGCGACCTTTGCCTGCCAGCCAGAACTGCCACTCGCTGGCATTGGGATGCCAGTGCAACTCACGCAAGGCTCCGGGTTTGAGAGTAACGAGCGCCGCAGCGACATTTTTGGTGACAGGGAAATTCCGCGAATCCACAATCCGAACTTCGCCTCCCGTGGTTTTCCGCGTGGGAGCCATAGTCGACATCTTGAACGTGTACTTGATCGGAGATTCCACGCGTTGTCCTCCAATCGCCGCTTTGTCTTGCGCGAGAGATAGAGGCAGATCGGCGGGGAAAATGTAAAGCTCCTCTTTTCTCACGATTTTCGCGATAGTTTCCTTGTCGAGGCCGAAATTTTTGGCCAGAACGTTCCGTGGCGTGTGGGCGATAGTCTCGGAGAGAAGGAAGGTGCCGTCCTCCGAAAAGTCGCCTTCATCGAACACCAGCAAAAACTCGCAACCATTCGGACGAAGACCCTGAATGGAATGGGGAAAGCCGGCGGGAAAGAGCCACAGATCGCCCTTGCTCACGTCGTCGATAAACATCGTGCCGTCGGGGTTCATGACCGTGACCCGGGCGTTGCCGTCGAGCATGATCGCCCACTCATCTGCGGTGTGCCAGTGAAGTTCGCGAAAGCTCCCGACCGTGAGCCGCATGTTCACGCCGGCCAGATCGGTTGAGGTTGGCAGCACCTTCGAGTTCACTTCGTGGGTCCAACCACCCTCCTCCACGCGTTTGTGCACCAAATCAAAGGAGTACCAGACCGGACCAATGTCGCCATGATCGGTTGGGGGAGGCATGTTTGAACTGGGGTTCTCGTCCAGTAGCGGCTTGTTTTCCTGTCCCGGATTGCTTGCAGAAGTATCCTTTTCTGCTTTCCGTGTATCTTGAACTTCCTGGGCGTGCGCGGCGATTCCAGCCAACGCTGCTGTTGCCAGCGCGGAAGAGCCAACGCCCAAAAAATTCCTTCTCGACAGATCTGCCCCGGACTTATTTTCGCTTTGATCAGTCACTGAGTGCCTCCCTTGATACCTGACTTAGATCGACTTTCGCATAGTGCCCGGCAGGTCGCGATTATCGATCGCGGTCCGAATTCTTCTTATTGCATCTCTCGTTCCACGGCGGTCGCTCTTAAAATCCATGTGTTTTGAGCTGGGTATCCCTCCTCTGTTATTAATTGCGAAAAGAAAGTCTGCGTTTGAGACCATCGGCTGGCAGCGACTGTCCAAATACCGTCTCGAGAACCTCAGCATGCCAGCTGTCGCGTCAACCCCGGAAAGGGGCAGTCGCTGCGGAACTCGCCGTAACTGACGTGCCCAGGAATTCTTATGGCTAAATCAGGACTCCATTTTTCCCGATTGACACGATGTAATCGCCGGTATACAAAATTGGCCCGATCGGCGGAATTTCCTTCAAAACGCCTCTTTCGAGGAAGCCGCCAATCCTAAATTCAGCCGATAGGGGAAGCATCATGCAATGGTCAAAGGTTTCCCTGACGTTTTCGACCGTCGTCCTTGCAGCTCTCTTCGCAACCCTTCCCATGGAAGCTCAAACGCAGATGCAGATTTATGGCGCATGGCATTGCTACACCGATGGCTGCAGCTGGGCGTCGGTGCCCAACATGACAACCTTCGACGCCGACAATCGTTGGTTGATCGACCGCGACATGAATGGAACGTATCAACCATCGGTGAACCTGGTTGTGCTGAGCTTTGTCGACCCGGTGAAGCTCATGAATCTAACCACCGACGGGGGCGACACGAATGGAATTCCGGTTGGCATGAACGCAGCGGTGATCAGTTATTTCCAGAGCCGGGGCGTCCGAGTAATGATGTCCATTGGAGGAGCCAGTTATCGGAAGAACTGGGATAAGGCTCTGTCTGGGAATCCGACGCAACTCGGAATCAACGCCGCGAATGCGGCGATACAGTTCGGAGTGGGGATGGAAATCGATTATGAAAACAGCAGCAGCCCGAACCTTACGGGGCTGCAGCAGTTTGTGACGGCCTATCGATCGGTGATCCCATACGACGCGACGGGGTCGAAATTTGCCGCGCGGTTGACGATTGACCTGGGCAATAACGATCTTTACCTGACTAAGCTGGCGAACTATGCGGTCAACAACTGGTTGAAGACAAGTGCGCCGGTGCTGGATTACGCCAACGCCATGGTGGCCTCGCAGAAGACAAGTGTTGCCACGCTCGAGACGGGCTGGCAGCAGCACGTCGATGGTGTGTCCGGATCGGTGCCGCCTCAAGCTCCGGCAAAACTGACGGGGAGTTTGTGGCTAATCGGCGCAGATCCCAATTGCGACAACTTCAGCAACTCCGACCAAAACACGGCGGCAAGTTTCGTGGAGAACCTGGCCCCGGCGGGGGCTGGAACAAGTGCGGGCATGCTCGGCTACATGTTCTGGGCGGCCGGGTGCCAGGGGAATGGGACGGGGTGCACGTTCCCGCCAAACAGCTGTCAAAACGGAATGGGAGGAGCAGCAACGGCTTTCTCTATTCCGGTTCCGATGCCGGCTTTGCGGCAGCAGTAAAGCACAACCGTTGGCTTAGTACTCAATTTTGTTCGGCTTGTTTTGCCACGCACGAAACGCGGCCAGCGCCTGTTCGCGCATCATCTGAACCATCGGAATTTTGCGCCTGGAATGCGGCAGGGCGATCTCGCGATAGATCAAAGTATCGTCAAACCCGATTTTTGAGGCGTCGGCATGGAGGTTCGCATAGTACACGCGTGACAGGCGGGCCCAATAGATTGCACCGAAACACATCGGGCAGGGCTCACACGATGTGTAAATTTCGCACCCTTCAAGTTCGAACGTGCCTAGTTTTTTGCAAGCGGCACGGATGGCGAGCACTTCCGCATGCGCGGTCGGATCGTTCATGGACGTGACTTGGTTGGCCGCTTCACCGATGAGGGCACCATCCTTCACGACAACTGCACCGAAGGGGCCGCCGCGCCCCGACTGGACATTCTCCATCGATAAGTGGATAGCGCGCGCCATGAAAGGATTGTCCATGTGTTGGCTTAAAGTCATTCGGTAATGTCCGACAAGTCGCGTCTACGCAGGAGATGCTCGCGGAACGTTGGCATAAGCCGAGATGCTTGCTGGTGCAGGTGCGAGCGAATTTATTACCTTGCACGAAATCAGAGCGAGCTATTCGCGGCAGGTCGTCAAGATGGCTTCGCACCCGCTGCTCCGCGAAGCTTAGCGTACCCCGGCTTGATCGCGGAATAGATAAACTTCAGGCGCTCCTTGTACGGGAGAAACGCGCTCTTCATCGCATTGATCGTAATCTTCTCAAAGTCATCCACGGTCAAGCCAAAAGTGTTTGCAGCCGCTTCAAATTCCTGGGTCATTGTCGTATTGCTCATCAGCCGGTTGTCAGTGTTCAAGGTGACCCGAAATTTTTCCTGATAAAGGATCCGGAACGGGTGCTCGGCCAGGCTCGGAGTTGCGCCCGTGTGGACATTGCTGAGAAGGCATATCTCCAATGGGATGCGTTTGTCGAGAACGTACTGGGCCAGATCTCCTAACTTCACTGCCTTGCCATCCACCACGGCAATATCTTCAATCAGGCGCGTACCGTGACCGATGCGGTGCGCGCCGCAATACTGAATTGCCTGCCAGATGGATTCTTTTCCGTAGCCTTCGCCGGCGTGAATGGTGATATTGAAATTCTCGCGCTGAATATAATGAAAGGCGTCCACATGTTTCTTGGGCGGATAGCCGCCCTCCTCGCCTGCGAGATCGAAGCCGACAACGCCACGCGCGCGAAAGTCAACCGCCAGTTCCGCCATCTCCAGCGATGTATTCATGTTGCGCATTGCGCAGATGATTAAGCCGGACGAGATTCCGAAATCTTTTCGTCCGCGGTCCAGACCTTTCAGCACGGCAGAGACAATCTGCTGATGGGTGAGTCCCTTCTGGGTATGGAAGACAGGCGCAAAGCGGGTTTCGAAATACACGATCCCATCTCGACTCAGATCCTCGGCTTGTTCGTAGGCGACGCGCTGCAGAGCCTCCTCGCTCTGCATCACCGCGATGGTGTGGGCGAATCCCTCCAGATATTTGGCCAGGCTGCCTTGATTCGCACCTCGAAAGAACCACTGGGCAAGGGCATCTGGATCGTTTGTCGGCAGATGCGCATAGTTCGCGTCCTTCGCCAACTCAATCACGGTTTGCGGCCGCAGCACTCCGTCCAGATGCTCGTGCAAAAGAACCTTGGGAAGGCTCCGCAACAATTCCCGATTGTGTTTCATACCAACGCGACTCACGGCAATGCCCAGTGCAGAGCAATGGATGATGCCAGATGATACAACACTTCCGGACGAGAACCTTGAGTGCGGAAGGAGCGAAAAACAAGATCGCTATTGGCAGAGCAGCCTGGAGTGGCATACTCTACCCGCCTATGCGATTCGCCAAACCCCGCGCGCCGTTCGTTCTTGCTTTGGTCCTCGTTTTCGCGCCCGTTCTTTCGGCGCAGTCTGCCTTCACGCTGGAGCAGATTATGAGTTCGCCTTTTCCCGGCGAACTTGTGGCCGCTGCACACGGCAGCCGGGTTGCATGGGTTTTCGTTGCGAAAGGAATCCGCAACATTTGGGTGGCGGACGGTCCCGATTTCGCGCATACCGCTCGCCAGTTCACGCATTACACGGCGGACGACGGCCAGCCTATTTCCAGCCTGCGGCTAACCCCCGACGGCAAGACGGTGATCTACGCACTCGGCAGCGAATTGAACGAGGCACAGGAGAGCGCCAATCCCAACAGCTCGACGAAAGGCGCCAAGCAGCAGGTCTTTGCATTGGACGTTGATGCCAGGCGCGCAACTCCCCGCCTGTTGGGCGAGATGGGTTGCGGGGACGAGGGCTGCGAAGACATCGAAATTTCTCCCGATGGCAAGTTCGCGACATGGTCGGCGAAAAAGAAGTTGTGGCTCTGCGGCCTCGACGGCAAACAACCGGCCAAGGAGTTGGCCGTGGTTCGCGGGGAATCGGCGGAACCGAAGTGGTCGCCCGATGGAAAATATATTGCGTTCGTCAGCGAGCGCGGTGATCACAGCTTCATCGCAATTTACGACTTCGATCGCAACTCGATCCGCTACCTGGCGCCAAGCGTGGATAAAGATTCCATGCCGCGCTGGTCGCCCGAGGGAAAGTCGATTGTCTTTGTGCGGACGCCCGGAGCGGAGAACAAGCTTCCGCTGATTCCTGTGCGCTCAAAGCCGTGGTCAATCTGGATTGCGGATGCAGCCTCGGGTGCAGGGCGGCAATTGTGGAATAGCGGCGAGGCTCTGGAAGATTCGCTGCCCGAACTTACCGAGGACGGTTCCCTTAACTTTGCCGCCGACGGACGAATTGTATTTAGTTCCGAGCAGGATGGACGCAACCATTTGTATTCCCTATCAGCCAGTGGAGGTGCGCCCACATTACTCACGCCCGGCGACTTTGACGTAGAGCACGTCAAACTCAGCGCGGACAAAGCTTCGATCATTTATTCGTCAAACGCGAATGATGTGGACCGCCGGCACTTGTGGCGTGTGGCAACCGCGGGCGGTTCGCCACCGCAGGCGCTCACCAGCGGCGAAACCATGGAGTGGTCCCCCGTTCAAACTGGGGATGGCAAAAGTATTCTTTGCCTGGGATCGAGCGCAACATCGCCCGCCATGCCGTATGAAGTGACGGCCAAGGGCCGCGAGATGATCGCCCAACAGGCGTTGCCCAGCGACTTCCCTTCCGCCTCGCTGGTTACGCCAAAACAAGTAATCTTCAAGAGCGACGACGGCATGACGCTGCACGGCCAGCTTTTTCTGCCCCGCAATGCGCAGGGCAAAGTTCCCGGGCTTGTTTTCATGCATGGCGGTCCCATTCGCCAGATGATGCTCGGTTTTCACTACATGGACTACTACCACAACGCGTACGCGGAAAATCAATATTTGGCGAGCCGCGGTTATGCCGTGCTATCGGTGAACTACCGCCTGGGAGTGATGTACGGACGCGCGTTCCGCGAAGCCCCCAACACAATTTGGCGCGGCGCCGCGGAATATAAGGACGTAGTGGCTGCGGGAAGATACCTGCAAACCCTTCCGGAAGTTGACGCCGATAAGGTTGGATTGTGGGGCGGTTCCTACGGAGGCTTCCTGACTGCAATGGGGCTGGCCCGAAATTCTGATCTATTCAAGGCGGGCGTCGATTTCCACGGTGTGCACGACTGGAGCGTGTTTCTGACGGAGCGTCCTTATTTCGGCAACCTGGCACTGCGGCCACCGGACACCGACGCCGCCATCAAGCTGGCATGGGAGTCTTCTCCAGATGCATACGTGACCACATGGAAGTCGCCGGTGCTGCTCATTCATGGTGACGACGACCGCAACGTGCCGTTTAACCAATCGGTCGACCTGGTGCAGCGCCTGCGGGCACAACACGTGCCCTTCGAACAACTGATCATCCCGGATGAGATTCACGGGTTTCTTCGGTGGCAGGACTGGATGAGAGCTTACGCCGCAACCGCCGATTTCTTCGACCGAACCCTAAAGCGCGGGGAAAAGATTGGGGCCGGTGAGTAAGACTGGCGCGAAACCGGCATTGGAGGGGCTTTCCCAGCTCTGGGCACCTCTGCAATTTAGATGGCACTTTGTAAAGTAATGTGTTACTGCCCGAATCGCCCGCCAATTCTCATATACTGTTGAATCGGTTTGGCCCGCAGCTTCATCTGTTTGACCGTGGTGATGACTGAGCGGCCCGCCGTGCGCCCTACCTGGGTTGGAGAGCAGTTGGATCAATGTGGATTGTTGCATTAGCCCTTAGACGTCCTTACACATTCGTAGTGATGGCGCTGGTTTTAATCCTCCTGACCCTGCTGGTCGGACTACGCATGCCGGTTGACGTTCTACCGGAAATCAACATTCCCGTGATCAGTGTGGTCTGGAGCTATACAGGCATGGCCCCAGACGAGATGGCGGATCGTATCGTCACCAACTCCGAGCGCGGATTCACGGTTACCGTTAACGATATTGAACATATTGAATCTCAGTCGCTGAACGGCTTTGGAGTGATCAAGATTTTCTTCCAGCCGACGGCGAACATCCAAACCGCCCTGGCGCAAACGACGGCGATGGCACAGACCATTCTTCGCGGCTTGCCGCCTGGGACGGTCCCGCCGCTGATCATCACCTATTCGGCTTCTTCGACGCCGATCGTCCAATTGGGCCTGAGCAGCAAGACGTTGCCGGAACAACAGCTTTTCGATCTCGGCCAAAACTTCCTGCGCACGCAGCTGGCAACGGTTCAGGGCGCGGCGACGCCCTATCCCTACGGCGGCAAGATCCGCCAGATCCAGGTGGACCTCGACCTTCCGCGGCTTCAGGCCAACGGCCTTTCGCCCAACGATATCGTCAACTCGCTCAACTCGCAGAACCTGATTCTTCCGGCCGGGACCACGAAGATCGGTTCGTTGGAATACCAGGTCGAGATGAACGGAAATCCTCAGACCATCGCGGAATTGAATGGGCTTCCTGTCAAGACCGTGAATGGATCGACGATCTACATGCGCGATGTGGCCCACATCCGCGACGGCTTCGCGCCCCAAACCAATATCGTCCGCATGGACGGCGTCCGCGGCGCGCTGATGTCGATGTTGAAAGTAGGGAGCGCGTCCACGATCACTATCGTTGAGGGCGTGAAGGCCATGGCTGAACGCGCGGCCGATTCGCTTCCTCCGGAGATGAAGATTACTCCGTTGTTCGATCAGTCGCTGTTCGTTCGGGCTTCCATCCGCGGTGTAATTCTCGAGGCGGCCACGGCCGCCCTTTTGACGGCGGCGATGATCCTGCTTTTTCTCGGAGACTGGCGCCCCACCATCGTTATCTCCATTTCGATTCCGCTGTCCATCTTCGTTTCAATCCTCATCCTCGACGCGCTTGGACAGACCATTAACATCATGACGCTGGGCGGTCTGGCGCTCGCGGTCGGAATTTTGGTGGACGATGCCACGGTGGAAATCGAAAACATCGAACGAAACCTGGCTCAAGGGAAGGAGATGAAGCAAGCGATTCTCGATGGTGCGGCGCAGATTGCCGTTCCCGCCTTCGTCTCGACGATTTGTATCTGCATCGTGTTCGTACCCATGTTCTTCCTGACCGGGGTGGCGAAGTTTCTTTTCGTGCCCCTGGCGGAGGCTGTGGTGTTCGCCATGCTGGCCTCGTACTTTCTTTCGCGAACGCTCATTCCCACCTTGGTCATGTACATCATGCGCGGGCACGAGCATAAGGCGGCGGGGCCGAAGACGTTCATGGGCCGCTTTCAGCGCGGGTTCGAAAATAAATTCGACAGCTTCCGCAACGGATACTACCAGCTTCTGGAAACAGCCATCTATCATCGCGGACTGTTCGCCAGCTTGTTTCTTGCCTTTTGCCTTTTATCCCTGGGATGGGTGTTCTTCCTGGGACAAGACTTCTTTCCCTCGGTCGATGCCGGGCTCATCCGTTTGCACTTGCGAGGACGCGCCGGTTTGCGGGTGGAAGAAACGGCCCGCCTCTGCGATCAGGTTGAGCAGTACCTGCATCAAAATCTGCCGAAGGATGAGATCGCAAATATCCTGGACAATATTGGGTTGCCAAACTCCGGCGTGAATCTGTCCTACAGTAATTCGGGCGTGATCGGCACCAGCGACGCAGAAATCCTGGTGGGCCTGAATCCCAAGCATCATCGCTCAACGGAAGAACTCGTACAGCAGTTGCGCCAGGAACTGCCGCGAAACTTTCCCGGAGTGGAGTTCTTTTTTCAGCCGGCCGACATCGTCACCCAGATTCTGAATTTCGGATTGCCCGCGCCGATTGATATCCAGGTGGTGGGCGCCGATATGCAGAGCAATTATGGAATTGCGCAGCAGATTGCGAACCAGTTGCGCCACGTCCCTGGGACGGCGGACGTGCATGTGCAGCAGATGCTGGGCCTGCCAACTTTACATCTTGAGATGGATCGGGATCTCGTCACCCAGGTTGGTATGAATCCCCGCGACGTCGCGCAGAGCGTTCTGGTTTCCTTAAGCGGCAGTTTTCAGACTGCGCCTGCTTTCTGGCTGAATCCGAAGAATGGCGTCACCTATTCGGTCGCGGTGCAATCGCCGCAGTACCGCATCACATCGCTGCAGGATCTGATGGATATGCCGGTCAACAATCCTGCCGTGCCTAACTCGCAGGTGCTGGGCAATCTGGTGAGATTGGCGCCGACGTCGAGGCCGGCCGTCGTATCGCACTACAACGTGCAGCCAGTAATAGACGTATACGCCAGCACGCAAGGACGCGATCTGGGCGCCGTGGCCAAAGACACGATGAAAGTCCTGCAACCGTTCATGCATCATCTGCCGCGGGGATCGCAAATTGTGGTTCGCGGGCAAGTACAGACTATGCGGTCGTCATTCTTTGGCTTGGGAATTGGCCTGCTGGGCGCGATTCTGCTGGTCTATTTCCTGATAGTGGTGAACTTCCAGTCGTGGCTCGATCCCTTCGTTATCATCACGGCTCTGCCTGGCGCACTGGCTGGAATCGCGTGGATTCTCCTGCTCACGCACACCACTTTGAGCGTACCGTCTCTGACCGGTGCGGTTATGTGCATGGGCGTAGCCACTGCCAATTCCATCCTGATGGTATCGTTTGCCCGTGACCGGATGCAGGCGGGGGTACAGGCCGTGCAGGCCGCCCTGGAGGCAGGTTACACTCGCGTTCGGCCCGTCCTTATGACCGCTCTGGCCATGGTGATCGGCATGTTTCCCATGTCGCTGGGCCTGGGAGAAGGCGGTGAGCAAAACGCTCCCCTGGGCAGAGCGGTTATCGGCGGCCTTATGTTCGCGACTGTGGCAACATTGTTCTTTGTGCCTTGCGTCTTCGCCATCGTTCATAGCCGGCGCGAAGCGCGGGAGAGAGAGTTAAGCGGTCTTTGATCATTCCAGACTACATAAGGAAATCGAGCAAGCAATCATGCAGACGCAGCCACAAACGACAGATACAACCGAGGGTTCGCACCACGCTCCTCCACAAGTGACGCCACCGCCGCAGTTGCCGCCGGCGCCGCCGCGCAAAGCGGTAATTATTGTCGTGTTAGTAGTAGTGTTGCTGACCCTGAGCGGCGCCGTCAGCATGGTGAGCCGCATTCGCGCCGGGCACGCGCTGGCCAAGGAAACCGAGGTCGATGCGGTGCCTACTGTTTCCGTTGTGCATCCCACGGCTGAAGCCGCTGATGAGGAACTTGTGCTCCCGGCATCGCTGCAAGCCTACGAGGAATCGCCCATCTACGCTCGCACCAGCGGATATTTGCTGCACTGGTACAAGGACATTGGCAGCCGGGTGGAAAAAGGCGAACTCCTGGCGGACATCGATACTCCTGAAGTCGATCAGGAACTGTCGCAGGCGCGCGCCACACGTCAGCAGGTTGTGGCGCAACGCGACCTGGCGAAAATTTCCGCCGATCGTTGGCAGAATCTTCGCAAGACCGATTCCGTCTCTCAACAGGAAGCTGACACCCAGTCGAGCGCCTACCAGCAGGCTCAAGCCAACTTGGCCGCCGCCGATGCCAGCGTGCGCCGCCTTGAGCAACTGGAATCTTTTAAACATGTTTACGCTCCGTTTTCCGGCGTGCTGGTGAAACGCAACGTTGATCCTGGGGCGCTGATTAACGCGGGATCTGGAGGAGTGGAACTGTTCATCCTTGCCAAGGTCGATCCAATCCGCGTATTCACCAACGTTCCCCAAGCCTATTCGCCCGCGATCCGAAACGGGATGCAGGCCTACATCACGCTGCAGGAAATTCCCGGGCAGAAGTTCAAAGGCACAGTGGCGCGCACTGCCGACGCGATTGATCCTGCGACGCGCACTCTGCTGACCGAAGTGGATGTTCCGAATAAGGACGGCCATCTGCTGCGCGGCTCGTTTGGCGAAGTGCATTTTGCTCCGAAAATCAACACGCAAAAAGTCACAGTTCCGGTCAACGCCATGCTCTTTCGACAGGAGGGAGCGCAAGTGGCAGTCGTGGGGTCAGACAATAAAGTTCAATTGCGGCCTATCACGATTGGCCGCGACTACGGCACCACGCTGGAGATTTTAGGCGGAGTAAGCCTGGAAGACCGAGTCATCATCAATCCCTCCGATTCGCTGGAGAACGGACAGAAAGTGAATGTTGCCCCTGAGGGTAAGCGTTCATGAAATGGCCGGTAGCCGCAGCGCTCGGAGCGAGCGTATGGATGGCAGGATGCACCGTAGGCCCAAAGTATCAGCGGGCCCAGGTCCAGGCCCCGCCTGCATGGAAAACGGAAGCCCCATGGCGCGAGGCAGCGCCCAAAGATGGTATCCCTAAGGGCGCGTGGTGGGAGATTTTCCACGACGATGAGCTTAGTAGTTACGAAAAGCAGCTACTCGCTGCAAACCAATCGCTGGTTGCCGCCCAGGATCGTCTCAACCAGGCTCGTTCTCTGGCGCGAGTGGCTTCGGCTGCGCTGTTTCCTGCGCTAGCTGCGGATCCCAGCGCACAGCGCATTCGGTATTCCGCAAATCGCCCGCAGGTGGCAAACGCGACCCCGTCATTCACGCAGAACGTATACGAGATTCCCTTTGCTCTGAACTATGAAGTCGATCTCTTCGGAAGGAACCGCAAGAATCTGCAGGCTGCCAACGCAAGACTGCAAGGCACAGCCGCCGATCTGCAAAACGTTCAACTCGTTTTGACCGCGGAACTCGCCGCCGACTACTTCAGCTTGCGGGAACTTGATGCCGAATCACAAGTCGTCCAGGAATCGGTCACCATTCAGCAACAAGGCCTGGCTCTGGTAAACCACCGTCATGAGGGCGGGGTTGCCTCAGGACTGGACGTCGCGCAACAGCAAACTCTGCTGGATTCAACGGTCACGCAACTTTACCTTCTACAGCAGCAGCGTGCGCAGTTCGAACACGCCATCGCTGCCCTCACCGGCAATCCTGCTTCGGCATTTACGGTGCCGGTCGCAGCGCTGCACGCGGTTCCGCCGCCCGTACCCTTGGGAGTGCCCTCTGATCTGATCGAGCGACGTCCCGATGTGGCGACTGCTGAGCGCGCGATGGCCAATGAGAATGCGCTCGTGGGAGTTGCGCGTACCGCCTTCTATCCGCAATTCACGATTTCAGGCAGCGGCGGATTCCAGAGTATCAGCGTAGGATCGCTGATTAGCGCGTCCAGCAGCTTTTGGTCGCTGGGAGGAGACTTACTGCAACCGATTTTTAACGGCGGGCGCAATCGCGCCAATCTGGCCGTCGCGCAAGCCGCCTATGAAGAGTCGGTGGCCAACTATCGGCAATCGGCGCTCACCGCATTTCAGCAAGTCGAAGACAGCCTGTCAGGACTCGATTCTTTGTCACGCGCCGCTGAAACTCAGAATGCGGCGGTCGCCGACGCGCATCGAGCTCTCGACATCGCCAATGATCGTTATGTTGGCGGCCTGACTACGTTCCTCGATGTCATCACTGCACAATCTATTCTGCTTTCGAACCAGCGTTTGTCGACGCAATTGCTCGGTCAGCAAATGGTCACGTCGGTCCTTTTAGTTAAGGCGCTGGGCGGAGGGTGGGACTCATCGGCAATCCGGAATGAGCAAGTGCGTCCAACACCCGGCCAGATTGTCCAACCTTAGCAGCTTAACGCGAATCGGCAACAGCCTTCTCGCGGACTACAACTGACCGCGATCGTGGCATCAAATTGAAAGCCGTATTCACTAGACCGACGTGCGAAAAAGCTTGCGGAAAATTTCCAAGCTGGCGCTTGCCGAATGAGTCATATTCTTCGGCCAGCAAGCCTACATCATTCCGGATTGCCAGCAGGCGCTCAAACATCCGCACTGCGTCTTCGTGCCGCCCCTGCAGTTCATAATTGTCCGCCAGCCAGAAAGAGCAGGCCAGAAAAGCGCCTTCTCCGTGCGGTATGCCATCCACCTCCGGGTCCTGCGTGTATCGGTCGACAAAACCATCCCGCATGAGATGGGTTTCGATGGCTTTTACAGTGCCGATTACCCGCGCGTCGTCCGCCGGCAGAAAGCCGACTAAAGGCATCATCAAAATGCTGGCGTCCAGGTGCTTGGATCCGTAATACTGCACAAAGGAATTCAGTTCTGGATCGAATCCCTGCCGGCAAACCTGCTCGTGAATGGCGTCACGAAGCTTTCGCCAGCGCGGAACATCTGTTGCAAAGCGGCCCATTTCCGCGGAGCGGACCAGACGATCAACCGCGACCCAGGCCATCATCTTCGAGTGGACAAAATGCCGGCGCGGGCCCCGTACCTCCCAAATGCCTTCATCAGGCCGCTCCCAGCCGGTCTCTAGAAATTCCAGCATTGCCAGCGCGACCTCCTGGCGAGTGTGTTTCGCAGGTCCCAGACCCGCTTCCCGCGCCATAAAGAGTGTGTTGACAACCTCGCCAAAAATATCTAATTGGTACTGTTTATAAGCGGCGTTGCCGGTGCGGACTGGCGCGGATTTTTCGTATCCCTGCAGCCACGGCAGTTCCAGTTCAGTTAACCTGCGTTCCCCTCGCAAGCCGTAAAGAATATTGAGTTCCGACGGGCTGCCCGCGACGGCTCGCAAAAGCCATTCTCGCCAGTCTCGCGCCTCGTCCAGATATCCGGCACTCACCAAAGACTGCAAAGTGAGGGTCGCATCCCGCACCCAGCAAAACCTGTAATCCCAGTTCCGCACCCCGCCGATGAGTTCCGGCAACGAAGTTGTAGGCGCCGCCACGATTCCTCCCGTGGGTAGAAAGGTCAAGCCCTTTAGCGTAATTAACGACCGCACTACCGCCTCGCGCCATTTTCCCCGGTACGAACAGCGATCCGACCATGCTCGCCACCATCTTTCAGTTTTCTGAATTGCCGCATCCACATTTACCTCCAGTGGTTCCGACTCGTTGGAGGGATACCAGGTTAGATCGAATGTGACTCTCTGCCCTTCTGCGACGGTAAACTCGGACCCTGTTGTCATGTTTTCCCCGTGCAATGGGGCGTTCGACCGCAGCCGGATCATGTCGGGGCCGGCAATGGCAGAAATTCCGCCATCGATTTTCTGAACCCAAGGCACCACCGAGCCGTAGTCGAAACGGATCACCAGTTCCATCTTCATGCGAAGCTGACCACTAAGGCCCACGACTTGGCGGACAAGAACGGGCGATCCGTCGCGAAGCACCATGCAGTCAATCAACTTCGCCGATCCCCCCGCACTCTCAAAGGTGGTCTCGAGAATTAGCGAACCGTCGCGGTAACAGCGGCTCGTGGTGCGCAATTGTTCCATCGGGGTGATCGACCAATGGCCGTTCTCCTCCGTTCCGACCAGTGAAGCGAAACAGGCAGGGGAGTCAAAATAGGGGAGGCAAAGCCAATCGATTGAACCTTGTATTGAAACCAGGGCTGCCGTGTGGCAGTCGCCAATCATGGCGTAATCTTCAATGCGAATAGACAGGGCTCTCCTCCGCAAAATTCGTGAAACGACTAACCTTGGATGCGGAGAGCCTTTACCGAGACAACTGATGGCTGTGTTTTTTTTGCCGCCCTCCCTGGCGGGAGCAGGGCCGACTTTCCCGACTTGTCCTTTCGACTTTCCTCCGCCCACCCGCCGAGCGCGCCGGATGATAATCTTTGTGCTAGGGGCAATCCCCGCCATCGATGCGAATTTTGCTTGCCGACGACAACGAATGGGTCCGCCGCGGTGTCAAGAGTATTCTGGCGCCAATGACTGAGTGGGAAATCTGCGGCGAAGCTAAGGATGGGGAGGAGGCCATTCAGATCGCCGCGCAAGTCATCCCTGACGTGATCCTTTTAGACGTAAGCATGCCCGGCTTGAACGGACTTGACGCGGCTCGTCTGCTTCGCGAAAAAGTACCCTCCGCCAAGATCTTGATCATGAGCCAGCATGATCCAGCAGTCTTGCTGACCCGCGCACTCGATGCGGGCGCCCACGGTTGCATCGACAAAAGCCGTCTCAGCATGACACTATTGCCGACAATTGCGAGCCTAATTCTTCCCCTCGAAAATTCCAGTGGCTCTCAGTCGTAGTTGCCCCGCGCAATCACGATGAATCGCGGGCACGACACCATGCGCATTGATGCTCATCAGCATTTTTGGCATTACAATCCCGCCGAATACGAATGGATCGACGACTCGATGCCGTCGCTCCGCCGCGATTTTCTGCCCGAAGATCTGTTGCCCGAGATCGAAGGCAATTCTTTTCATAGCTCCGTTGCCATTCAGGCGAGGCAGACGTTGCAGGAGACTGGCTGGCTTCTCGATTTGGCGGCCCAGCATCCGTGGATAGTTGGTGTAGTGGGCTGGGTCGACCTCCGTTCTCCAGAAATTCGCACGCAGTTGAAGGACCTGACCCGCAATCGGAAACTTGTGGGCATTCGTCACATTGTCCAAAGCGAGCCTGACGATCGCTTCCTGCTGCAGCCTGATTTTCTGCGCGGCATCTCGGTTCTCGAAGAATTCGACCTCGCCTACGACATCTTGATCTATACGAAGCATCTTCCGGTGGCCGCAGAATTCGTGGAGCGATTTCCGCGGCAGCGTTTCGTTCTTGATCATCTTGCCAAGCCGCCGATCAAAAACGGTGAAATCGAAGCGTGGGCGCAGGGGATCGCCCGGCTGGCCGCGTTTCCCAATGTCTTTTGCAAACTGTCGGGATTAGTCACCGAAGCCGGCTGGCAGCGCTGGACACCGGATCAGATCATCCCGTACCTCGACGTCGCCTTCGAATGCTTCGGCCCAGATCGACTGATGATTGGTTCAGACTGGCCCGTGTGCCTGGTCGCGGCTTCGTATGTTAAGGCTGTCAGCGTCATAAAAGACTATCTGATCCAGAAAAGGCCCGACTGCATGGATCGCGTTCTAGGCGGCAACGCAGAGCGTTTTTGGAGACTAACCACACCTTGAAAGGTCTGGGTGTGGAGACAGCCGCCCAAGGCTGTTGGTCTGGCAAAGCTCAACGTCGGCAGGAAGCGAGTCACGGCTGATGTTTTACAATAGCCGGGCAAAACAGGCCGTCGCTCCGACTGCGATGCATCCGCGCCTTCTCCAACTCGATCCCCGCGACAATGTCCTGATAGCGCTCGGCGACCTGAAGACCGACGCCCTAGTTGAGTTCCAGAGCAAATCCTACAAATTGACTCACAATGTTCCCGCCAAGCACAAATTTGCCATGCATGCGCTGAATACCGGGGACGAGATCGTCATGTATGGCGTTCTTGTAGGCCGAGCCGTTAAGCCGATTGCGGCTGGCGAACTGCTGACAACTTCCAATCTCCAACACCAGGCCGCTCCGTTTCACGAGCAGTCGGGCGAATTTCGCTGGCCGCCGCCTGATGTGTCGCGATGGAAGCAGCAGACTTTCCTCGGATATCGCCGCGCTGACGGCCAGGTGGGCACGCGAAACTACTGGCTTGTCATCCCCCTGGTTTTTTGCGAGAACAAAAATATACAGGTACTGAAGCAGGCCTTCGAAGAAGAACTGGGATTCGCCTCGCCTCAGCTGTACCGCCGCCAAGTCGCCGAATTGGCAAAGCTATATCGTGAAGGAAGGCTCGGAGACAACGATGTAAACGCCTCGGCCACAGATCCACCGCCGGCGGAACGCAACCCGCTTTTCGAGAAAATCGATGGCGTGCGCTTCCTGCTTCACGACGGCGGATGCGGAGGCACGCGGGAAGATTCCCACAATCTGTGCGGCCTGATTGCCGGTTACATTCACCATCCCAACGTCGCTGGTGCCACAATCCTCAGCCTGGGATGCCAGCATGCGCAGGTTGGAATTCTTCGTGAAGAAATTCGCCAGCGCGACCCCAAGTTCAGCAAGCCTTTGTTCATTTTCGAGCAGCAGCGCAGCGGCTCGGAAGCGGCGATGATGATCGACGCGATTCGACAGACTTTCCTGGGGCTGGTCGAAGCCAACAAATCTCAGCGCACGCCCGCATCGCTTGGCAATTTGTGCGTGGGGCTGAAATGTGGAGGCTCGGACGGCTTCTCCGGAATCTCCGCCAATCCCGCTATTGGACACACTTCCGATCTGCTCGTTGCGCTGGGCGCCCGAACTATCCTCTCTGAATTTCCCGAATTGTGCGGCGTCGAGCAGGGACTCATCGATCGCGGCAAAAATCAGGAGGTCGGCAATCGCTTCATTCAGTTGATGCGCGACTATGCTGCCCGCGCCGCTGCCGTACGCTCCGGCTTCGACATGAATCCTTCGCCGGGCAATATGCGGGACGGACTTTTGACCGACGCGATGAAATCCGCGGGAGCGGCCAAAAAGGGCGGAACATCTCCCGTCACCGCCGTTCTCGACTATCCCGAATATTCGATCGAGCCCGGACTCAATTTGCAATGCACTCCGGGCAACGACGTGGAGTGCGTAACGGCGCAAGTCGGCGCCGGAGCCAGCGTGGTGCTATTCACAACTGGGCTTGGCACTCCTACCGGCAATCCGATCGCTCCGGTCGTGAAACTCTCAACTAACTCCATTTTGGCGGAGCGTATGCACGACATTATCGACATCGATACAGGCACCATTGTCACCGGGGAAAAAACCATCGAACAGATGGGTCAAGCCATTCTGGATTTGGTTGTCAAAGTCGCAAGCGGCGAAGTCCGAACGAAAGCTGAGCAGAAAGCGCAGGAAGATTTCATTCCCTGGAAACGAGGCGTTTCGCTCTGACCAACAACGCGATCAAGACACCGGCTTTTCGCCTGGACGGCAAAGTTGCCGTCATTACGGGCGGTGGCAGCGGTATTGGGCGAGCTATCGCCTTGCGATTCGCGGAGCACGGTGCTGTTGTTCGCATTCTCGATGTAAATGAAGCGGCGGCATCTGCAACGTGCAAGCAAATCGCTGCTGCAGGGGGCTCAGCGTCATCGCACCTTTGCGATGTGACTGACCAGAGCAAGGTCACGGCTACCTTTGAAGAATTATTTGGTCGCGCGCGCGTCCACCTTCTGATCAATAACGCAGGCATCTCTCACATCGGCACGGTCGAGAGTACGCCCGAGCAAGACTTCGATCGCGTCGTTCGAGTCAACATCAAGGGCTTCTACAACTGTATGCACGCAGTCGTGGGACACATGAAGAACTCCGGCGGTGGAGTGATTCTGAACCTGGCATCCATTGCTGGATCAGCGGGCCTCCCAGATCGCTTTGCCTATTCGATGAGCAAAGGCGCCGTTGTTGCCATGACGTATTCCGTCGCCCGCGACTATCTCGCCCACAACATCCGTTGCAATTGCATTTCGCCGGCGCGGGTGCACACTCCATTTGTCGACGACTATTTGCACAACAATTATCCTGAGCATGAACAGGAGATGTTCGAAAAGCTGGCAACCGCACAGCCCATTGGCCGAATGGCGGAGCCCGCGGAAGTCGCGGCCCTGGCCTTGTTCCTGTGTTCGGACGAAGCCGCTTTTATCACCGGCGTGGACTATCCCATCGACGGCGGCTTCTTCAATCTCCGAGGCTAGGGCATGGATCTTCAACTGAAGGACAAGGTCGTAATCGTCACCGGCGGCGCGAAGGGGATCGGCGCAGCCATTGTTCGTGCCTTCGCCGCGGAAGGAGCGATCCCCATAATCGTGGACCGCGACGGCGAAGCCGGCGGCCACTTGAAAACGGAACTCAAGGCGCGTGGCGACTCTTGCGAACTCGTCAGCGTCGATCTCTCGACCGCCCAGAACTGCTCGAAGTCTGTCGAGCAAACCGTGACGAACTTCGGACGAATCGATGCCCTGGTGAACAATGCCGGACGCAATGACAAGG
>DASSRO010000356.1:0-48971 GCA_035701745.1 Candidatus Sulfotelmatobacter sp. | reverse complement strand
ATCGCGCGCAGCGCCCGCAAGGGAAGCAGCGAGAGCAGGTCGAGCAAGGGTCAAACGCGAGCTACTGGCCGAGACGAATGGACCTTACATTACCTCGGAACTCTTAATTTTTGGAGCTGTCAGCTGTCAGTTCTCAGTTCTCAGTTCTCAGTTCTCGGTTAAAAACTTCTAGCTTCTAGCCTCTAACCACGCCGGCTCCAATTCAATTGGCGCCGAGATGAATCCGTGTAGATCCGTGCGAATCCGTGGCCGAGGCTTCTGATTTTATCTTCCCGAGTTTCCCGGTCCGCCCACTGCATAAATCCTTGGGACCCGCTGTTGTAATGGCGGCAATGCTGGAAACAGCGCATGCGGTTCTGTCTGGTACCAGTAGGCGACCGAGAAATAATTATCGGAGCGGTGATTGGCGTGCCCATGCTCGATGGTCGCGCTCAGCGATTTCGTGAACGGGATTGGAGAGTCGAGATGGAAGCGGTACAGCGACCATCGTCCGCCAGCCATTTCCTGCCCCACCACGGGAGCGCCGAACAATTGGTAAGAAAATTGGTGTCCCCCGAAATCCCATGCGCCCAGAAAATAATCTTCCGATCCGGTTCCGTTGATCGACGGGTTGCTCTCGCCGTCGACAAAAAACATGTCGTCGCCCTCGCCCCACCAGCCATCCTGATTCTGCAGCACCGACATAGTCACGCCTACGAAGTGTCCGCGTCCGGTGGCTTCCATCCAGACATAGTTGCCTTCGCCGTTCAGATTTTTCTTGCCATCGACCAGCGGATCGCCGTTCGAATGCCAATCGTTCGTCCAACCGTGCGCGGGCGCGGCCTGGCGGTACTGCGCGTGAAAATAGAGCAGGTCAGCCGGCAAGGGCTTGCTGTAAGCGCGATAGTCGATATTGAAATAAAACGCATCGACTTTGCGCGAGCCATCGTTGGTAACTGTGATGCGCGCATGTTTCTGGAAGGGCATTGGGAAAAAGCTGTTCAAAGCCTTGTCACCACCGACCGACAGCGGCAGCGACTGGTAGAGGTAATACTGCCCGAGTCCAAGCCCGAAGAAGTCGCCCACGGGCGTCTCTACGCTGGGGGTCGATTCACCGTCCCAATACATGCGCAGAACCAAGGCTTTCAAATGATTAGGATCGTCGCTCGCGATCGTGAACCAAATATGACTGATGAGTCCGGGCCCGTTCTCGTCGAGCAGAGTCAGAGTCTCGCTGGGCGCGATGGTGCGGAAATCCGCGTTGGCGCCAGTGCGATCGTAACTGGAGGAGCGATGCTGAAGATAATCTTTCGCTTGCGGCAGGTCGGAGAGCCAAGAGCCAGGATCCTGCGCGAACAAAGGAAGAGCCACGAAGCACAATGCGAGTAGAGCAAAAACCTTTTTCATTTGGTCTCTCCGGTTGGAGACTGCTTACAGCGGTATATTCCCATGCTTCTTCGGCGGATTCTTATCTCTCTTCGTTTCAAGCATGGCTAACGCTTGAATCAACTTCTTCCGAGTTTCCCGCGGTTGGATGACCGCGTCCACAAAGCCGCGATCGGCGGCCACGTAGGGATTGGCAAAGCGGTCGCGGAACTCGTCGATCTTCTCGCGGCGCAGTTGCTCGCGGTTGGCGGCTGCGTCCAGTTCGCGCTTGTAGACGATGTCTACGGCGCCCTCCGGCCCCATCACGGCGATCTCGGCTGTGGGCCAGGCGTAATTCACGTCGGTGCGAATGTGTTTGGAGGCCATCACGCAATATGCGCCGCCGTAGGCCTTGCGTGTGATCACGGTGACCTTCGGCACCGTAGCCTCCGCGAACGCAAACAGCAGCTTCGCTCCGTGCTTGATGATTCCGCCGTACTCCTGCGCGGTGCCCGGCAGAAATCCCGGAACATCTTCAAACGTTACCAGGGGAATGTTGAAACAATCGCAGAAGCGGACAAAGCGCGCGCCTTTCACCGAGGCATTGATGTCGAGCGTTCCGGCCAGCACCGACGGCTGGTTGGCGACAATGCCGACGGGACGGCCATCGAGGCGAGCGAATCCCACGACGATGTTCTTCGCGTAATGTTCCTGCACTTCGAAAAAGTAAGCGTCGTCCACCACGGCGTGGATCACGTCTTTGATGTCGTAAGGCTGGTTCGACTGTGCCGGAACAATCTTGTCGAGAGCGGCGTCGGCGCGGTCAATGGGATCAGTGCAAGCTTTGCGGGGAGGATCGTCCAGGTTGTTCGACGGCATAAAGCTCAACAGCTCCCGCACCATCGATAGGCATTCCGCATCGTCATGCGCCAGAAAGTGCGCCACGCCTGAGGTTTCGTTGTGGGTCATGGCGCCGCCGAGTTGGTCTTTGGTGACTTCTTCGAGCGTGACCGTTTTAATAACGTCGGGCCCGGTGATGAACATGTAGGAAGTCTTGTCGACCATCAGGACGAAGTCGGTGATGGCGGGGGAATAAACCGCCCCTCCCGCACACGGCCCCATGATGGCGGAGATCTGCGGCACGACGCCACTGTAGAGCGTGTTGCGCAGAAAAATATCCGCATAGCCCGCCAGCGACATAACGCCTTCCTGGATGCGGGCTCCTCCGGAATCATTCAAGCCGATCACGGGCGCGCCCATTTTCGCGGCCAAGTCCATAATCTTGACGATCTTCCCGGCGTTGGTCTCCGACAGCGATCCGCCGAATACCGTGAAGTCCTGGGCGAAAACGTAGACCAGCCGGCCTTCGATCCGCCCATAGCCAGTAATGAATCCGTCGCCGTAGATTTTCTGCTCGCTCATGCCGAAGTCGTTGCAACGATGAGTGACGAGTTTGTCGGTTTCCTCGAACGTGCCCTCGTCGAGAAGGAATTCGATGCGCTCGCGCGCCGACATCTTGCCCTCTTTATGCTGGCGCTCGCGGCGCTTTTCGCCGCCACCGTCTTCGGCGAGCTGGTTCCGTTTGTTGAGTTCGGCGACTTTTTGTTCGAGATTCATGGGGAAGGATTATAGCCTCTGGCGAGGGCGAAGGATGTGAGGGAATCACTGGGGAAGTTTGGGCTCAGCGTCATGCTCGAGAACGCATGGCGGCGGACGAGGATGGTCTTGGACTACCGTAATCTTTCGCCGCCACCGAGGCCTTAGTACTCTGAGACTGGAGAACCTTTTCCAGAGGAGTGCAATGTCACCCAAAACCTGGTTTCGAGCCGGAGCCATCGCCATTCTTTCTCTGGCGTTTGCGACTTCGATCTCTTTCGCGCAGGACGACCACGATCGCGGCCATGAAAAGCACGACCGCGATTACGATGACGACCACGGCCATGGCCACGGCCACGGTCATGAACGCGGGTACGAGCGCGAGCACGAACACGGCCGCGGACATGACTATGATCGCTATTCGGATCATGATCGCGACGCCGCCCGTGGCTGGTATCGCGCGCACTACGAGCATCTTCCGCCGGGCTTGGCGAAGCGGGATCGGCTTCCTCCTGGGCTGGAGCGTCAGATCGTAGTTAGCGGGTATATCCCGGTTGATGCGCGGAGGCAAATGCGACCCTGCCCGCATGAACTCGAAGTGATGCTTCCGCCTCCGCCTCCGAACTATGCGCACGTGGTCATCGGCGGCAACCTGGTGTTGATGAATCGCGCTAACTTTCAGATCGCGGACGTCTTCCACCTCGACATCCAATAAGAATTGCCACGCCACTTCGAGCCCGGGGCCAGCATCGCCCCGGGCCCCTCATTCGCCTGATTCCCGACAAACGCCCCGTCCTGCGGTACACTGCCCTCAATGTCTTCTCTCGCCGACCAGATGGGCTTCAGCTTTCGTCCCCCGGAACGCCGGGTGTGGAAAGTTCGCGACCTGGTCGCGGCCGTGCGTTCGCACATCGAACGTGAATACTCCGACGCATGGGTAGAAGGAGAGATTTCGAATTTTCGCGCGCCCGATTCCGGGCATCTGTATTTCACGCTCAAGGACGGAAATGCGCAGATCCGGGTCGTCATGTTTCGTTCCTCGGCGCGGCTGCTGCGGTTTCGTCCGGCGGACGGCCTGCAGGTCGTCATGCGCGGACGCATCACCGTCTATGAAGAGCGCGGTGAGTTGCAGATTTCCGCCGAATACATTGAGCCCAAGGGCGCCGGCTCGCTCCAGTTAGCGTTCGAGCAACTCAAAGCCAAGCTCGAGGCCGAAGGCCTTTTTGCCGCAGACCGGAAGAAAGCGATTCCTGCACTTCCCTCGCGCATTGGCGTGGTGACTTCCGCACAGGCAGCAGCCTTACGCGACATATTGAATGTGCTACAGCGACGACATCATTCCGTGAATATCGTTATCTATCACGCGCAAGTGCAAGGCGACGCGGCGTCGTACGAAGTCGCGGCCGGCGTGCGCTACTTCAACCAGCACGATACGGTAGACGTAATTATTGTGGCGCGCGGTGGCGGATCGGCGGAGGATTTGGCGTCATTCAATAATGAAGCGCTGGCGCGGACGGTGGCTGCCTCTGAAATTCCAATCATCTCGGCGGTTGGGCACGAAACCGACTTTACCATCATTGATTTCGTTGCAGACCTGCGCGCTGCCACTCCGTCAGCCGCGGCTGAACTGGTGATTCGGTCGCGCCAGGAAGTAGAGGATCAAGCGGCAGCACTTCGGGAACGCCTGAACCGGGCTATGCGATACCGGTTGCTGATGGGCCGGCAAGCTTTGACCGAACTCGCACAGCACGGAGCGTTTGGCCGAATGATGGAGGTGATCCGGCAGCGTCAGCAGAAGCTCGACGATCTTACCCACCGCATGGAATTGGCCGAGCGACAGGTGTTGCAGCAGGCCCACCGGGGCTGGGAAGCGGTTTCCGCGGCGATCCGGCATTACGATCTGCGCCTGGTGCTTTCGGGCATGCGCAGGGAACTGGAAAGCGGCACCGTGGCGCTGGTCGCGATCATGCGAAACGTAATGCTGCAGCACCGGGTCCGCAGCGAACGGATGCATACCGCCCTGGAGTCGTTGTCACCCCTGGCAATTTTAGAGCGAGGATACGCTCTAGTGTTTGATTCCAGCGGTCAACTGTTAAAGGACGCCCGCGGCGTGAAGCCCGGCGAAGAGATTTCGGCGCGGCTGGCCCATGGCGAAGTTCATGCAACTGTGAGGGAAGCGGGAGTGAAGCCTGGGCGGAATGCAGGCAGGTGAAATTTAATCACGGGACAGTCTCGTAAATTCCGTGCATTACAATGAGTTCTGAGGAGCAGATTCTCAGCAGGAGATTGGAGTGACGCCGGTTATCCTCTCATGGACGCAAGCCGCCTGGGTGGCGCTCGATATTCTCCTGGTGGCATTGATCATCTACCAGGTGCTGGTGATGATCCGCGGCACGCGAGCCGCGCCCATGCTAGTGGGGTTGGTTGTCGTCTCGGTTATTTTCTATCTGGCGCGCATCGGCGAACTGACGACGCTGAACTGGGTGGTAGGCCACGTGCTTCCTTACCTGGTGTTTGCGCTTATCGTCGTTTTTCAGTCAGAGATTCGCCACGTGCTCGCCGATCTGGGGCGGCGGCTAACGTTTCTCGGCGGCTCTTCTTCGGAGAGCGATTCTTACGACGACATTGTGCTGGCCGCAAATCTTTTTTCGCAACACCAGACCGGCGCACTGATCGTAATAGAACGCGAAATCGGATTGCGGACGCACATCGAAAGCGGGGTACCGCTGGATGCCCGTCTCTCCTACGATTTGCTGGCAACGATTTTTCGTCCAAGTGCACCTCTTCATGACGGCGCGGTGATTGTGCAGAAGGACCGCATCGCAGCCGCAGCGTGTTTTCTTCCGCTTTCGATGAATCCATTGCTCTCCACGCAACTTGGCACGCGGCACCGGGCAGGGATCGGCATTACCGAGGAGACCGACGCAATAGCTGTCATTTGCTCGGAAGAGACGGGAGCCATCAGCCTCGCCATCGGCGGAAAAATCGAGCGGGACCTTACGGTCGAGCAACTGCGCGAGCGCCTGGGCAGCGAACTGCGGCGCTTCATGGCTCCGGTGACCCTGCCCACCACCATTGCTCACGGAGAGGACGACTCCGATGCGCTTTTGGATTCACCTTTGCGCGAACCTGTGCAGCGTAAGTCCGAGTCCGGCGTGGAGTCGGAGCCGCAATCATGACCGGATTCATCCAGCGCTATGTATTACACAACCTTGGGCTGAAGTTCTTGTCCTTATTGTTGGCGACCGGGTTGTGGTTTCTGATTGCGCCTGACGAGCAACCGGCGGAAGTCGCCTTGCGCGCGCCGATTGTTTTTGAGCACGTTCCCTCGGAGCTAGAGATCAGCTCGGAACTCATTCCCGAAGCGCAGATCAGAGTACGCGGGCCGGAGCGGGTTATCCGGCAATTACAGGCGAACCAGGTCCATGCGGAAATCGAACTGGCAAACGCACAGCCCGGTGAACGGACTTTTGAGTTGACGTCAATGCAAGTCCGCCACCCCAGCGATGTCAAGGTGGTGCAGGTTGTCCCCAGCCAACTGCATCTTGCGTTTGATACCCGCATGACTCGGGATATCGAGGTTCATCCTCGAGTCGGCGGAACGTTTGCTGAGGGAGACCAAATCGTTAAAGTTAGTGCTGATCCTTCGCGCATTACGGTTACGGGCCCGAAGCATCACGTTGAAAAGATTGACGCGGCGACAACCGATAGCATCGATGCGACTGGCACACACGGAAGCGGAGTTTTCACGACCAACGTCTATGTGCAGGATCCGCTGGTGCAGGTCGTGCAGTCGATTCCGATTCGCGTGACGGTGCTGGTCGAAAAAGTAGGAAACTCCCCTGCCCACTAAAAGCACCTGGGAATGTTGCCGTTTGGCCCCCCTACGCTTAACTCGCTGTGATTTATCATCTCCTGTTATCTCCCTTAATTTCTTATGACCCAGCAAAGGCAACTATTCGGTACCGACGGTATCCGCGGAGTGGCGGGAGAATTTCCGCTGACCAAACAAAGCACCTACCTGATTGGCCGCGCGCTCGGCCACGATCTGATGCGCACGACTCGCAGCCCACACGCGGTAATTGGCCAGGACACACGCGAATCCAGCGGGTGGATCGCGGATCGGGTGGCGCAGGGCATGGCTGCGGTGGGGGTGGATGTGCATAGCGCGGGCGTGATTACGACTCCGGGCGTGGCGTACCTGGCGCAGTCTCGGTCGATGGCAGCGGGCGTGGTGATCTCCGCATCGCATAATCCCTGGGCGGATAATGGAATCAAAGTTTTCTCAGGCGATGGTTTCAAGCTGACCGATGCGCGCGAACTGGCAATCGAAAGAGAAATCTTCACGCTGCTGCAGAATCCCGCAGCTGCTGACGATACGGCGCTGAAGTTTCCCAAGCCGTCGCTGCCGGGTGAGGCCGAACTTCGCCACGCCTACGTCAAGTCGCTGACCACCGGGGTCTCTTCAGATCTGAGCCAACTTCGGGTGCTGGTGGATTGCGCGAACGGGGCCGCTACCGCCGAGGCCCCGGAGCTGTTTCGTAATCTCAACATTGAGGCGACCTTTATCCATGTATCGCCGGATGGAAAAAACATCAATGAAGGCTGTGGAGCGTTGCATCCGGAAACCCTGGGCAAGACCGTGGCGGAATCTGCGGGTAAATTCGATCTGGGAGTGACCTTTGACGGCGACGCCGACCGAGCTCTGTTTTGTGACGGCGGGGGGCGCGTGGTGAATGGCGATGCCGTGCTGCTGGCAGCCGCGCGGGACCTGCATGCGCAGGGAAAGTTGAAGGCCGATACAGTGGTGGCCACGACGATGTCGAACATGGGCCTGGAGATTGCGCTGAAAAGGTCGGGCATCCACATGCTGCGGGCGAATGTCGGCGACAAATATGTGCTTGAGGAAATGCTGAAGACCGGGGCCACGCTCGGCGGCGAGCAGTCGGGCCACATTATTTTTCGCGACGGCGGAGCGACCACCGGCGACGGTCTGCTAACGGCGTTGCGCCTTATGGACATCGTGGTCCGCTCGGGCAAGACACTGGCGGAGTTGATCCGCGACCTGAAAGTGTTTCCGCAGAAAATTCAGAACGTGCGCGTGCGGGAGAAAATTCCATTCGCGCGGATCCCCGCAATACAGGCAGCGATCGCTGCCGCCGAGCATGAACTTGATGGTAACGGACGCGTGGTCGTGCGCTACTCGGGCACGGAGGCGCTGGCACGAGTGATGGTCGAAGCTGAGTCGGAAGCGAAGATGCGGTCGATCACGGCCGCGATCGCGGGAGAGATTCAGAAGGCGCTGGGCCTTTAGGTAGTCCACAGTGCCGATGTGTTGACTTCCCCCCGCCACCGCCGATCTCGGACCGATCGTATCTTGGCCGTCAGCTACTTCTTACGTTTCTTGCCCTTCGGCATAACCGGTTCTTCCTCAACCACGGCGAACTGAATTTTCTTCTCCACCGGATCAATGCGGTCCACCAGCACGCGGATCTTTTGCCCGAGGTGGTAGGTCTTCCGGGACCTCTGCCCGATGATCTCGCGCGTGTTCTCATGAAAGGTGTAGCGGTCATCAGTAAGCGTATTCAGAGGCACCAGTCCTTCGACAAACAAGTCGGTCAGTTCGACAAAAAATCCGAACTTGGTCACGCTGGTGACGAGCCCCGCGAAGTCCTCGCCAACGCGATCCTGCATGAACTTCACCTTCTTCCACTCCATGAGGTCGCGCTCGGCGTCGTCTGCGCGGCGCTCCGACTGGCTCGACTCTTCGGCAATCTCATGCAATTCCTCGAGCGGGATCGGTCCGCCCAAGGGTTCGTGCGCCTCGCGGTGTGCCGCAAGATCGCGCCGCTTGGACCAAGGAGAAGGCTTCTCCTCGTCGAGGCGTCCTCCTCTTGTCGCGCCTTTAGCGGCCACAATGGGGTTTTGACTTTGGTATTTAGACGTTTGGCCCTGCCGCAGCACGTTCTTCAGAATCCGGTGGACGATTAAATCGGGATAACGCCGGATTGGCGAAGTGAAATGCGTATAGCTCGTCGCGGCGAGAGCGAAGTGCCCGAGATTTTCCTCCGAATACCGCGCCTGCTTCAGGGACCGCAGCATCAAGTAGCTCAGAATGCGCTCTTCGGGCTTGCCGGCGATCTTCTCGGCCAGTTTCTGGTACATGCGGGGCGTGATGTGCACCTCTTTCGGCACCTCGATCTCGCGCACGCGCTTCCCAGTGCCATATGCGGCTCTCCGGTCCGTCTTCATCTGCACGCGATGAATCGGCAGCGCTCCCACGCCTAATGAATATCCAAATGTCGCCGCAATCGTTTCGAAATCATAAACTCGTTTCGCATCCGGCTTTTCGTGAACTCGATAGAGAGATGCAGTTCGATTGGACTCCAGGTGATGGGCCACGCACTCGTTGGCAGAAAGCATAAACTCCTCGATTAACCGGTGCGCCACATTGCGCTCGGAACGCGCAATGCTCTTCATCAATCCAAGTTCGTCGAATTCGATTACCGGCTCCGGTAAATCAAAGTCGATCGATCCCCGCCGCTGCCGCTTGCGGTTCAGAATGAGCGCCAGGTCGCGCATCAGTTCGAAGGACGCAACCAGCGGCGCATAACGTTCGCGCGCGGCAGCATCGCCTTCCAGCACCGCATTCACGGCCGTGTAGGTCATGCGCTCCGCCGACCGGATCACGCCCTCGCTTAGCTCATAGCTCACGATTTCTCCGCGATGGTCCATTTCCATGACGCACGAAAGCACCAAACGCTCCACCTGCGGTCGCAAACTGCAAATATCGGTCGAAAGCTCGAGCGGCAGCATAGGAACCGCGCGGTCGGGAAAATACACGCTGGTGCCGCGCAACCGCGCCTCCTGATCGAGCGCCGACTCCGGCGTTACATACTGCGCTACGTCGGCAATGTGAACGTGCAGTTCAAAGTTTCCGTTCGGCAACATGTGCACATAGACGGCATCGTCGAAGTCGCGCGCCGTCTCACCGTCGATGGTCACAATGGGCAGGCTGCGAAAATCACGCCGCCGATGCAACTCCTGCGCCGGGATGACCGCCGACGCATTCTGCGCCTCTTCCAGCACGGCGATGGGAAAATGATGTGGAAGATGAAACTTCCGAATCGTGATCTCGACATCGACGCCGAAATCATCCTCGCGGCCCAGAACTTCGATCACGCGTCCCCGCAGACTCTGCGTCGGCGACGGCCAATCAGTGATCTCCACATCGACGACCATGCCTTCCAGATCGTCGAACTGTGTTCGCCGCGCAACCTCATCGCCCAAAACGCGGTCCACAGATTTCTTCCTCTGCGACTTCTGCGACCGCTGGGGTTGAACTTCGTTTGCCGAAGATTCAGGGCGGTCCATTCCCGGCGGAATCAGAATTTCCTGCGTAATCTTGCTATCGATCGGCTTTACATACCCCCCACGGCTCCCGTGATGAAAGGTCCCCACAACTGTAGGATTCGCGCGCATGACCGGCCGTACGATGCGTCCTTCAGCGCGTCCATCAGGCCGGACGTTGTTCACGTCCACCAGCACAAGGTCTCCATGCATGGCGTTGCCAATCAGATGTGGCGGGATAAAAATGTCGCCCGTCAGCCGAGCCTTGAGGGACAGGTTCAGCGACTTCGCATCCGGGATGACGAACCCGAATCCATCCCGGTGCATGGTCAACCGCCCCGCGACCAGATTCTTGTCAGCCGCGGCTTGGGGGAGCGCATAACGATCGGAGTCGTCTTGTATCAAAGTTCCGCGGCTCACCAGTCTTCCCAGCTGCTGGTTGAGCTCGCGGCGCTCCTCGCCTCGAAGCCCCAACTCGCGCACCAATTGCTTGAATCCGGCCGCGCGCTTGGCTTGCCGAGCAATGTGCTGCAAGAGTATGGAGTCGGAAATCATGGGCAAGTCGTCCGCTTTCAGCATACCTTACAGTGGTCAGACTCACGGACGCCTTTCGACCTCCTGAGGAGAAAGCAGTGCGATGATTAAGTTATTCCTCTAGTTTTGCGCTCGCAGTACAATAAGGACCTGACTCCGATGCCGATTGCCAGTCTTGAAGGAGAAGTTTATGACCAGGGAGCACGGAGAATCTCAAATCTTCCAACAGTGGGAAAAGTTATATAAAGACGTCCTGTTCGAAGCGGACGTCCACAAGATGCCGCGGCGCATTGAAATGGCGAAACACGCGATCTTGGACCGGCTGGAGGATGTGACCTGCACAAAAAACAAGCAATCGTTTGAAGCCGGGGAATTGATAGCGCTGCGGCGCGCGCATCGCACGCTGAGAGCGCTCGAGCAGTTGTACATCCCGGAAACCGCCCGGAGAAAAATCGCGTAGCGAGATTTTGTTAGGGGCGCAATGCGGAGCGATTGCCTTCGGCTATTGGAGCCTCATCTCGCCCTGCCGGTCCACCACAGAACCTTCCCCACAATTCTCCAAGCAGAACCTGCGGTGATGGAAACGGCCTCATATTCGCGGCGGTCGGAAACCAGCGCATCCATGTGATCGAAGCGGATCAGTCGCGAAACCAACAAGCCCTGTTCGCGGTGCCAGGCGACGACGATCTGGCCCACCAAGTTATCATTCTCCGTGGCGGAAGTGTCGACCGCCACCAGGTAGCCGTCCAGGATCAGCGGTGACATGGAATTGCCCTTCACGCGAAGACAGACGGTAGAAAGGGGATTGGGGCACCATTCGGCGGGCGCCGCCAGCACGGACTCTGGGGCAATATCGGTAAGGTCGGTGGCGTCTCCCTTCGCCCCGATTGTTCCGGCGTGCACCGGAAGAAGCGGAATGGCCACCAGGTCGACCTTGGCGAGCGACTGCTTTTTCTTGCTGCCAGCGTTAACAAACTGTACGTCAAAAATTCGGTTGCCGGCGAGGCGACGACTGGCCTCGGGCAGCACTCGGGTCACGTCAGAAAGGCGCAGGCCAGCTCGTTTCCAGAAAAACCAGCAGAGCGGGGCGTTGGCAAGATTGCCTAAGCGAATGTAAGTTTCGCCGGTAGGCTCGGCCACTCCGCGCTCCCAGCGCGAGACCGCCATCGCCGACACGCCCAGGCGGCTGCCAAAACCTTCCTGGCTCAGCTTGCGAGCCTGGCGCATGTTTTCAATCTTACTCGCCCACTCGGGAACCGGGATTTCGGATTTTCGACGCACAGGCCATCACCACGAAATCGTTTGAGGGATGCCACAGGGCGGTCGGGGTGAACCCGCAACGCATATAGATTGTACGCTATCGTACCCCTGTCCGTCTGCCCTAGATTGCTCCCGTTTTGCTAACAAGTTCGGCTAGTATTAGTAGTTACCTACTCGGTTAAGCCTGCGCAAGGAGCCCTCGTGTCGAAAACCTCGTCGGGATTCTCCGGAAAATTTGTGGCCAAGCCTTCTTCCCGAGGAGTTGACCCGCGCTCGATTCGCAATGAAATTTTACTTTCTCTTCCTGCCAAAGAGTGCGCCACCGTACTTTCAGAGCTTGAGTTTGTCGAGATGCACTCGTACGATCTGCTCAACGAAATGGGAGAACCCATTGAGTATTGCTATTTCATGAACAGCGGAATGACTTCCATCCTCACGATCATGGGAGACGGAAAAGGAGTCGAGGTGGGACTCACCGGAAAAGAAGGATTCATCGGCCTACCGGTTGTTGTGGGGCTGATAACCAGCGCGACTCGAGCCATCGTACAGATAACCGGGAGCGCCTACCGCTTGAGTACACCACAGATCCTGCAAGTGCTAGCCAAGTGTCCGCGTCTGACGCGCAGGTTGAACCGTTATTCCCAGGAGCTCGGTATGCAGGCAACGCAAGTTGCCGCCTGCAACCGCTTGCACGAGGTTGAGCAACGGCTGGCTCGTTGGCTGCTCATGAGCCAGGACCGAATCGGAGCCGATATGGTGCCTCTCACTCAGGAATTTCTTTCTCACATGCTGGGAACTCGGCGTGCCAGCGTGACCGTCGCCGCCGGGGTTCTGCAGAAGGCAGGTTTGATCAAATACTCTCGCGGCGCGGTCACCATCGTTGACCGTGCAAAGTTGGAAGATGCGGCGTGTGAGTGCTACGCCATCATCAGTCGCCAGTCGCAAAGCTGGCGGAATGAAGCGCAGGCCTAGCGAATCCCGTAAATCGCCCATCGCACAGCGCCGTCATCGTGGTCGGCAAGCAGTAGTATTCTAGCCCGTGACCATGAACCAGGACGGCTATCACCGAGGCATTTCACACTTCAACGCAGGCGAGTTCTACGACGCCCACGAAGTGTGGGAGGACGTTTGGCGCGAATCACAAGGACTGGAAAAACGATTTCTCCAGGGGCTTATCCAGACGGCGGTCGCATTTCATCATCATTCGAAGGGGAATATCGCAGGAGCCTGTTCGCTGATGGAACGAGGTAGGGAGAATCTGGCCGCATGCCCGGCAGAGTTTGGAGAAATCCGCGTGAACGCGCTGCTGAAGTCTCTGAGAGAGTGGCGGACAGCGCTGGAAGAGAACGGCGCTCCGCCCGAACATCCCGTGATTGAGCGGATCGACTAAACCTTCGAAAGCCTCGCGAGATATTCGTCGCAGGACTTCGGGCGGCGTGAGCTGTCGAGGAACAAGCGAAGGTGTGCAGCGGAAGTGTTTACTCTTCCCGAGTAACTCGAATCCATTCTTCCATCTGGTCGAGGTACTCGGAAAGCGCGCGCCGGCCGGTTGCGGTCAAACGGTACTCCGTGCGCGGCACGCGTCCTTCAAAAAATTTCACGCAGGAGATGTACTCGGCTTCCTCGAGTTTGCGGGCGTGAACGCTGAGGTTGCCGTCGGTGGTTTTCAGCACGCGCTTCAGGTCGTTAAAGCTCAGGGAGTCGTTGGTCGCGAGGGCGCTGACTATGCCCAGGCGGATACGCTCGTGAATTAGCCGATCAAGTTCTGGAAGCTCGGGAGCGCGAACCGGGCCGGGCTCTCGTTTCGCGCGAGCCTGTCCCTCGGTCTTGATAGATTTGCGGCGTGCTGGCAAGGCTCTAACCACCGTGTCTTCTCGCAATGAGCAGTCCGAATACAATGTGCAGCCCCCCGAAGCCCGCGCCCAGAAACCAGTTGCCCCAACCCGGCGGACCAAGAACAGCCAGACCACCCAGCACCATAAAGCACAGGCCCATAACCGGGACAATTGGAACGGAAAAGGCGCCTCCGGTCATGATGCCAGCGCCGTAGAGCAACAACCACGTCGCCGGCAGCGCGAACTGCAGGCCCGCACGGAACAGGAGAAATGTCAGGAATGCTCCGGCCACCAGCGGAGGCGCGAGGCCGAGCGCAACTTTGCGCGCGGGACCGGAAAATAACGGCAATCCGCGCCGGTTCGCTTTCCAGGTACAGGCCAGCAAACCGATCGCGGCAGCCAACACACCCTCGGCCAGCCACACTCGCAGCCAGGCGAAAGAAGAAACCTGTTGAGAGGCCAGCCAGGCCGCGCCCGCGGCTGTGGCGCCGAGCAAAACCTGTCCCCAGCCCGAAACCGCAGTGAAGGCGGCCGATCGCTCCATGGTGTCGCGAATGAAGCGCAGATCGTCGAAAACTTGCGGGGCAGTGCGCGGCGGAACCAGTCGGGCGGGTCGAGGGAATCGCCGGAGGCGGTGGGTCCGCGGGCCAAACATAGCGAAATGCTAACGGCCTGGCGGCATTTATGTCAAGTACTTTGCATCGCAAAGATGATTCGAATTTTGCATCAATCCAAACCATGGAACGCATAGAATCCGAGGGAGAGCTTTAAAGCGTCGAAGCAATCGCACAATGAACGATCTTGGCAAATTGTTGATCGTCCTCGGAATCCTCCTGTTTGCGGCTGGAGTTGTGCTAACGTTGATTGGAAGGGCAAACCTGCCCCTTGGACGTTTGCCTGGGGATATTATTTACCGCGGAAAGAACACAAGCTTCTACTTTCCTCTGGCAACTTCGCTGCTATTGAGTTTGCTTCTCTCTATCGTGCTCTACGTGGTCGGGCGATGGCGAAGATAAGCCTGGGCGATTGACTTCCCCTGCTTCAGCCGTTAGATTTCTTCGCATTGCTGTTTTTTGCTCTTTGCAAGGTCGTTTCGGAACGCGCGTCTTTGCCGCTCGGCAAAGACAGGGAAGCGGGTGCGAATCCCGCGCTGCCGCGCAACTGTAAGCGAGGAAATTGCTTGTGGCCACTGGGAGATTCCCGGGAAGGCCACGGGCGTACTGGATGGCAACATCCTTACTCGCGAAGCCAGGAGACCGGCGTGATCCGTCTACGTCAACCTCTTTCGCGTGCAAAGGAGGAAGGTATGCGCGTATTCGCTGGTGTTTTTCTCGGGTTTTTTCTTTTTCTGTCCACGGGGGCTTCGGCTGCCGATCTCATCGTTAAAGTTCTCGATCCGCAAGCGGCGGCTGTGGCGGGTGCACAGGTGTCGCTGATGCGTGCCGACCGCGCCAGAATTCTAGAGGTTCAGTCCACTTCCGCCGAAGGAGTCGCAACGTTTCACGCTCCGGATTCAGGGCCATATCGGGTCCAGGTTCTTGCGCCAGGATTTGCGGTGGAGACGCGAACCGTATCTTCGCAACCGCAAATCACCGTGAACCTTCACGTAGCTGTCGCGGCGGAAACCGTGGTGGTGAGTGCGACGCGCACTCCAGTGCCCGGCGAGGCCGCCGGATCAGACGTTGACACCCTCAACGCAATGCAACTGACGACCATGCAACCGGTCGCGGCCAACGACGCGATGCGTTTTCTTCCCGGCGCCGTCATCAACACCTCCGGTCAACGCGGGGGCCTGTCTTCCCTGTTCGTGCGCGGCGGCGAATCCAATTACAACAAAGTCATCGTCGACGGAGTCACCGTCAACGAACCGGGCGGCACATTTGACTTCGGCACGCTCTCGCTGGCGCAGGGCGACCGCGTGGAATTCGTTCGCGGCGCGCAAAGCACTTTGTATGGGACTGATGCCATGACCAGCGTCGTCCAGGTTTGGACGCGCACCGGCAGTACGCTCACTCCAGAACTGCTTTTCGGCGCAGACGGAGGCAATCTCGGAACTGCCAGCGGGCAAGCGTCATTCGCAGGCGCGCGCGGACGTTACGATTACAACCTGTTTGGCGACCAATTCAATACCAGCGGCTCCGGCGTGAACGATGCTTATTCCAACTCGCTGGAGGGCACGAGCCTGGGAGCCCGCCTCAGCGACTCGATGTCTCTGCGCGCGAATTTCCGGCATGCCAACTCACATACGAGAGTTCCCGGAGAATGGAACTTTAACGGCTATGTACCTCTGGTTCCGGCGAACGGACCGTCCCAGCCTCTTGTGCCGTTGCAAGCGAATCCCGATCAGTGGTCGCAGCTCAACAACCTGCTCGGCGGCGTTCAATTGCTGGTCGCCGCGCCTGGTGGATGGCAGCATCGCCTTTCGGGGTTCGATTATGTATATCGCTACAACGAGTCCAATCCGGGAGATACCGCGCGTGTTAATACTTCCGGAAATCCCATCGACTATCCGTCTCACGAAGTGGACCACATCAACCGCACCGGCTTCGAATATCAAGGCGACTACTCGGAGGAAAGCTGGTCCCACACTACATTCGGCTACCGAGTGGAGAACGAGAACGGTTTCGTCGGGGATCTCGATTACGGGCCGCAGAATCACGGACAGAGGCTCAATCAGGACGCTTACGTTCAACAGGATCTCACCTTCCGGCGGCTTGGCATAATTGCCGGTGGACGATTCATTCACGACAGCGCATTCGGGAATACGGGCGTGCCGCGCGTTGCACTGACCTTGCAAGCGCTGCGCGGAAAGCAGAAGTTCTCTGGCACGCGGCTGCGATTCTCCTACGCCACCGGATTCAAAGAACCCCGGCTGGAAGAAACTTTCAATGGAACTCCGGCGAGCCCCTATAACCTTCCGAATTCATCTCTGAAACCGGAGCGCGTGCGGGCCTTCGAAGCCGGATTTCAGCAAGATTTCCTGAACAATCAATATGAATTGACCGGAACGTACTTCAACAATCTCTTCCGCGACCAGATCAACTATGTGACCGAGAATGTTCCACCGAATTATCCGGGCCAGTACGTGAATGTGAATCAGGCTTTCGCCCAGGGTGCGGAGGTGGCCCTGCGCGCGAAGTTATGGTCGAGGCTGCTTCTAAATACTGCCTACACCTACACATCGTCGCAATATCTGGACAATCCGTCTCCTTACGACCCGATCTACGATCCAGGCCAGCCGCTGCTGCGCCGCCCGAAGCATTCCGCGACCGCACTGTTGTCCTACACCGGCAAACGTGTGGGCGCAAATCTTGGTGGAAGTTTTGTGGGGCGGCGTGCCGATTCCGATTTTTACGGCTTCGGCATCGACCATGCCGCGGGATATGTCCGGGTGGATATTGGAGGATGGTACGCGGTGCGGCCGCGCATGACTTTTTTCGCGAATCTCGAAAACGCGCTTGATCGCCGCTACAACGAAGTCGTCGGCTATCCCGCGCTGCCGATTAACGTTCGAGCGGGAGTCCGATTCCGCATCGGCGGCGAGTAATAGCATGGGCGGGGCGCCACTTTACTCGCGACCTTCCGCGAGGGGGGATTTCTGATTTCGCGATTTCTTTACCGAGGACGAGGACGTATTCCCGCGTCAGCTGACTTTTTGCGGCGATCGCGGGAGAGGCATGCAGGCGGCGATCTTGGCGCCAAAATACTTCGTGCGCGCCATCAAAAGCTTTTCAATGTCCACTTCTTTCAAGGGCTGTTGCCGTCCGAGCAGGTGCGTGACCAAGGCGATCTGCGCAAAGTGCTCGACCGTTTCCATTTTCATATACGCGTGTTCAAGGGTGTCGCCGTAGGTGACAACACCATGGTTCGACATCAGGATCGCATCGTAATTCGGAACAAAGGGTTCCAGCGTCTGCGCCAACTCCGACGTTCCCGGAGTTCCGTATCGCGCCAGGGGTATGCATCCCAATCCCATCACTACTTCGCAAACTAAAGGTTCGGTCAATGGAATACCCGCGGCCGCAAATCCGGTGGCGGTGGGCGGATGCGCGTGCACAATCGCCTGAACATCGGGACGCGAGCGGTAGATCATCAAATGCATTCCGATTTCGCTGGTTACGTTGCGGCGCCCGGCTACTCGCTGCCCGTTCAGATCGACGATAACCATGTCGGGAGGCCGCATAGCGCCTTTGCTGACGCCCGTCGGAGTCACCAGGATCCGATTTCCTTTAAGCCGAACGGAAAGATTGCCGTCCATGGCAGCTACGAAGCCATGCTCGTGCAGCATTCGTCCGTAGCGAACGATTTCTTCCCTGTGTTTGCGTTCCGTAGGCATGGTGACCCTTGCATGGTGACCCTGGGGAGAGAGTAAAAGCAGGGCGCAATCTAGGCACTCGCATAATATCAGCCGCCCCTCGCTGAGACAATCCAAATCGCATAAAAGCAGCCCCGGAAGGGCAAAGTTTTGCAGCAAGAATTCAGCGGAACCGCTAACCGCGGAGCGGATTGCGCTTGTCCCTATAATCAGAAAGCGTGCTGGTTTCAGATTTCCATTACGATCTTCCTGAAGAATTAATTGCGCAGGGACCGCTGCCGGACCGCGCCGGATCGCGTTTGCTGCATCTCAATTGCACTTCTGTCGATTCGCACAATTGCGATCTGAGCGATGTGCAATTCCGCGATTTTCCAGGGTTGCTGCGACCGAGCGATTTGGTGGTTTTCAATAACACCCGGGTATTCCCTGCGCGGCTTTATGGACGGCGCGGTGGTTTACGTTCGCAACCCGTCAGCGGAAGAAATCCGGCCGCTCGCGATTACCTCCGCGGTCGCATTGAGGTTTTGCTCATCCGCCAACTGCAACGCGAGCCCAACGAATGGGAATGCCTGGTGCGGCCAGGGCGCAAAATTGCCGTGGGAGAGGCTCTATTCTTCGGGGAACACAATGAACTGGAAGCTGAAGTCATCGCGCGCGCCGGCTTCGGCGAGCGGCGCATCCGCTTCGCTTCCAGCGCTGACTTCTTCGGAATTCTCGAAAAGATCGGCCACGTCCCGCTCCCGCCCTATATTTCTCGCGAGGATTCGGCCTCCGATCGCGAACGCTATCAGACTGTCTATGGCAGCGAGCGCGGGTCGGTCGCCGCTCCCACCGCCGGGCTGCATTTCACAAACGAGATTCTGGCGGGCATGCGGGACCGAGGAATCGAAACTACGGAAGTGACGCTCCACGTCGGGCTGGGGACTTTCCAACCAGTGCGGAGCAAGATCGTAGAAGAACACCAGCTGCACTCGGAGGCCTATTCGATCTCGGCTGAAGCGGCGGAAAAGATCAATCGTGCCCGCGCACAATCGCGGCGCATCGTTGCGGTCGGCACGACCACAGTGCGAACCTTGGAATATGCGGCCCAACAAGGAGATGGCGAAATCAGCGCTTCGTCGGGCGAGGCAAACCTCTTCATCTATCCCGGCTACAAATTCCAGGTAGTGCAGGCGCTATTAACTAACTTTCATTTACCGCAGTCGACGTTGCTGATGCTGGTCTGCGCTCTCGGCGGAAAAGACAACGTGATGCGCGCCTACCGGCACGCAGTCGCGCAGCGCTATCGCTTCTATTCTTACGGAGACTGCATGTTGCTGGAGTCGTGGCACTAGGCGACAGGCTGGCATCATCCGAAGAGATTTTGGGGCTTATTTGATCGCCAGCGAAATGGGATAGTACTTTTGAATCATCCTTCCGGTCATGAGTCCGCCTTCATATTCGGGAATGATGACTTCGTCGGCACCGGAACTGCGGATGGCATTGGCATAGCGCTGCTGTCCGGCCCGGGTGATGATCTTGGCTTTGGGATTGAGGGAGCGCGCCGTTACCGTGATGTAAAGATTATCCGCGTCATTATCGATGACAATGCAAATACCACGTGCCCGCTCTATTCCAGCCTGCATCAGGATATCGTGGCGTTTCGCATCTCCCTGAATTACCGGGATTTTGTCGTTGAGCAATTCGCGGTAGAGGCCCTCATTGGTTTCAATCAGCACGAATGGAATCTCCAACCGCTGCAACTGATCGACTACGGTACGGCCGACCTGCCCATAGCCACAGATGATGAAATGATCGCGCAGGCGATCGACGTTCACTTCGTTGACCATGGTCCTCCAAGCCTCCACGCCATGACGGCTGAAAATGGTGAGCAGGACGCGCTCCGCAATCCATATCTGCAGCGCAAACACCCCCGCATACACGAAGATTGAAAATATTTTGGTCGACCGGTGCGCCGCGCGATATTCGATGGAGTGCGGATGAATCACCCAGAACAGCGCATCCAGCGGCCGCAAGCCCTCCACGCGCATGTAAAAGACGACGCACGCGCCAAGGAAGGCTGCCAGCACGAGTAGTGGCAGCCACAATCGCCGGATGAATACCAGAACGATGCGTCCCATAGTTCGACCCAATGGCGTTCAGAAAAATGCGAATGAGTATATCAAGCGAGGGGAGAGCCTTGGGATGAATTCTTCAGGAGGGTCGAATCGTCAGAAGAGTTTACAAATGCCACTGGGGGTGATGCCCGGAGCCTGAAAAACAAAAACGGGCATCCCTGCGGATGCCCGCCTGATAAAAACCGGCCAATTTCCTGCGTGAAACTTAGGCTCGGGCGCCGACGGCCGCCGGTTCATTTGCCGGAGTGGACTTGTCTTCGCCGTTAGCCTTCTGCTGCTGCGGCTGTCCACCCTTGCGGATATCAATGCCGCCCTTGAAGAACGCGCCGTCTTCAATCGAGATGCGCGCCGCAATCACGTCGCCGGTCAGCGAGCCATCGCTGCGAATGTCGACCCGGTCGCTGGCGGTCAGGTTGCCGCGCACTTTGCCCAGCACGACGATCTCGCGGGCATTGTTGTTGGCGGCGACTACACCATTGCGGCCAACCGTAACACGATTGCCGGAAAGATTGATCGAACCCTCGACCCGCCCATCGATGTAAAGCGACTCGGAGCCTGTGACCTCGCCCTTAATCACCAGCGACTTGCCAATCGTGGCTTGTTCCGCGGTAGTGGTGCTCAGGGGTCGGGGAGCAGCGGGTTCACTCGCCGTCGAAGTCATAGTAGGAGCGCTGGGCGTGGACGGTGTTGGGCGCTCCGGCTCGGCAGGGCGGGCAGGTGTTTGGGGTTGATTGGTCGGCTTCCACATGGGATAAACGATCCTTTCCTTGTTGGGATTAGGGGTCACTGGCCGCACTTTCGTGACCAAAAGGAATTGTACTCTTCCGGCGTGCGGAATCGCTGTGGAAAATCCTTTATTTTCAACCGAAAGTTCCTTCGCGACGATGTTCAAGCAGGCCTAAATTGACGGCAGAGGCCAAAGGGCTGCATACTTTCTGCCTGCCGCCGTGTAACGATTCCCGGACAGACTTTCCCTCCACGCCGCCTGGGCATGCCTTGGATAGTATTCTGAGAGAAGACGATCTAACGGAATCGGGGGCTGCGAGTCTAATTCTCACCGGGACGGCCGGTTCACGGACCGCAGGCAACGTTCCGTAACTACGTTTGAAACCGAATCGCAAGCTTTCATTAAAAGGGGAGTCCATCGATGTCAGAACCATGCTTAGTGACCCCGGTTGCATTGGCGATACCCCGTCCTCAGCCAGGCGAATACGCGCCGTATTATGAGCGCTACGTTGCCCTAGTGCCTGGGAGCGACATCCTGGCGACGCTCGATGCCGAGCGCCGGCGGACTTTGCTCCTGCTGTCTGGCCGCGATGAGACTGACGGCGAGTTCCGTTATGCTCCTGACAAGTGGAATGCCAAGCAAGTCCTCGGACACGTCTGTGACACCGAGCGCGTCTTCGCATACCGGGCACTGCGAATAGCCCGCGGCGACCAGACGCCGATGGAAGGCTTCGAGCAGGACGATTACGTTCGCAATGGACCATTCGCGGTCGTACCGCTGGCCGAGATTGTCGACGACTACATTGCCGTCCGCCGCGCGACTCTCACTCTGCTCCGGAACCTGGAAGAGCAGGCATGGACGCGCCGCGGCATGGCGAACAAGAACGAAGTGACGGTCCGGGGCTTGGCGTACATCATTGCCGGTCACGAGCTGCACCACCGCAGGATCCTCGAGGAAAAGTACTTCAACGCCAGTCGCTGACCGACCCGACGATCTCTGGTTGGGCGAGCGACGCCGCAAAAGGCACTTTCTAGCAGACGAGAGGACGTGGTCGACCATCCTCCGTCGTTTACGGACCGATGACGACTTCGTTCGGGGAAGAGGGAAGGCGGAATTTTACGCCCCGAGCCTGGTTCGACTCGACAGTCTCCGGGAGATCCAGCAACGAAAGGTCGATTTTCCGATTCCAGGCTCCGCTCGCGTAATAATTGCCGGAAGCATAGAGGGCACCGCCGGCGATGGTGTAATCCGAAACCTCCTCGCGATGGCCGTCCCTAAACTGGAGAATCAGGGTGGTCCGAGTCGCGGGTTCTGCTGGAATCGTGCTGGGTTTGCGCAACGCCTCCGGCATGCGACCAATAACTACTTCCTTCGGCGTTGTGTCTGAGCCGCCTACGCGAACGTAACGGTCTCCCTGCAATTCAATCAGCAGCGGCTCGGCTGGCAGCGAAGCGCGCTCGGGATCGGGAGATGACGGCGGAGCAGACTGCATAACAATCAACGGCTGCGCGGGCGCGGGATAAGCTTCGCTGCCTGGAAAGTCGGAGTAATCGTAAAACGCCAGCGGATCAAGGAAGGCGCGAGAGTGAAGGCCGCGACGATAACTTCGGGCAAAGTGCGTTGAAGCTGTGGACATTCGTTGCGCGCCCACCCAAGGCGTAACGGCGGTGAGCATCGCGATGAGAATCAGCCGGCGCATGATTAATTCGCCTGGGCGATCGGGGGAATCTGAAACTGAACTCCGTGATCGTCGTTCAGCTGGCGAGTGGCTTCGAGATCGAGGTTGGCGAGCGGGATTTTGCGAGCGTGTCCCGGAGTCAAGTCAAACAGGGTCTGGCCGACAATGGCGTAGTTTCCGACCTCGAGTTTGCGGCCGTCCTTGAAAACAAGGACCGTAGGCGTCTGGGGAGGACCCGGATCGGCGAATGACGCGTCGGCAGCCTGCCCGTGCGGCGGGGGAACATCTTCTACCGGCGGGATGTAAGAGCTGGCGCCGGAACCGCGGCGATCGAAAATTGTCGGGCCACCTTGGTAGTTGTTTTCGGAATCCTCACTGCCATCGTCAGCTCCGTCTGTGGGGCCGATGTCTCCGGAATACGGAACTGGAACGGCATACGCATAAGGATAGACGTAGGGAACGTAGTGATGACGATGTCGACCTTCATTGCGTCGGGCATTCTGGTCGAGGACCGTCCCACGTTGGTAAAGCGCATACCCGCCGTGCGAATAGCCGTTGGGGCCAAGCGACGTGACGCTGGCCGGAGGACCGTTGATGGTCCGCCCTCCGAAACCGGGAGAGGTCACCGAGGCTGCAGCACCATTGATCTGAGCCTGTGCAGGAAGAAGCAATAGCGCGGACAACAGCAACAGGCTAAACAAGCTGAGTGAGGCCGAGATCCAACGCGACACAAAACTATGATACTCCGGAGAGGAAGCCATTGCGTACCTCGATAATAGAACGGTCCTATTCGTTTAGATTGCAGGAGCGGGTCGGCGGATGCACGTTCGCGAGCAGAGAGCGATGATTTCGCCCGGCAGGCGCCGATGTGTGGTCCACGGTCCTGAAAGACGGGGACTATAATTCTAGCGTTTTTATTCGTGGCAAATTGCGGCAGGCTTCCCTTATGAAATTCGCGATCCGGTTTGCGTTGCTGGCGATGGTGCTAGTGATCGTGGCAATGCTTTCCGCGTTGACGGCAATGCAATTTGCGATTCATGGGCAGGAAGTCGCGGTGCCTCCGCTGGTGGGGCTTGGACCGGCGGAAGCGGAGCGAGCGGTCGCGGGACTTGGACTCCAAGTTTCGATCGAGCGGCAGTATTACAGCCCGCAGATTCCAGAAGGAAAAATCATGTCGCAACTGCCGCTGCCGGGAACGAAAGTGCGGCGCGGCTGGCAGGTGCGAGTAGCACAGAGCCTGGGGCCGACGCGGGTCACGATTCCGGACGTGACCGGGCAGAGCGAGCACGCGGCGGAGCTGAATATCCGGCGACGGGGACTCGATGTGTCGTCGCTGGCGCAGGTTCAGGCCGTGGATATTCCAGCGGATCAGGTGTTGGCGCAGAACCCGTTGGCGAATGCGACGCAAGTGACGGCACCAAAAATCAGTTTATTGGTTTCAGAGGCTGCAGAACCGCAATCGTTTGTGATGCCGAGCTTCGTGGGACAGGCGCTGGGGAGCGTGAACCGGGCGTTGCAAGATGCGGGATTCCGGTTGGGGAACGTCAACGTGGTCGAGCCAGTGAGCGATACGGGGCCGAGCCTTCAGGAGATGCCGGCGGGCGGGGCTGTCGCGGCCCAAGTCTCGCAGCCGGCGCAGGCTACGCCGGCGAGCATCATCGTGTCGCAGGTGCCGGCAGCGGGGCAGAAAGTGTTTGCGGGGGCTGCGGTGAGTTTTGACGTGCGGTAAGAACTGGCCACGGATTTGCACGGATGCACACGGATTCAAAACAAGCCACGGATTTCACGGATTCAAGATCGATTTCAGATCGATTCCAGGATCGCGGCGAAGAAGCCGTCGCAGGGGTGGATGCCCGGCAGGGTGCGGAGGTAGGGGCCGCGGGTGAGCGCGGGGCCGGCCCAAGTCAGTTCCCCGGAGGCTGTTAGCCGGCCCAGTTCAGGGCGGCAATCGAGCAGGCGCAAAGAAGGATTCGCGGCGAGGGCCTGCTCTACGACATCTTCGTTTTCTTCTTTTTCCAACGAACAAGTGGAGTAGATGAGGCGGCCGCCGGGAGAAACCTGGGCGAGGGCGGAGCGCAGAATCGCGATCTGGCGCTGGTGCAATTCCGCAAGATCGCCGGGCTGGAGACGCCACTTGATCTCGGGATTGCGGGCGAGGGTGCCGGTGCCGGTGCAGGGCACATCGGCGAGAACGCGATCGAATGGCAGGGTGAGGGGGAGATGCTGGGCGTCGGCGGCGACGATGTGGATTTGCGAGGCTCGGGGCAGGATCAGTTTTTGCAATAGCCGGGCGCGATGCGAATGCAATTCGACGGCTGTGATGGTCGACGAGGGATTTTGGTCGGCAAGCGCGAGTGTCTTGCCGCCGGGAGCGGCGCAGCAATCGAGAATGTTCGATCCGCGGCCTACGAGGGCGGCTACCAGTTGCGAGGCTTCGTCCTGGATGACGATGTCGCGGGTGCGGAACGGCTGAGTTTTTGCGATCTCTCCGGCTTGGACGCGGCGGGCGGAGGCCAGCAGCGCTCCTGCCGCGAGAGTGATTCCTTCTCCAGGGAGTTGTTGCTCGGCGGCAGGATTGCGGAGACGGATGGCCGTAGCCGGGACGGTCTGATTGTGTTGGCAGATTTGGCGGGCCGCAGAGAGGCCGTATTGGTCGACCCAGCGTGCGACGAGCCATAAGGGATGCGCCTGGGAGTGAGCAAGGATTTCGGGGGAGGGGTTTTGATCGGGCGCAATGCTCGCGCCGGTTTTTGATGCGGAAAGTTTTCGCAGGACAGCGTTCACGAAGGCAGCGGCGGAGCGTTTGCGGGCGCGCTTCACGAGTTCGACACTTTCATGAAGGGCTGCGCGCTGCGGGATGCGATCGAGCCACAGAAACTGGTACACGGCGAGGCGCAGGGCAATGAGAATTTCGAGGTCGAGTTTGTTGAGGGGCTGGGAGGAGGCAGTGGAGATTTCGCCGTCGAGGCGCGAGCGCCAGCGGAGGACACCCATCACGAGTTCAGTGGCTAGAGCGTGATCGGCGGTGGAGAGGCGTTCGTAGGTTTGAGAATGAAGAAGGTCGGAGGCGTAGGAGGCCTCTCGGTCGACGCGAAGGAGAATGTCGAAGGCGGCGGCGCGGGCGGGAGAGACGGACATTATTCAGGATTGTAGCCTTCGTTAAGTGGAAGAAAAAACTTAACCACGAAGAGCACAGAGGAACACAGGGTCAACCCAGCTTTTCGCCGGTTTGCAGGCGATAGCCGCGAGCGAAGTCGGTTGCTGAAGTGCGCTTCTTGCCTTCGAGCTGAATTTCCCGGAGTTCGAGCGAGGTTTGGCGGCCGCAGCCGACTAGGACACGGTCGCGAGTGGCGTGAATTTCGGCGGGAGGGATCGCTTCGAGGGCCGGTCTGGCTTTGATGATCTGCAGGCTCTTGCCGCGGAATTTTGTGTATGCGCCGGGCCAAGGTTGAAAGCCGCGGATGCGATTGAAGATTTCTTTGGCGGAGCGAGAAAAATCTATCAGGCCGTCTTCTTTCTTCAGGATTGGGGCCAGGGTGGATTGCGAGTCATTTTGCGGGTGGGGCCGGATTGTTCCGGCTTGCAGGCCGTGCAAGGTGTCGACCATCAAGTTGGCGCCGATGGCGGCGAGGCGAGGGGCAACGGTTTCGGCGGTGTCGTCGGGCGCGATTGTCAGTTCTTGTTGAAGAAGAATGTCGCCGGTATCGAGTCCGGCGTCGATGCGCATCGTGCTGACGCCGGTGAGGGTTTCGCCGTTTGCGATCGCCCACTGGATGGGAGCGGCGCCGCGATATTTGGGAAGAAGCGAGGCGTGCAGGTTGAGATTGCCGAGTGGGGGAAGATCGAGCATCCACTGCGGAATGATGCGGCCGTAGCCCACGACGATGATGGCGTCGGGCTTGAGGGTGGAGAGTTGAGCGCGGAATTCGTCGTTCGTCTTGATGCGGTCAGGCTGGGCGATGGGAAGATTTCGCGACAGCGCCGACTGTCTGACCGGTGATTGGACGAGTTCCAGGCCGCGTCCTTTAGGACGGTCGGGCTGAGTCACGACAAGATCAACGAGGAAGCCGGCATCGACTAACTTTTCGAGCGTGGGTACGGCGAAGCGCGGGGTGCCACAGAAAACGAGATGGAGGGATTGGGGCATTGAGCGATTGGGTGATTTGGCGATTGAGTGATTTAGCGATTGAGAATTGCGAGACTAGAGACGAGACGGGCACGCTGGTTTAATCACTCAATGACTCAATCTCTCAATCACCCAATCACGCAATCTCTCAATTTCTACCATTCTCCGGCTTTCACGAGCTTGCGGATTTTGCGCTTCATCAAGTCGCGTTTGAGGGCGCTGATGTGGCTAATGTAAAGCTTGCCGTTCAGGTGATCGGTTTCGTGGAGCAAGGCACGGGCCAGCAATTCTTCCCCGGTTTTTTCGAAAACTTTGCCGTGAACGTCCTGGGCGCGAACGGTGACTTTGTTGGGACGAGTAACGTTTTCGCGAAAATCGGGAATGCTAAGGCAGCCTTCGCTCTGAGTATGTTTGCCTTCGGTGTGAATGATCTCGGGATTGATGAGGACGAGCTTGGCGTTGGGATCTTCCTGGAAGGTGACGTCGATGACGGCAATGCGGCGTCCGATGCCGATTTGCGGGGCGGCCAGGCCGACGCCATGGGCGGCGTACATGGACTCAAACATGTCGGCGATGAGTTTGGGCAGCTCGTCATCGAAGACGGTTACGGTTTCGGAAGGTCTCTCGAGGACGGGATCACCGAATTTTACGATGGGATAAATCATTAATAATTTTTGAGCTGTTGGCAGTAGCCGTGAAAATTTCTTAAAGTTTCGGTCATGGAGTCGCCGCCGAATTTTTCCAGGGCGGAGCGAGCGAGCGTCAAGGCAACCATGGCTTCAGCCGCGACCCCGGCGGCGGGCACGACACAAACGTCGGAACGTTCGTAGGCAGCTTTGACCGGCTCGCGAGTGGAGAAATCGACGGATTGCAGCGGACGGCGAAGCGTGGAGATGGGCTTCAGGTAGCCGCGCACGCGAATTTCCTGGCCGTTGGAAACGCCGCCTTCGATGCCTCCAGCGTTGTTACGGGTTCTGGAGAAGGCGGTGTATCCGGAAGTCGAGGCGTAGCCAATTTCATCGTGGACCGCGGAGCCGGGAGCGAAAGCAGCAGCCACGCCGGCGCCGATTTCTACGGCTTTCACGGCCTGCAACGACATGACCGCGGCTGCGAGAAGCGCGTCGAGACGCTCGTCCCACTGCGCGTAGGTGCCGAGACCCGGAGGCACCTGGTGGGCGACAACTTCGAAAACTCCGCCGAGAGAATCACCGGTCTTGAAAACCTTGTCGACTTCTTCCTTCATACGCCGCTCGACTTCGGGGTCGGCGCAGTTGAGGAGCACGTCGTCGCGATCGTGAAGCAGGCGAATTTTTTCCCAGGGCACTTCGTCAGAAACCGTGACGGCGCCAGTGGTGACCACATGGCTGAGAACTTCAATCCCGAGTGCCTGCAGGAAAAGTTTTGCGATGGCGCCGACGGCGACGCGAGCGGCGGATTCGCGGGCGGAAGCACGCTCGAGAACGTAACGGGCTTCGGGAAAGTTGTACTTCAGAGCGCCGGCGAGATCGGCGTGGCCGGGGCGCGGGGAGGCTACGCGCTTGTGTTTTGCGGGATCACCTTCGCTAACGGGCAAGGAGTCCTGCCAGTTCTTCCAGTCGCGATTTTCCAGCTGGAGAGAAATGGGCGAGCCGATGGTCATGCCCTGCCGGACGCCGGAAAGAATGTGGGCGGTGTCGCGCTCGATCTTCATGCGTCCACCGCGGCCGTAGCCTTGCTGGCGACGCCAAAGTTCCCGATCGAGGAAAGACTGGTCAACTTTCAATCCGGCGGGCATGCCGGAAAGGAAAGCGACCAGAGCTTCGCCGTGAGACTCACCCGCAGTGAAGTAGCGCAACATATAAATTTTCGATTGTACCTGAAGCCGCGCGGGATTCGGCATGGCGGGTGGCGATTCCACGGCAGGTTCAGTCAAATCGATTCGCCCTTCGTCGCAGGAAACTGCGAAAGATGCAATTTTGCGAGCCAAAACTGCTATTAGCGGTTACAATGAACTAACGATTTTCCACTTGGATTCGGTTCGGATCCGGCCCGCGCCACATCGCAATTTTCTCTGGCCAAAAAAAGGAGTTGCCTGTGTACCCCCCCACACAGATACAACGCGAAGAAGCTCACAACGATAAGGAAATTCGTTGTCTTCTGGTACACGATCACGTCTTGCTGCGGCAGGGATTGCGACGATTGCTGGAAGATGAGCCAGACATTGAAGTGGTGGCTGAAGCAGAAAGCGCGGCGGAAGCACTGCGGCGGGTGTTCGAACATCGGCCGCAAGTCGTGATTGTCGACGCGCACATTTTCGAGTGCCCTCCCGATCAGACCGAGCGCATGATTTTGCGAGAATCCGCGCACAGCAAGGTATTGTTTCTTACCGCCTACGAAAGTGATGCCCCAGCCTCGCAGGCGGAGGGGGCCAGTTGCGCGGTCCGTCAAACTTCTGCGGAAGAATTAGTGGAGATGGTCAGAAAGACCCACGCCGGCGGCTCGGGGCCAATGCAGGGAGTGCCGGAACGGCGCACAGGGGAGTGGCTGCCGCAAGAGTTGCAACCGCGTCGACGCGTCCTAACGACCCGGGAGCGTGAGGTGTTGAAGTTGCTGGCTGAGGGCCGAACGGTGCGGTCGGCGGCCGTTGTTCTCGGATTGAGCGTGAAAACCGTGGATGCGCACAAGTTTAACCTGATGCGGAAGTTGGGGGTTCACAATAAGGCGGAGTTGGTGATGTGGGCCATCCAGAGGAAAGTTGTGAAGGTGCCGGCGAGTTTTTAGTTACGCTTCTTTCGCCCCTACGGGGCTGGTTCAGTTTCCTTCATACCACCCACGGCTTGCGCCGTGGGCTGTAATCTTCCGCCCCTACGGGGCTCGGTTCAGTGTGTTGGTTGGTATCCCACGGCTTGCGCCGTGGGCTGTAATCTTCCGCCGCTTCGCGGCCGGAGGTTGATCTAGCAACACACGCCGCGCCATCGAATATCCCGTCTTTCGAGCCTCGTCCTGACTTCCGACCTAGCTCTTGCTTTGGCGTAGAGGCTTAACCCTGGGCGGTCGCGGCGGCTAGTTCTTCGAGGGTGGAGACTGTGAGGTCGGGTGTGGCGTTGGCGGCTTTGACCGCGCCGACGCCGGGGCGGGCTGAGGGGCGGTTGACCCATACGGTGGCGAGGCCGAGCGTTTGAGCGGGGACGACATCGTGATAGATGCTTTGGCCGACGTGCAGCACACGGTGTGCGGGAGCGTTGATGCGGCTCAGGGCGAACTCGAAGATTTTCAGCGACGGCTTGTAGGCTTGGGCTTGCTGCGCGGTAATAACGGCGTCGAACTCAACTCCGAGTTGAAGGCGGGTACCGGCGAATAAAGCATCATCGACATTGGAAAGAATGGCCAGGCGAAAGCGGCTCTTGAGCTGGCGCAGCGCGGCGACCGTGTCGGGCCAGGGTTTCCAACTGGCTAGAGAGTCGGAGAGAGAGCGCAGTTCTTGAGGTGTGGGAGTGAAGTGCAACTCGTCTGCGAATTGTCGAACCACCAACTGCAGAACCTCTTTGTAAGGACGAAAGGTTCCCTGCTCGGCCAACAGCTCAAAATCTCCATAGAGTTTCAGCATGGTGGCGTCGTCGAGGTCTTTTCCGTGAGCCGAGAGAATTCGGTGGAGAGCCGAGAGGATGCCCGCTTCCCAGTTGATCAGAGTGCCGTAGCAGTCGAAGGTGAGAATTTCGAAGCGGGTGAAATCGAGCATGGGGCGCGATCCGGTTCAGAATATTGTGAATTGAGGCCCTCCAGCGTCGAAACTGGAGGGCCTCGCGACTAAGGGCTGAATTCTAGCGTCGGATCTCGAGCGAGTGCGTTAACTCGAAGGTGAGAGCGGATTCAGCCGGCAATTCAATTTCCTTGTTTCCGGTGAAAGCCGCACCTCCGGCGCCGGCACCACCGCCTGCGGCCAGGCCAATGGCTGCGCCTTTGCCACCGCCGGCGAGTCCGCCGATCAGGCCACCGAGCGCGGCACCGCCGCCAGCCAACACGGCGGTACGCTTACCTTTTCCTTTTTCTGTGAAGGTTCGCGCGGCAGCCTGCACGCGATGATCATGGCCGTTGACGTTGATGCTGTCGAGGCGCACTTCAAGCACGGCGCCACCCTTGAACCTGCCGAGCGGCTTGGCGTCGACGACGGTGCCATTCACTTCCGCACCACGAGGGATGGCGACCACATCGCCAGCCATTACATCCTTGGCCAAAGTGCCCGTGAAAGTTTCGCCGGTCTGGCTCAACTTGGAGCCGATCGCCGAGCCAAGCCGCACAGTAATCTCTTTTCCTGAGGGCACAATCAGCTGCTCTCTTTGTCGGGGAGCTTCCTGGGGCGCGGCCGGCTGGCTGTTGTTATTGTCGGCTGCGGTCTGCGGGTTCGTGTTGCTGGCGCTGTCGTTGCTGTCAGCGGGTTTGCGGCTGCATCCGGATACAGCAAGTGCGAGATACAGGCAAAGAATAAAGAGCAGAAAACGCGAGCGCATAACGACCTCCGTTGTTTCCGGGCAAGTTTAGTTGTGACGGTAACAGCCAATCTACCGGATTTCGGCGTACCGGAGCAACTACTGGCGGGGTACAAGATGAATCGGAGGTGCTTGGACTGTCGGAGGTGCAGGCGCAGATTCGGCGGGAGCTATAGCTGTCGAAGCTATCGTCGAGGTTCAATCCCCGGCAACGTGGGAACTGGATCAGAAGACTCATCGACCTCGGCTTCGCGGGCCGCAACGGGATCCTCTTGGGGCAAAGCTTTTTTCGGCGCGAGGAACTTCTCGGTGTTGAGCAACGGACGTCCAAGTGAGGCGTTGTAGCTGCTCCAAGGACTGTCGAAGCCGGCTTCGCGCTCGAAGTGGGCGCGCATCGCTTCCATCTTGGAGTCGAGATCGTCCAGATAATGAAGCATTAGCGCCTCGGGAAACATGGGCAGTTTTGGCGAGCCGAAGTCGTACTGGCCGTGGTGGCTGATGATGAGGTGCTCGATCAGCGTCTTGAGTTCGTCGGGAAAGCCGGGCTGGAGCGCGAGCTTGGCCTGCAACATCTCCAGTTCGATGACCATGTGGCCGAGGAGTTGGCCCTTGGTGGTGTAGGAAAACGAGCGGTTGTAAGTGAGCTCGTGAATCTTGCCGATGTCGTGAAGGAAAGCACCTGTGAGCAGGAGGTCGCGATTGATCTGGGGATAATTGCTGCACATCAAGTCGCAGGAGCGGAATAAAGACACAACGTGATCGAGCAAGCCTCCGATGTAGGCGTGATGCAAAGTCTTGGCCGCTGGAGCATTGCGGTAGGCGCCGGCGATTTCAGGGTCGGCCATGAAGACCTGCACCAGCGACTTCAGATGAGGATTCTGGAATGACGATACGAAAGTGGTGAGCGTCTGCCAGAGTTCGTCGACATTCTTGGTGGTCTTTGGAAGATAGTCGGCGAAGTCGATTTCAGATTCGCCCAGCTTGCGCAATTTATGGACGGTAAGCTGGAAGCGGTTCTTATATTTGTTGATGAGACCTTTGATCTTGAGGAAGTCATCCTGCTCGAAGGCTTCCAGGACTTCCTCGACGTTGTCCCACATTTTGGCTTCGAGTTGGCCGCTGCGATCGCCGAGAGTGAGAGCGAGATAAGGCTCACCAGTCTTTTTGGGCTTGATTTGCTTGCCGACGACAACGAAGGTCGAGGTGATGACTTTATTTTCTTGCCGGGAGCAATCACAAATGTAGAAATCTTTCATGGGTCTCGCTGAGTATAAGGCGGGTGCCGCCTCTTAAGTGCCGAAGATCAGATGATGCCCAACTTTTTATGTTTCTTCTTGCCAAGTTTTTTGGCGCCGGATTCTTTGGCCGAGGCGGTTTCCACCGGTTGAGTCTGGTTCGGACTCATACCGCTGTCGACGTAGCCGGGCATGTAAAAGATGGAGGCTTCTTCCCGCAGCTTGGTGAGATAAGCGCGAAGCGCTGGCTGCAACTTTTGGTAATAAAGCGCGTCCTGAATTTTTGGAAGCACATCTTTCATGGGAGGAATGCCGGCCATCTGGTGATCGATGACTTTCAGGATGACATAGCCCTGCTTGGTGCGGATCACATCGGTGACGTCGCCTGCCTTCATGGCAAACGTCTTATCTTCAAGTTCCTTTGCTAACTGGCCGCGCTTGAACATGCCCAAGGCGCCGCCATCAGCGGCGGAGGGGCCGTCGGAATACTTTTTTGCGATGTCTTCAAAATTCGCGCCGTCGTGAATTTGTTTCAGAAGGTCGTTGGCCTTGGCGCTGGCCGCGTTGAGGGTAGCTTCGTCGGCAGAGGGCTGGGGTTGCGGGGAGGCGGCCTGATCGGCAGGAGTGATGGATGGAGTGGCATTTTTCGGAGCGACCAGGATCTCGCTTAAGCGAATGTATTCCGGCTGTTCGAGTTCATTTTTGTGTTCGTCGTAAAACTTTTGCTCTTCTTCTTTGGTGATAGAGAGTTTTCCGCCGACTTCTTCGCCGATCACCTTCTGCGTGATGATCTGGTTCCGCATGTTTTGTTTGAAATCTTCCCAGGACACGCCCTGCTTGGTGGCCTCCTTCTCCAGATCTTCCATGGACTCAAGCTTCATGTCTTTGCGCATCTGGTCGAGGCGCTTGACGAGTTCGGTGTCGCCATTGATTCCCAGGTCTTTCCCTTTATCGAGAAGAAGTTGCTGGTCGATCAGATCGCGGAGGACGTCCTTCTCGCGGTCGGCGAAGGCTTTGTCGGGATCGTTGGCGTTCTGCTGCTTGACCTCGTCCCGGAGTTGATCTTTGCTTCGCTCAAACTCGGACTTGGTGATGATCTGGTTGTTGACGCGTGTAATGATTTCTTCGACGACCTGCCCTCCCTGTGAAGCTTGAGGGGCCTGAGGCGCTTGACCATTGGGACTGGCTTGGCCTGCGACAAATGCGGGCAGGCAGGCAAAGGCAATGAGAATCAGGTTGTGTTTATTCATAGAATTGACGGTCCCTCGCCCCTTGCTGGGATTGCGGGCAAACTGTGAACTTAGCCGATTTCGACTATTTTACTCCTTTGGAGCGGATCCCGGAGTCTGTTAACTTTGAGGACCTCGATAGGCTCGAAGTTGTCCGGCGATCGATCAGGCGGTCCGCACCAAAGCGAGGGCGGTTCGATCTTCGCACTGAGGAGCCGCGGAGCCGAACTCCCGGACAGAATTCAGGATGAAAGAAGCCAGATTTTGGGCATCGTCTACCGGAGCGGCTTGGAAGAGTTGTTTGACCCGTTCCATGCCGAACTCTTCGGTAGATCGCCTGGGGCGTCCCTCGCACTCGATCAAACCGCGAGACACCAACAGCAGAGCGGCACCTTTTTCAATTCCGACGGTGGGCGCCTCGGCGGTCACATGGGAAAACAGGCCGAGAGGCAAGCCGGTAGAACCCAGTTCGGCGATCCCGCTATGGTCGCGAAGCAGCCCGGGTGTGTGTCCGGCATTGGTGTAGCAAAGTGTGCCAAACTTCTCGTGATAACAGCCGATGAAGGCTGGACAGGGATGAACGCCGTGGGAGGTTTCAATCAGGGTGCGGTTGATGCGCAAACTAAGTTCCGTCATGGCATCCGATTCATTGATGTCGGGCCGCGAGAAAAGCTCAGCGCCAAAGCTGCGAAAGATCTTCTGCGCCACGTCAAGGAGGGCGCTGTTATCGGCACGGCGGCCGGCGACATCCAAAAGACCGAACAAGACGCGCTCCGGGCTAACGCGGAGCGAGTCGTACAAATCCCCGGCGATTCGCGTGCCCAGGAAGTCGGCGGCGATCTGCGCTCCCTCGATCTTGGGAAACGCGGTCGGGACGGGTTCGACCGTAAGGGGCGCGCTGGGGGCCCTGGAGTGGAATAAGGGACACATGTCTTGTCAAGGGAAGCTAGCACAGGAACGTTGGCTGAGCAAACCGCGACCAGGGAAAGTTAGTAGCCGTACTTGTCTGCGAGATATCGCGACAGATCCGATTCCAGCTGGCCGTAATCTGAATGAATGGTGGCCCGCAAAGCCGACTCGGCGGAACTTCCCTGACTCAGGCGCTGCAGCACGCTCTGAATATCGCTGAGCCCATAGGAATCACCGATATATGAGACCGCAGCCAGGGATTCGGCATAGGCTACGGTAGCTTCCGCGCCGGAGAAGCGCATAAAATTCCCTTCCAATACATTCAGTGGAATTTGTCGTTGATCCCTGAAAAGCACGGCGAGCTGGTGTCCGTTGCTACCAAGGCTTCTGGGCTCGAGGAATTGCGCTATACCCTCATGCAGCCAAGTCGGGCAGCGGCCGCCAGAAATTTGGGTGATGAAAGAATGGGCTAGTTCGTGCTTCAGCACGTGCGCCAGTTCGGGGGTCAGCGAAGTCAAGCCGCTGATCGGGATGCGCAATTTGCCGTCGTTGAGCGCTCCAGTCCAGTTGGGGGCGTGCGTCACATCGAAAAATGCCTGCTCGGTATAGAGGGTAACGAGAATATTGTCGCGGGGCGGATTGCCAAGATCGCGAACCAGGTCGTCGTAGTCGGATTCAAGCGCCGCCAGAAGCTGCGCCCGGAACTTCTCTGGAGTCTGACTTCCCTCATAATGCAGAACGAAATGGCTGCTTTCGCCCTGGACGTAATCGGCTTCAACATTTTTTTCGCGTTGCGCTTTGGCCAGTAACTGCTCGACCTTGGCGTCCGGGCGCAACTCCAGGGAGCGCCTCCACGAAGCGATTGCATCTTTGGTACGGTCGCAGGAAAACTGAGCATAGCCAAGCAGGGCATAAGCGTCGGCCGAATTAGGGTCAGACTTCACGGCCTTCTGGGCATAGTTGAGAGCCTGCGAGGCGTTGCCGGTGCGAATCAGAAGTGCGCCGTAATAAACGAGAATAGTGGAATTGTCCGGCTCGAAGCGCAACGCGTTCTCGAAATATTGCCGGGCGCGGGCGACGTTGCCGTGCTCAGATTCATATTTCCCGGCGATAAAGTCGGCTGTAGCGCTTAACTCCGGGTCGCCTTTGCTTTCCAGCGCGGCCAGAATCTCAGTGTTGACCTTACCTTCCTTGATGATCCTGGTGAACAGATCAACTTCATCGGCAAGATTGTCCGCGGGAGCGAAGGACGGAAGATCGCCCATCTTGGCGGCTCCGACGGTCTGCGGCACTCCCCCCGCATCGACATGATCGACAACCGATTTGGGGATGGCGTAAGAGTCATCGCCAAGGTCATATTCGTAGCGATTGCCGGCTTCGCGCACATGATCGGCGACGATAGTCCGGCCGTTTTTCAGATGAATAGTGTCAGCCCGTGCCGGAGGCAGTAATAGCGAGGCAATCTGCCCCATAAAGAGGATGGTGACACGGAACCGCATTCAGGCGCATTCTAGCAACGGGGGAGAGCCCAACCTACGTGACGAAGGTACTACGGCAGGCGCGTGGAGCGCGCACAGCGGCGGCGATTTGGCTCGCAGTCGGTCTCTGGACGGGGAGTTCCGCAGCGGCGGAGAACCCTCCGGAAAAACCGGCTGAGGCGTTATTTCTGCGACTGGGACAGGTCGGGCTTGATCCGGAGCGAGTGTACCAGGTCAGGGGCGCGTCTCTGGATCGCGCGGCCATCCACATTACGTTGGAGGATGGCACCCTCGGTTTCACGCAGGATGTAATGGGACGGATCACGGGAGCGTTTTTCGAAGGGTATGGCGAGGTTCTGCTGACGCCTCCCAACGAAGTGGAACGCAAATCGATGAGCCTGTTTACGGGCATGGCAATTCTGGAAGAACATTTTGCGACCGCCTATTTTCGTTTCAACGATGACGCGGCTACTGAACTGCGCCCCGATTTACGGTCCACCGATAACAAGCGCAAGTTTGTCGACCGTTGGAACGAGACCGTGAAAAACCTGGCGAACCTGGATGCTACTCGGCTACTTATGACATTCAGCCGGATGCTTCCAGTTAAGGGCAGGTCCGATTCGTCCGGTCAAGAGGCAGCCAGGGAGACGAGTTCGGATGATCACTTTCTGCATGCGCGGCTACAAGGAACGAGCTTCGGCGTGTTTGATATTTACTACGACTCCAATGCGCCGGAACAAGTCCAGGCCGGACAGGCAAGGTCTGCGGAAAACGGAACCCCGTATTACGACATGTGGACATCGTTTTCTACGCCTGCTGTAACTAGTTCGAATACGGCCGCCGGAGGATTGGAAGCCGAGAAAGGAATAGGGCCTTCCGGCCGGGTGGAGGTTCGCCACTACGCGATCGCCATTGAAGTGGAACCTCCCAAACGGATACATGCGCGAACACGGGTGCAGTTGGAGGTAAAAGAAGGTGGGCCGCGCACGCTGCTATTTGAGCTGTCGCGATTTCTGCAGATCGAAAGCGTGAAACTCGATGGCGAACCGGTGGAATTCATTCATAACCCCGCGGTGGAAGGGACCCAACTGGCGCGTCGCGGGAACGACCTGGTAGCAGTGGTAATGCCCGAGCCAGCGCATTCAGGACAAAAGATCGATTTGGAATTTGTTTATGGCGGGGAAGTTTTGGCGGAGGCCGGGAGTGGCTTGCTATACGTGGGGGCGCGGGGTACCTGGTATCCGAACCGGGGAATGGCGATGGCGAATTTCGATTTGAGTTTCCAATATCCCCCGGGGTGGACGCTAGTAGCGACAGGCACGCTTACGCCCTCCAGTGAAGCGGCCGTAAAGGCCGACGGTTTGCAGAGTTCGCGCTGGGTGTCGGAGCGCCCAATTCCGATTGCAGGATTTAATTTGGGGAAATATAAGGCGGTAACGGTACAGGCGGGAGACATTCCAGTAGAGACCTATGCGACCACCGGGGTGGAGCGAAACTTCCCGGCTCCCCCGATTCAGGTAGTTGAACCGGGTCCGGCGGACCTGACGAATCGGAGACGAGAGTTTATTGTGCCGAGGCCACCCTCGCCGGCGCGAACGGAGGGGACGGTGGGCGAGGCCGCAGCCCGCGCCATCCAATATTATTCGGCTCGCTTTGGCCCGTACCCATACAGTCACTTGGCCCTGACCCAGATGCCGGGACACGAAAGCCAGGGTTGGCCTGGACTGGTGTTTCTTTCATCCTATGCATTTCTCGACCAGGAGCAGCGCGAACAATTGCATTTTGAGCCTTACCGGACATTAATCCAGCAATTGATTCCCGCGCACGAAACGGCGCATCAGTGGTGGGGCGATCTGATTACATGGACCAGCTACCGCGATCAGTGGTTTTCGGAAGGGTTGTCGAATTATTGCGCCTTGATGATTCTGCAGGAGCGAGACCCTGCCGGATTTCGGGCAGTAATGGACAAATACCGCAGCGATTTAGTCGCGAAGAATAAGGACGGAATATCTCCGATCGAGGCAGGCCCCGTGACTCTGGGTGTTCGGTTACTTTCGTCGCGCTTTCCGGAAGGCTATGAAGCCATTTCCTACGGCCGGGGGACCTGGTTATTCCACATGCTTCGTACCATGCTTAACGACGCGGCGTTGAAAGGACCGGAACGCAAGAAAATCGGCAGTGCGGAAGAGCCTTTCGTGCGCGGACTGCGAAAAGTCCGCGAACGTTATCAGGGCCGCTCCATTTCAACAGCTGAATTGCTCGACGTTTTCGCCGAAGACCTTCCGCCATCCTTACGCTTTGAAGGCAGGAGTTCGTTGGACTGGTTCCTCAAGGGCTGGGTCAATGGGAGGTCGCTGCCAAGACTGGAACTCAAAGGGGTGAAGTTCACTCCCAAGGGGGAGGGCTCGGTGGTAAGTGGAACGATCCTGCAAAAGGATGCCCCGCCAGATCTGGTGACCTCGGTTCCGGTTTATGCTGTGCTCGCCGGAAAACAATTGGTGCTTCTGGGACGAGTTTTTGCCGACGGCGAGGAATCGTCTTTTCATTTGCCGGCGCCTGCCGGGTCGCACAAGATCGTGCTGGATCCAAATGAAACGGTTCTGACTAGTCCGAGATAAATCACCAGTTTAGGCGGAGGCAATCCGATTCATTTGTGCCAAATCGGTGTTTCGTTCCCCGCGCAGTTCCCGAAAATGAACCAGTGAGAACGGGCGTGTGTTATTCCGAAACAACTCCTCCCCTAAGTGCTGCATTCACCTCATCTGAGATCCGCATTCTACCGGGCCTAGTGGAAGCCAAGGTGCTTACAGGCTGATGTGGAGCGGCGCATACAGATTTGAAAACGGCGGCTCCGCGAATTCATAAGCAATCATCGAGGCAAGTCCCATGTACAGGCCAATGATGGACCGGTTCGAAGAAGCGAGCGGATGGCACATGACCGGGGAGCAGGAAACAGGCGCGCAGGTAATTCTCCTGGTCGAAGATGAAGCGTTTGTGCGAGCGGCGACCTGCGAGGTGCTGGAGTCGGCAGGATATCGGGTATTGATGGCCGAAAATTCAGCTCAAGCGGTGACAATCTATAAACAGCATGCTGGCGCAGTGGGTCTGTTGCTAACCGACATGATTTTGCCGGGAGAAACCGGCTTGGCATTGGCTGCCAGACTGCGACGAGAAAACTCCGGGCTGAATATCCTATTGGTTACCGGCTACTCGATGCAGATGGGATTGGGGGTTCTGAAGCCTGAGGAATTGTTGCCCAAGCCTTTTTCTACCGAAGCGCTGTTGCGGAGAGTAAGTCAGTTGCTCGACAGCGAGGGACTTCGAACAGAGAGAGAAGAGTCAGTCACGCTCGCTTGCGCGATCGCGTAGCGAGCACGATTTGACGCGGGACCTCGCAAAGAGGAACCACGCGGGACAAAACACCCAAGTCGGCGCAGGCTCGGGGCATGCTGTAAACGGCGCAAGTTTCTTCATCCTGTCCGATGGTGATGCCGCCGAAGCAGTGGATGGCTTTCATTCCTTGGGCTCCGTCGCACCCCATGCCAGTAAGGATTACTCCCATGGCCAAGTTCGTGAAGGCTTCGGCGACCGAATTCATGAGGACGTCGACGGAGGGAATGTGCGGAAAATGTTCAGGATGGATGTCGAGGTGGATGATGGATTCGAAATCAGAAAAACGCTTCACGGTCATGTGAATTCCGGCGGGCGCGATGTAGACGACGCCCGGCAGAATGGGTTCGCCGTTGTTTGCCTCACGCACGGTGACGGCGCAAAGATCGTTCATGCGATGCGCAAAAGGCGCGGTAAAACCCGGCGGCATGTGCTGCACGATGAGGAGTGGTACGGAAAGATCGCGGGGCAAAACGGGCAGAATTTCTTCGAGAGCTTTTGGGCCTCCGGTCGAGGTTCCCAACGCAACGATCGCTGGAGCGGTGGAGGAAGCAGGTTCGGAAATGTTTGGCCAAGACGAACCGGGCGGTTTTCTGGAGAGACCGGTGGGGGAGGGTTTCCGGGATTGCGCCGCGGCACGAATTTTGGCGATCAAATCCTCACGAATGTGCGCGATATCAAGCGATGTGGATGAGAGGTTCTTGGGCACATAGTCAAACGCTCCCGCGGCGAGCGCATCGAAGGTCTGCTCTGTCCCTGCCTCGGTTACCGAACTGACCATAATGACCGGACGGGGAGCGTGGTTCATGATGTAGCGCAAAGTTTGCAGCCCATTAAGTCCAGGCATTTCAATGTCGAGTGTGACTACATCAGGATTTAGTGAGGCGACTTTTTCCAAACCCTCAGCTCCGCTGCACGCCGTTCCCACAACTTCGAAGCCAGCTTCGGAAGCAATCATCCGGGAAAGCGCAGAGCGCATAAACGCGCTGTCATCGATGACCAGCACGCGGACCGGTTCCGGTATTGCGAATTCATGGCTCATGCCGGTAAATGGCGCGGACGAGGACATGAACCTCATCCATGTAGGAGTCGAGTTCAAAGGTGAGGCGGGCCCAATCAAAATTCCGCAAGCTCTCAAACTTCTGCGACAGGACCGCGAAGCCACGTTGTTCGAGCAAATTCACTTCCCGATTTTCAATGTAGCCGTAGTTCAATCCACTCATGCGGCAGAGCAGGTCGCTCAACTCGACCAGCGCGACCAGGCCGGCGTGTTCCTGCGACTTTTCGGGATCGTGGTGACAGGTGACGACCTCTCGCAGTTCCGAGGAGAGTTCCCATTTTTCTGTGAGTAAGCCGCCGCTTTCGCAGTGAGTAAATCCCAGCACCCGTTGTTCGGCCTCATGGAGGGGGATGCCTTCGGAACGCGCAACATCGAAGGCGCCGCTGAATTCTTTAGGTAAGACCCAGAGATTCACGATGATGCCAAGATCGTGAAGCAATCCAGCGAGATATGCCTTGCTGGGATCGGGATAAGAGATTTTGCGGGCGAAATGCCGGCAAACCAAGGCGCATCCCAAAGAGTGTTCCCAGAAAGCTACGGGATCGATGCTGCCGCAGTCCTTGGGCATCATGTTGAGCACACCGCAGGACATGGCGATGTCGCCAATGCGGTGAAAGCCAAGACCCACGACGGCGCCCCGAAGCGAATCTATTTTTTGCCAGCGCCCGAACAATGGACTGTTCGCCATCTGCAGACACTGCGCGGCCAGGGACTTGTCCTGCGCAATCATGGCGGTGAGTTTCTGGACGTCAAGGTCTTCGACCGGTTGTTGGAGATAGCGCAGCAGAGGCGCCAACACCGTTGGTATGGTCGGGATCTGGCTAAGTCCCTCAATGCGATGGAGCAACGCTGTTTTAGTCGCCGCCGTGTTCACATGACCTACTTTCCCACCTTCAAGCGCTCGCCCTTGACATATGCCGTGGCTCCCGGTAGGTGAACCAGGCGAAAGTCTTCGCTGACCCCATAAAGCGACTCGGAATGTCCCAGAAACAGGTATCCGTGTGGCAGAAGGTTGTTGTAGAAGTGCTGAATGACCCGCCGCTTGGAAACCAGATCGAAGTAGATGAGCACGTTGCAGCAGAAGACGACGTCAAGGCTCTTCATGAAAGTCATGCGAGCGTCATCGGAAAGATTCAACCGACTGAAGGCAATGCCTTCGCGGACCGAGGGCTGCACCTGCAACTGGTCCTCGACCGGCGTGAAGTACTTCTGGCGGTAATAAGGCGTGAGATTGCGCGTGCTGTAGGTGCCATAGATCGCATTCTTGGCGTGCGCCAGTGAGCGCTCATTCAGGTCCGTCGCCAGAATTTCGACTTTCCAATCCTTGAGACGACGTTGTGCTTCCTCCAGCATGAGGATGCTGAGGGTGTAAGGTTCTTCGCCGGTCGAACAGCCCGCGCTCCAGATGCGCAGCCGCCGCAGCGGAAATTTTGCCTTCGCCTCCAGAACTTTGGGAATCACGATGGTGCGCAGTGCGTCGAGCTGGGGCTGGCTGCGAAAGAAACAGGTTTCGCCAATCGTGATTTCGTTCAACAACGCGACCAGCTCAGTTTGGCGCGCGGGTTTGATGGTCAGGCATTCGAAATACTCGCGCAGGCTCTGCGTCTTGAGCTCCTTCATGCGCCGCCCGCAGCGGTCGAATAGAAGTCGCAGCTTGTTGTCAGGATGAAAAATGCCTGCGACTTGATACACCAGGTCGCGGATACGGACCAGATCCGGATCGGGGGGGCCGTCCACTGCGACGCCGGTTTGGATTGCCGCGGTCGTCATGCCGGCACCGTTCGGATTCTGGCGGCGTGGCTTGAGCCTAAATGCGGCTTCGATTGCGCGCTTGTATGGATGACATCGCGTGTTTCAACATGGAAGGCGCTTCGCGCAGTTATAGTCATGTGCCTATCAAATTCATCGGCGGATGCGGGCGTGACTTTAGCCGCCGAAGAAAGGCCGATCACGTTTCAGCCGGAGGTCCAAAGAAGAGTTCAGGGAAGACCGGCGCTGGGCTTCGACAGCGAGGCATCAGCGACGGAGCGGGTATTCACGACGTGCTCACTGATGATTACGATGTCGACGCGGCGGTTCTGGGCTTGTCCTTCCGGGGTGGCGTTGCTGGCGATGGGGTGATACTCAGCATATCCCGCAGCCGACAGACGCTCTGGAGGAAATCCGTAACGCACGATCAGAAGCCGGACTAATTCCGTGGAACGCGCCGTTGAAAGCTCCCAGTTGGAAGCCATCTGTACGGTATGGATGGGAACGTTGTCGGTATGACCTTCGATGCGGAGGCTGCAGGTACGCATGGCGAGGATCGATGCGATGCGATCCAGGGCAGGGAGCGCTGAAGATTTCAAGATCGCGGAGCCGCTGGCGAAAAAACCGAATTCTCGCAGACTGATAACCAAGCCTTCGGTCTCGCGGTGCAAGGCCACGGTATGGAGAAGGATTTCACGTTGCAGCGCCTGCTGCAGTTCCGCCTGCAGCGCAGTCAGATTTGCCTCTTCCGCGGCCGCAGCCAGCGGATCCTTGGTCGTTGGAGCAATGAAGCGCAAGTCGGCGGTGTGTTTTGCATTTTCGATCGCCTGAACCGCGCTGAAGGGCATGGGCTCACTGGTGTTGAGGGGAATCTGCGTATTAGAGGCAGGAAAAACGCCGAGTTCCTGGAACGCCACCTGAATGGCCACAGCGAGCTTGCCAACTTTTTTTTGGTCGACTTGCGAAGAAGCGTAATTTATATAGACGTCCACCACGTTCGTGGTCGTATCGAAAGTGAGGTTCCAGACATGCTCAATGATCATGGAGCGCGTGACCCTGCGGCCGGCATTGAGCAGCAGGTATTCCAGCAGCGAAAACTCTTTCCCCGTGAGGTCGATCCTGCGGCCGGCGCGCTCAACCATCCGTTGCACGCGGTCGAGTTTGAGATCGCCGGCGAGCAACACGGATTCCGACGGCAGGTGGCTGCGCCGCACCAGCGCCCGGATGCGCGCGGAGAGTTCGCTGAAGGAAAACGGCTTGGCCAGGTAATCATCCGCGCCCGTATCCAGGCACTGGACGCGGTCTTCGACCTTCGTGCGCTGGGTCAGCACCAGCACCGGCAGGCTCGGCTTTTTCGAACGCAAGTGCCGCAGAACACTGACGCCGTCCAGCTTTGGCAGGTTCAGGTCAAGAATAACGACCTCGTACTCGAACTGGGTTCCCGCCGCCCGTGCCTGCTCGCCATCCGGCACCACGTCTACCGAGTAGTGTTCGCTCTCCAGACCTTGGCGAACGAATTTCGCCAACGCCTCATCATCTTCAGCAATAAGAATTCGCATAATGTGAACCGTCCTTAATCCAACAGCCCAGTCTAGTTAGAAAACGCTCAACCGCAGCCGAAACTAGGCCCACCCAAAGGTCTGTAGGTGCAGAAACGGTGCCGGGTTTCAAAAGGGAACCGCACCCTCTCAGCCGAGGCGAACCTCCCAGGCCAATTCCTCTCACCATGGTCAACGGTGATAATTCTGAAGCTAGTCTTTTGACTGGAGTTCCAGCTTTGCGGGTGTGGAGTAAATCGACGCTAAAATCCCTGATCGTGCCCGGCGGAATTGTGCTTCTGGGAGCGGTGTTGCTCGCTTACTCGGGATGGCTGACCCTCGCTTTGCCCGCGCTCAGCTTTCTTTACTATTGCGCGCTGTTCGGCGGAATGCTGCTGGCCTGGCGATTCCATTCCAGCCGCACCTTCTTCGCCTTGCTGGTGTTATTTCTCGCCCAACAGGCGGTCGCTCTATTTGGCGGGGCACAGTTCGCGCCAGGAACAGCGGGATTTGTTGCCGTGTGCGCCGTCGCCGTCCTGGTACCGCTGAACTTCGCCCTCATCGCGTTGATGCAGGAACGCGGGTTCACCTCTTCCGCTGCGGCGCCTGTCGGCATAATGCTTTTCGTCCAATTCGTAATCGTGGCCGTGCTCTGTCGGTCCGCTGAGGGAACGCCGGTTTCTCTTGGCCATGCGCATCACGCCGCTGCAAGCGTCTCTCTGCCGGCTTACGCACTGTTCGCATTCATCGCCGCCAGCGTCACCTTGCTGGCTCGGTTCCTGCTTAGCCGAAAGCCCGCCGACAGCGCCCTGCTGTGGTCGCTAGCCGCTTTTTTTTGGGGGTTGCACTTCACCGGAACCCCGCGGATTTCGACGCTCTACTCCGTTACCGCGGCTTGCATTCTCGCAGTCTCCATCATGGAGAATTCCTACCTGCTCGCCTATCACGACGAACTCACCACGCTCCCGTCGCGGCGCGCCTTCAACGATGCGCTTCTTCGTTTGCAGCATCCTTATTCGATCGCGGTGGTCGACATCGATCACTTCAAGCGTTTCAACGACACCTACGGCCACGATACCGGTGATCAAGTCTTGCGCCTGGTTGCGGCCGGACTGGCACGAGTAACCGGCGGGGGCGAGGCCTTCCGCTGCGGTGGAGAAGAGTTCAATATTCTATTTCCAGGAAAAACTGCCGTTCAAGTCATGGATCATGCGGAGCAATTGCGCGCTGCCATAGAGTCTTCGGAGTTCCGTATGCGGGCAGGCGACCGCCGCCAGGTTCCGCGCGGACCGGAGCGCCGCAGGAGCAGTCGCAAGGGCGACGCGATTCGGCAACTCGCCGGGAACTCTGCTTCGTCCCCTTTGTCGGTGACGATTAGCATCGGTGTGGCAAGTTCGTCGAAAACGGGCACTGATCCCGAGAGCGTACTGCAGGCGGCCGACAAGGCCCTCTACCGCGCTAAAGCCAACGGACGAAACCGAGTGGAAACCACTTCCGCTCCTCCCCGCCGAACGCGCACCAAAGCGGCGGGGATTGCCTGAATCTGCCTATCCTCTATTAGCCTTTTATCCGGATGAAGGGTTTCCAGGCGGAGGGAAATTTTCGAGAGGACCGTGCGGCCCGGACCGTCAACCGTAGGGACGGGAAGTATGACGGTCCGGTTCCGAACGTTTCGCAAGCACCACAGGCCGTGCGGTCAGCCGGCGGTCGAAGGAGGATCAGAGCGTTTCTGGCCCGTACCCGCGCAGACGGGACATCTTACTCGGATAAACGCGACGCCTTCGGACTTGCCATTCCAGTCGACAGGCTTCGTAACATATCCGGTACCGTTGCAACTCGGGCAGAAATACAGAGCGCTTTCTCCCCCTCAGGATTGCTAACATTGTGCACGACGAAAACGCCAAATTTACAAGCGACTTGTTTGTGTTACGAATCACGAACAACGTTCCCCCAGCCGGTCGAGTCCCGGAGGCCCATCGGTAAAGCGCGCTGCTGGCAAATCTCGAATGGGGTCAGAAACGAACCTCGCAAGAGAGCTCATTCAGGCGGCTACAGGCGCTGTCCTCAGATGCCTTCAGCAGCCACCTTCAACGGTTGACGAACCGCGAGTCGGGTCCCGAAACACGGCGGCTGAGCTGCTGCTCCAGACACCTTCGGCAGCCGCGCGAAAAACATGTAGTGATGCGCTCATTATCCCGGCCAATACCCAGCGCCTCGACGGTGCGCGGCCGTGATTGTGGTCTAATCGCGTTGGGATTTCGGCTACGCGGTTCGAGAACTCTCACTAACGTGGTTGAAAGTCTCGGTTCTCACGTTCTCACCATCTGAAACACTGGTTGCTTTGGACTCCTTGCGTTATTTAGATTGAGCGCGCGCTGAGGTTGCAATCCACGGAGGCGGTGATGGCAAATGGAGTTGGAAGTGTAATCCGACGAGTCAACCGGGGCCGCGACGGCGCTCGAAGGTTACTGAACTGGGCCGCGATCATTACAGCGTCCTTATCGGTCGCGCAGACCAGAACGGCCTCTGCCCAATCCATTCCCGACAGCCGCCAAGCGCAGTCCTCGGTCATCCGCGTCGACACTACACCGGGCCACGTCATCAATTCGTTCGATCCCGATAGCGCGTTGGGCAGCTCTATCGATGTGCTATCCCATGACGGTATCAACAAGGTCTACACTCCTCACATCATCCAGGAATCTTTGTCTGCCGGCTGGGGGCCAATCTCCTATCGCAACAATAGCGAACTTCGCATGGCCGCCTGGCATTGGACTGAAAACGGAACCTGGAGTGACCCGACTCACAAGAGTGGATACTTTACCGGCAGCGCGGAACTTAAGGAGCCCGTACGTTACATTCTGTCGTATGCTCTCCCGCACCGCGGATTCTCGACGAGCGGCGACCGACCCGTCATGGGTCCGAACCTTAGTTACTGGAAGAGCAATCCATATCTGACCAGCAAATTCACGGGGGAAAACGACTCCCTGCACCCGCAGTGGGTCATCGTCGATCTCAATGTCGAAAAGCCGGTGTCTGCGATCCGCATTGCGTGGGCCAGCCCCTACGCCACGAGTTATCAAGTGGAGTATTGGGTCGGCAAGCGTGCGCTCGATTTTGACGCGGGACCGCAGGGCGAATGGAAAATCTTTTCCTCAGGTGTTGTGAAGAGCTCGCAAGGCGGCACCGTTTCGCTGAAGCTCGCTGATACGCCCGTCTCCACCCAGTACGTGCGCGTGTTGATGACGGAATCCTCGAACACCTGCGACGAGCACGGCTCCGACGACATTCGCAACTGTGTTGGATACGCGATTCGAGAAATTCGCGTCGGAGGCGTGGATAGTAGCGGCGCCTTTGTTGAGGTGCAGAAGAACCTTGCCGAACGGCCCACTGCCTATTGTTCTTCTTCCATCGATCCCTGGCATTCCGCGGCCGACGCTGACATCAACGCTACAGGAAGTTACCAGCACACCGGTTTCGATCTCTTCTTCACAAGCGGACTCACCAACAACTTGCCGGCGATGATTCCCGTAACCATGCTCTACGGCACACCGGACGACGCGGCCGCCCAGATCGCTTATATCGAGAAGCGCGGCTATCCCATTTCGTACATAGAGATGGGCGAGGAACCCGACGGCAAGCACGCTATGCCGGAGGATTACGGCGCGCTCTACCTTCAGTGGGCGACTGCCATTCACCAGGTTGATCCCAAGCTCAAGTTGGGAGGCCCTGTTTTCGAAGGTGTCAACGAAGATATTCGAGTCTGGCCTGATGCCCAGGGCCGCACTTCCTGGATGGGCCGATTTGTGGACTATCTGAAAGCCCACGGCCGGCTCGCCGACCTCAGCTTCGTATCGTTTGAGCACTATCCGTTCGAACCCTGCGAGATCACATGGAAGACTCTCTACCGAGAACCAACATTGGTGAAACACATTCTCCAGGTCTGGCGAGACGATGGCGTTCCCAAGGAAGTGCCCCTGATGATCACCGAAGATCACCTCTCCGCCAGCCTCACCGGACCGATGACCACGATCTTCGCGGCCTTATGGCTCGCCGACAATGTAGGTTCTTTCTTCGAAGGGGGAGGCGCTCTCTTCACGCACTCTCCCATCCAGCCTCAGGGCATTCAGAACACTTGTTTGGGTTGGTCCTCCTGGTCGAACTTTGTATCGGACGAGGAGACGTTCGAAATCAAGGGATATACTTCGCCCTACTTCGCCGCGCACATGATCAATCTGGAATGGGTGCAGCACAGAGCCGGCGTGCATTCAATGTTCCCGGCTTCGGTCGACCTTAAAGACAGTGACGGCAATCTCCTGGTGACGTCCTATGCGGTGCATCGTCCCGATGGCAACTGGTCGTTGATGTTAGTCAATCGAGACGAGACCAACCCTCACGCAGTGCGGGTTGTGTTCGAGGATGCCCACAGCAGGCGGGAAACATCTTTTTCAGGGCCGGTCACTTTTGTGACTTTCGGCAGCGACCAATATCTGTGGATTAACGATGGGCCCAACAGTCATGCTGATCCCGACAATCCGCCTGTGGCCACCACCATCAAAGGAGATCCGGGAACGGTTTTCACGCTGCCAAAGGCTTCGATTACGGTGCTGCGGGGCAAGGTCGGCGCTCTAAAGGACTAGCTTCCCCGTGAGTCGTGCGGTTCATCCACTGAAGGGTTAAAAGGAGAGACTGTATGGAAATCAAGACCCGACAAAATTTCTCCGCGAAGCTCGCGGGGGTGGCGGCGCCTGCAGTAGTTATGAAAGAAATGAAAAGTGAGTGAGTGCGCAGTAACAGCAATTATTCCAGCGTGGTAAACTGTTTGAAATCCTCGCGGAGAGGTGGCAGAGTGGCCGAATGCGGCGGTTTGCTAAACCGTTGTACGGGCTAACACCTGTACCGAGGGTTCGAATCCCTCCCTCTCCGCCATTCCCTTAGTTATCTAGCACTTGCCTGCCGGTGGTGATACCTACACTTGATACCAGAATCAAGTGAGGATCACACCATGCACCGCGAAGTCACCCTCACCAAACGAATC
>DASSRO010000355.1:0-10601 GCA_035701745.1 Candidatus Sulfotelmatobacter sp. | reverse complement strand
GTGTCAATGTTGAACTGCCGGAAACACTCCGCCAGCAACGCCGTGGAGGAAGGGTTCAATCCTACGAGAGCGGTGCGGGCTGCGGCTTTCCGAGAGGTGCGAATGGGAGCAAGGGAGAGCGTAGTGGCGAAAGCTTTATCCATAAGGTCGGGGAAAGACTCCACTTTCAAAACCATTGTGGAGCCAGCCGCCGGGGCTGAAAAGACACAAAGGACCAACATTCGAAGTACCAAAGTGTCGTTACTTTTTCGGAGATGGCGAGAGACGGGACATTACGTGGCAAAACGTTTGCGGAATGAAGAAGTTAGGGAGCGGCGAGCGGGAGCGGAAATTTCCCGTGAATGAATTTTTTATTCGTTCCAGCGCCGGAAAAGCAGAGCGCCATTCGTCCCGCCGAAGCCGAAGGAATTCGACATGGCATATTCCAGTTCGGCCTTGCGCGCTTGGTTCGGAACCAGGTCCATGCCGGCGGTGTCAGGGTCGGGATTATCAAGGTTAATTGTGGGAGGCAGAATCTGGTCGCGCAGCGCGAGCACCGTGATTCCGGCTTCAAGGCCTCCGGCGCCGCCCAGCAAGTGGCCGGTCATGGACTTGGTGGAGCTCACCGCGATTTTGCGATCGCCGAAAAAGTTGCGGATGGCATGCGCCTCGAGCGTGTCGCCGATGGGCGTGGACGTACCGTGCGCATTCACGTATCCCACGACGGCGGGCGTAATGCCGGCATCGCGGACGGCGTTGCGCATGACGCGAAAACCGCCTTCGTGTTCCGGAGCCGGCTGGGTCATGTGGTAGGCATCGCCGCTCATGCCGTATCCCGCAATCTCGGCGAGGATAGGAGCGCCGCGTTTGCGGGCGAATTCCAACTCTTCGAGGATCATGATGCCTGCGCCTTCGCCAATCACGAAACCATCGCGGTCTTTATCCCAGGGACGGCTGGCTTTTTCAGGCGCGTCATTGCGCGTGGAAAGCGCGCGCATGGCGGCGAATCCTCCTACGCCCATGGGAGTGATAGCAGCTTCGGCGCCGCCGGCGATCATTACATCCGCATCATTGTGCTGAATGATGCGGTAGGAATCTCCGATGGAATGCGCGCTGGTGGTGCAGGCGGTCGCGGTGGCCTCGTTCGGCCCTTTGGCGCCATAGCGCATGGAAACCTGGCCAGCGGCAAGATTGATAATGGCCGCGGGAATGAAGAAAGGAGAAATCTTGCGCGGGCCGCCTTCCATTAGAGCAGTGTGTTCGCGCTCGATGATGTCGAACCCGCCGATACCCGATCCGATGTGGACGCCGACGCGCTCGTCGTTTTCGGGGGTGATCTTCAGGCCGGACATTTTCAGGGCTTCATCGGCGGCGGCGATCGCCACGTGGATAAAGCGGCCCATTTTCTTGACTTCTTTTTTCTCGATGAAATTGAGAGGGTCGAAGTTTTTGACTTCGGCGGCGATCTGGCAGGCATAGGAAGTCGGCTCGAAACTGGTGATGCGCGCCACACCGCTCTTGCCGGCAAGCAGGGCCTTCCACACCTCGTCGGTGGTATTGCCCACGCCGCAGATCAAACCGAGGCCTGTAACTACGACCCTGCGTCCCAACTATTTCCCCGCTTTCGCGTGCTTGGAGATGTAGTCGACCGCGTCCTGCACGGTGCGAATCTTCTCCGCGTCCTCGTCGGGAATTTCGATGTCAAAGGCTTCTTCGAAAGCCATCACCAGTTCGACGGTATCAAGCGAGTCTGCGCCCAGGTCGTCGACAAACGACGCGCTGGAGGTGACTTCGCCTTCGTCCACTCCCAACTGCTCCACGATAATCTGTTTTACCTTCTCGTCAACGGCTGCCATGTTTCTCCTCGCTTGCCTCGATTAGATTTGAATTCGGATTCTATAGTTGCGCAATCGCAGGTTCCCGTCTTCTGGCCTTCCGGCTCAGCCTTCCAACATGTGCCACGCTTAAGCACTGCGATACGAAAAAAGGCGAGTGTGTAGTGTAATTGTCACGGTGAATTAGTGTAAAGGAAGGGCTCTGCGGATTGCGGCAAAGCCTCGGTAGACTTGAAATTGCACAGTTGAATCCTAAAGGCTGGCCAGCGCCGGGGTCAAACGTTGGCCGGAGTTATGATGGCGTCGGGTGGGTTCCGTGAAAGGGTTAGTATGCGCGCCGTCGTGCAACGGGTCAGCCGTGCCAGGGTATCCGTGAATGAGCAGATTACAGGTGAGATTGGATTGGGCTTGCTGGTTCTGCTGGGAGTGGCGCATGAGGACACCGAGGCTGACGCGGAGTATCTGGCAGAGAAGATTTTGGGACTGCGGATTTTCGAGGACATTGACGGCAAGATGAAGCGAAGCGTCGTGGATATCGGCGGCAGCGTCCTCACGGTTTCGCAGTTCACTTTGTATGGGGATGTGCGCCGTGGAAAGCGTCCGTCATTCGATGCCGCGGCCCCACCCGATCACGCGCGCCGGCTGTATGAATTTTTTGTGGAGAGGATTCAAGCCGCGGGTCTGGGCTGCGAGACCGGACGCTTCCAGGAAATGATGCAGGTGGAACTGGTGAATGAAGGACCGGTGACGATTCTGCTGGATTCCCGGAAGACGTTCTAGCTTTCAGACAAATTCAAAATCCGACGGCAATCATTTTTCCCAGGACGAGCAGGTAGGCGCCAATGGCGATGATGCCGTTCAGGCGGATGGCGCGATAAGAAGCGGGCCAGGGGAACATCAGCAGGCCGAAGTAGGGTTTTAACCTGTCGGGCCAGATGAGTCCGGCCACTCCGAATACCAAATTGATCTGGGCAATCAAGCAAACGACGAAATTTTCCATAACCGTGAATCTGGCCACCGCTCGATCTAGTTAAAAACAGAACTGGGACTTAAGGGGAGATTACAAAGGTAACATTGGGGCCCTCGTTTGGCCAAGAGGAGCGATGGGTGCGGGATTCAGAGCTGGTTTGAACTCAAATCACTTTTCGGTATTAGATCCGCCCTGCCGAATCTAGGGTCTGGAAAAGGACCAGTTACCGTGTTTCGCGTAGGCAGAATATCGTCTGTGCGGTCGCAGATTTTGCACTCGGTTCAGGTGTGCCCGCGCGATCACCTTTCGTTTGCAACTTTTTCTTTTGGCCCGGGACGTGCAACCTGCATCTTACGATCGCGAGGATGCACCGTGGCGACTAGTAATTGCTGGGTTATGAACGGAGCGTTGGTTGCGCTGTTGTGTTCCGGGCTCTCTGCCCAAGAGGGGCCAACTGCAGCGACCATGTCACTCGACGCCATAGTGCAAGGCATGCAGAGAGCGCAAGTTATGATGCGCACGCAAGATTCCTACCAGGTGATCCGCGAGTACCGCCTGAGCGGGACTTCGAATTCCAAGTCTGATTCCGAGGTGGTGGCGGAAATCAATTTCCGTCCGCCGGCATACCGCGACTATACGATTCAACACTTCTCGGGCAGCAGCCGCGGGCCGCAACTGGTGCGCCGAATTTTGGACCAAGAAGTCGGAGTTACCTCGAAGGACAATAAAGCCGACAGTGCGATTACCACAGCCAACTACAGTTTCACTTATATGGGCGAAGCGATGCTGGAAGGACGCTCATGCTACGTGCTGGGACTGAAGCCGCGGCGAGTCGAAAAAGATTTGATATCCGGACAAGCCTGGGTCGATAAGCATTCATTGCTGATTCGACAGATCGAGGGCGATGAGGAGAAGACGCCTTCCTGGTGGCTCAAGACGGTCCGCTTAAAACTGGTGTTTACCGACCTCGATGGAATCTGGGTACAGAAGAGCATGGAAGCGGTCGCCGATGTCCGGATCGCGGGCTCCCATACGCTAACCTCGCGCATTCTGGATTACCGGAGAGAGCATGTGGTGGCCGCTACGTCGTTTTCGCCGTCCGCCCCTGTCAGCCGGCCGTCACGTTAAGCGTCGACGAGTCGAATACTGGATTTTGCCGAATGTACTCCTTGCTGTTGAACTTTCTTCCAGTGCTTTGACCTGACATGTAACGGATTTGGCCGAAGATTGGGCGCTCGAACCACGGCCTGTCGAATTTCCCCACGATCGCCCAGGCAATGCCGGCGTAACCGTTGGGATCGCGCCCGTCGAGTTCGTACTTGTCGTTGAGATAAACGGCGGTGCGATACGCTTCGGCAGGCGAGCGAGTCCATTCCAGAATTTTCTTAGCCCAGTACATGCGCATGTAGTTGTGCATCCAGCCCGTGGAAATCATCTGCATTTGAGCGGCGTTCCAAAGTTGATCGTGAGTTTCAGCCTGTTCCAGTTGGCGTTCGCTGTAAATCACGGGGCGGTGATCCTGCGCATGCTTCGCTAAAGTGCGGTGTGCCCAGGGCTCGGCGCACTCGAAGTTGTCGTAGTCTGGATTGAAGCGCACGAGATTAACCGCAAGTTCCCGCCAGGTGATGAGTTGGTCCAGAAAGGCTGCCTTATCGGCGGCCGGCGCCCGCGACTGCGTGACTGCCAGCGCCACCGTAATTGGACTGAGATGGCCGAAGTGCAAATATGGAGACAGGCGACTGGTGCGATCGATCTCGGGTTTATTGCGCCCCGAGCTATAGCCTTGCAGCTTGTGCTCAACAAATTCCCGCAGCATACGAAGAGCCTCTTCCGTGCCGCCGCCCCAGTCCGCCACAGGGGGAACGGACCGATCCAGAGGCCAGCCCTGCGTGATGTCAAAGCCGGCATCGAGTGCCGCGAGGGGCTGCGGTTTCTTCCAGGCGACATGGGCGCGGTTATTCTTTGCGGGAGTAAGAAAAGTTTTCAGATGGGGCTGCAAACGGCGACGGAAAATGTGGGCTGCGTACTGGCCCTTCTCCAATAATTTCGAGGGCACAATCACGTCGGCGTCGACCGTCCAGAGCGGGACTGTCACTTTCTTGGCAGCGGTGTGCCGCCACTCTTCCGGCTCGCGCAAAGGGTTTTCATCTCCGATGACCAGTGCGGCATTCACTTCGTCGCAGAAGCGCAGCAGACTGTGCTCTGGGAAGCGGCGAAGCACGAAGCCGATGTTTCGCTTAGCGAGGGCTGTGGCAATGTCGGGAATTCCCTGGGAGAGGAAGCGATAGTGGCGCAGGTTCGCGTTGGGAAAAAACGGGACGGGCGCGAAAAAAGCTACTAGCGGCTTGCGGAGTTCATTGGCGGCGTCTACTGCAAGGTCGAGGGCGGGGTTGTCGATGCCGCGCTGAGCCCGCTGCATCCAGTAGACGACGCACTCGCCGTAGGGGTCAGGCGTGCCAGCACGCCTCACGGTTACTCGTGGGTCTTGCGAAAGTTGAGACAGATCATCCATGGATACCAGAGCAGAGCGGAGCAAAGTACGTCGACGTTGCCACTCCCAACAGTGTAGAGGGACGAGACACTCTGCCTTCCGATCCGCGTAGTTAACGGGCCAGTCGATTGCATCCGGAGAAAACCGGCGGCTCATGGTTTTCTTGAGGAGAAAAACACAGGAGGCAGGTTGCTATCGAGGGATTGTTGGGATTTTATGCGCTACCGGGCGTGCAAAATCGCATCGGCGACGCGAGCGGCTTGGACCGCGGCCTTCACGTCATGAGTGCGCACAATGTGGGCGCCTTTGAGAATCACGGCGGTCTGAGTCGCAAGCGTGCCGTATAGACGTTCCTGCGGCGGGACGTCGTTGCCGTTGTTGCTCAGCGTGCGACCGATAAACGATTTGCGGGAAGTGCCCGCCAGCAGCGGGAATCCCATCGCCTGCAATTCGCTGAATCGATCGAGAAGCGGGTAATTCTCGTCGAAGCGCTTTCCGAATCCAAACCCGGGGTCAAGGACAATACGCTCACGCCGCACTCCGGCCATGATTGCTTTTTCCGCCCACTCTTTGAGTTCTCTCTTCACCAGCAGGACTACATCTCCCGGAGGCGGTAAGGCGCCCCACTGCTCCGGACGTCCGCGCATGTGCATCAATACGGCGCCGCATTTCAACTCGGCAACCGTCTTTGGCATGCGCGCGTCCCAGCGGAATCCGCTGACGTCGTTCACGATCTCCGCGCCAGCCTTTACTGCCGCACGGGCGACGTCCGCCTTATAGGTATCGACCGAAATCACCACCGCGGGAATTTCCTTTTTTACAGCCGAAATCACAGGAAGCACACGCGAGAGTTCCTCTTCCGCATTGACGGCTGGCGTGCTCGCCGTGAGATTGGAAGTTTTCCTCGCCGACGCCGGCCTAGCGTCGGCTGAACGCTGAAGACCCGGGTCGACATGCGCTCCCGGGCGCGTAGATTCGCCGCCGATGTCGAGGATGTCAGCCCCTTCGTCGAGCAGTTTTTTCGCCTGCTCAACGGCACGGTCACGATCCAGGAAGAGGCCGCCGTCGGAGAAGGAATCCGGCGTGACGTTCACGATGCCCATGATGAGCGTTCGTTTGCCAAGTTCCAGCGAACGCTGTCCCAGGCTCCATTGAAAAACCGGGCGCATGCGGCACGATTTTAAATCAAGCGGTCCAGTGCGCCCGGCCGTTCTCTCAAGCGCAACTCAATCGTGATTGATCACAAGCATGAGCGAGGCAGAATGAGGCCTTATCATTGTAGATTGTTGCTGTAAGTGTTCGCCGCTTATTCCGCTTTCGAGGACGGTAGATGCAAAGAAAACCTGGACGATTATTTAGGGATATTCACAGTGCAGTCATCTTTGGAATTGTTTTGGCGAGCGTCATGTTTTCTGCATGCGACGTGGAACGGCGCAAATCCGACGCCGAACTTGGCTTGAACGCGCAACAGGCCACTGGTCGAAAAATCTACGACGCTAAGTGCGATCGCTGTCACGAACCTTATTCCACTCGCGGGAAAAAGGGCCCGGGCCTTAAGGGAATGTTTCAGAATAAATACTTATCCCTGAGTGGGCTGCCCGCCAACGACGAACGGGTCACCGACATCATCCGACTCGGCCGCAACGAAATGCCCGGGTTCAGTGAAACCCTGAATTCGCAGGACATCCAGGACCTTTTGGCGTACTTGCACACGCTGTAGCAGCGGACGGAACAGAGTCCGTGCCTGGCTCCATGCGATAATCCGGGGATGAAAAGCGCGGCGAAAGCGGAGCTTTTTCGCGAACTTCCTTCTGTGGACGAGTTGCTGCGCGTGCCCAGCGTGGCTGCGCTGATGTCAAGCCACGGTCCCGCCGCAGTAACTGACGCTGTCCGCGCCGTGCTCGCTCGCCTGCGGGAGGAAATAGAATCCGGATTGCTGGAGGATCAGGCTTTGCGACTTGCCGTCGGGGGATTGGGCGAGGCCATCGAAAGACAACTTCGCCAAGAGCTTCGGCATTCTCTGCGCCCCGTCGTTAACGCAACCGGGGTTATTCTGCACACAAACCTGGGACGCGCCCCTCTCGCAGAAGCCGCGCTCGCTCATGCCACAGAAATCGCCGGAAGGTTTTCCAATCTCGAATTCGACATTGAAGGTGGAGTTCGCGGCAAGCGCGACGTCCACGTCGATCGCCTGTTTCGCGCTCTCCTCGACGAGAATGGAAGAACCACGGCCTCGGTTTCGACGATTGTCGTCAACAACAACGCTGCGGCAGTGCTGCTGGCGCTCAACACACTGGCCGAAGGGGGCGAGGTTATCGTCTCGCGCGGCGAACTGGTGGAGATTGGCGGCTCGTTCCGCATCCCGGAGGTGATGGCGAAGTCGGGGGCGACTCTGCGCGAGGTGGGCACAACCAATCGCACGCGCGTAAGCGACTATGAACAGGCTATTACGGAGCGGACACGCCTGCTGCTGCGCGTGCACCGGTCGAATTTCGAAATCACGGGGTTTACCGAACAAGCGTCCACCGCTGAACTGGTCGAACTCGGGAGGAAACGCGGGCTGCCCGTGATGGAAGACCAGGGCAGTGGCGCGCTCGTGGATTTGCGGAATTTTGGGATCGGTGGCGAACCCAGCGTTATCGACAGCATTCGTGCGGGGATCGATATTGTTACGTACAGCGGCGACAAGTTGCTAGGCGGACCGCAGGCCGGGTTGGTCAGCGGGCGTTCCAACCTGGTCGGCGGCATGCGGGCCAACTCGCTGTTCCGCGCGCTTCGGGTCGACAAGTTCACCTACGCTGCTTTGGAAGCCACGCTGCTTGCGTATGTGAAGCGCGATCACGATGCTATTCCCACGCTCAGGATGATGCGGCTGACAAACCTGGAAATCGGTGCGCGAGCAGAGGCGCTGGCGGCACGAGCCCGGTCGTCGACCCTCAGCGTCGAGATCATTGACGGCGAATCCGTGATCGGTGGCGGCGCCGCTCCATCGTCGATCCTGCCTACTCGTCTGCTGGCTTTAAGTTCCACTGAGCTGAGTGCCGACCAGTTGGCCGAGCGCCTGCGAACTTCCGATCCGCCTGTCATTTCGCGGGTTGAACAGGGGCGAGTGCTGCTGGATTTGCGAACCGTGTTTGCGGATCAGGATTCCCTCATTGCCGCCGCGCTCGGCCGGATCGTCTCGTAGAGCTTAAGACCAGGCGCGACCGGCCTTCGGGGTCGGGCCGGTCCCGTTATTTGTTCGAAATCACGAAGTTGACCGTGCTGACTTGATTCCCGGTCACGGTGACGGACTTTTCCCAACTCTTGGGCTCGGTGAAGACGGGACGCTGCACGCTGTGCTCGGTTAACACGTCATAAGCCTGTTCTTTACCTGCCAATCCCCAGCCTTCGTGCCACGCGACGATCTGATATGTTCCTGGCGGGACGTTGGTGAATTCAAAGCGTCCGCTCTCGTCGGTGACGGCGTAGTAAGGGTGCGGGGCTACAAACATTTCCGCATTCATCCAAACATGGCCGCCGTTACAGCGCAGGTGCACCAATCCAGGCGTCTGCATATTGCGGCTGGTGGGCCGATCGGTAAATGGAAAGGGCAGGTTGAAGCTGGCTGCGCCATCCATGTGAATCGTGTGCAAAGTAGCGTCGGAGCTCCTCATTGTGAGCGGGCCATTCTCCGGAACCAGAAGAATGTGGGGGATGTAGCGGCAATGTTTTTGGTCGAGATGTCGGCGCTGTTCGGGCAAATCCATGGCTTTGCCGCGGGAGATATCTTTAAGAAAAACGACCGTATTGGCAATGCCTCCCTGCGGCCCAATGATTAGCCTTTCCAGGTCGATGCTCTTTTTGGAATCGGGATCGCAAATCTGCGGATCTTTAGTTATCGGAAAGTCGAGGGAGCGCGGAGCGCTACCCGACCATTTCACCGTTCCCGAGATGGTGCCGCCGTCGTTGACCGTGACGACTTTGTAGCTGCCTTGCGAAAAGGCCGAAAAACCAGCGGCGAAAATAAACGCTAATAATGAGATGTACTTCGAAAACACTCGGCGCATACTCGTCCCCTTAAGGCTCGTGACTTGCCGGCACCGCAGCCGGATTCGGTTGTGCCGAGCCTGAGATTGGCCGTACGACGTTCTCTTGCTCTACAACTCGCCTGCGAAGAAACGTGCTGCACAGGGACCCGAAAACGCTACGGGGCAGCACTTCAAATTGCAGGCCTATCGATTTCAATGGGAGTTCCGTCCGAGGGAGAACGGTTTTGTGATTGAAATCACATTTAGAGTGCGCCCACTCGTGATGCGCGTCGAGATTACCAAGGTGGTGGAACGGGTGGGGGATGCGCGGGCAATCTAAAGAGGTCGCATCGTAAATTTGGAAAAGAGACTTTACAATCATCGATCCATGACTGTGACCGTACGATCGTTCGCCAAGATCAATCTCGGCCTGCGCATTGGCGCGGCTCGCGAGGACGGTTTTCACGAGCTCCTGACGATTTACCAGACGATTGCGCTGCACGATGTGATTCAGGTTGGCGTGGAGCGCGGGCAGGGCATTGAGATTCGATGCACCGATCCACGAGTGCCCAAGGACGATTCCAATACCTGCTTCAGAATTGTCGAGAAAGCGATGGAGGCGTTGCGCAAGGAGGGGCGGGTGGTCGTCGAGATCGAGAAGCGGTTGCCGGTGCAGGGTGGGATGGGAGGCGCATCGGCGAATGCGGTTGCGACTTTGATAGGGCTGGAGAGAGCGCTGGGGAGATGTTTGTCTCCTGCGGAAAAGCTGAGGATCGCGGCCGAGGTGGGGTCGGACTTGCCGTTATTTCTGATCGGAGGAACCGTTCTGGGTGTCGGGCGTGGCGAGCAGGTTTATCCATTGGAAGATCTACCGGCGATGGCTTGTGTTGTGGTGACGCCGGAAGTGGGCGTGTCGACGCCCAAAGCATTTGCGGCGTGGGACCAGATGTGTGGGGTCAACTCCTGTGGCAGGGGCACTCCTGCCCGCGAGGGTTTGGAGGGGCATTTATCGAGCCAACAGCCAGCCGAGCTTCGCTCGGCCCGGACGGGCGAGAGCGCCCGTCCCCACACGAGCGAGCGTCTCCGCACGAGCGAGCGTTCCCGCAGGAAATTGACGGTATCCACACCGTCCGATAGAATGAATGAGCTTGGCTGCGGCTTGTCGGCGTGGCTGGGTGAACCTTACTCCGGTGCTCCTTCTCGAAGGGGCCGGGCCGAGAATCACATTCTCGCGCTTGTCCGGGCCGGGATCAAGAACGACTTCGAAGAGGTCGTCTTTCCTGAACATCCCGAGCTGAGTGATGGCAAGCGTGCGC
>DASSRO010000354.1:0-11544 GCA_035701745.1 Candidatus Sulfotelmatobacter sp. | reverse complement strand
CTGGGCAAACTTCCTCCCGTATTTTCGAAAACTGGAACCATCACCGCCGGGAATTCTTCGGGAATCACCGACGGTGCGGCCGCGATGGTGGTGGCCGGAGAGCATTTCGTGAAGCAGAACAATCTGAAGCCGCTGGCTCGCATCATCGCGGTGACGTCGGCGGGAGTCGACCCGCGCACCATGGGCATCGGCCCCGTTCCGGCTTTGCGAAAACTGGAAGACAAGCACAATCTGCGTACTCACGAATTCGGGCTCATCGAGTTGAACGAAGCGTTCGCCGCGCAGGTATTGGCCTGCGATCGCACGTTAAATTTGAATCGCGACCGGCTCAACGTCAATGGCGGCGCCATCGCCATCGGCCACCCCATTGGCTGCACGGGAACTCGTATCATCGTCACCCTGCTCCACGAGATGCTCAAACGGAATACCAAACGCGGGGTAGCGACGTTATGTGTGAGCGGCGGCATGGGCATGGCCCTCGCCCTGGAAAACACAGTGTGACCACGTAGCGGCGGACGCATTCGTCCGCCCGCCGCGAGGCGGCAAAGCCCCGAGCGCCCATCAAACCCAGCCCCAAGCCCCAAAATCCTCCGACAGAAATCACCTCGGGCGACGCATTCGTCCGCCCCTGCGTGCATCTGAGAAAATATTGCACGCCATGAATCACGAGCCTCATTTTCGCCCGGCGGTCGAGTCCGATGCCGGCACCTTGCTGCGCTTCATGCGCGAGTATTACGCGTTCGACGGACACGGCTTCGAAGAACAGAAAGCGCACGTCGCCCTGCTGGCCCTGTTGCGCGATGCCAACCTCGGTCGCGCGTGGTTAATTCTCGATGGCGGCGGGCCTGTCGGCTACGTAGTCCTGTGCTTCGGCTACAGCTTGGAGTGGTTGGGGCGCGATGCCTTCGTCGACGAACTTTACCTGCTCGAGGAGTATCGCCGCCGCGGCTGGGGACGCAAGACCCTGGAATTCGTGGAAGAAGCTGCGCGCTCGGCTGGAGTTCGAACCCTTCATCTCGAAGTAGTGCCCGAGAATACCGCCGCGCTGGAACTCTATCGCAAGCTGGGATTCGTCGAGCATCCCAGCACCTTCCACTCGAAATGGATTGCGCGGGATTCTTCCAAGCCGCAAGGCCGCCACGGGTACTGAACGCTGATAGCTCAACCCGCTCCAGATCATGCGTTTTCAGCCAGCCTTTCGGCTGCTGCGTGCATCCATTTGCAGACCGATTTGCGCCCGGAGCAGGTTTGTACTCGGCCACAAGTTAAAACCAAACTTCGTCTGTGAAGACACGAATTCCGTATACGATCCTCGCGGGCCTGCCACTGCTGATGGCCATCGCGTGCGGCGGCGGTTCCAGCAGCAACCCGCCCCCGCCATCTTCTTCCATCTCTTCCGTCGCGGTCTCGTGCTCGCCGTCCTCCGTTGCGGCTCTGGCCACATCGCAGTGCACCGCGAAGGTTCAAGGCACGGGAAGCTTTAGCTCAGCAGTTACATGGTCCGCCGCAGCAGGCGCAATCAGCACGGCCGGACTCTTCACCGCCCCGTCCACCGCCGGCGCGGTCACCATCACCGCGACCAGCACGCAAGACACAACCAAATCCGGAACCGCGTCAGTCATGGTGGAGGCACCCTCGATAACTTCCATCGCAGTAACATGCACACCGTCCACCATCGGCACGGGTGCAAACTCACAGTGCAGCGCGACGGTTCAAGGCACAGGCAACTTCAGCTCAACCGTGGCCTGGTCGGCGGCTGCGGGCACAATCAATACCAGCGGGCTCTTCACCGCTCCGGCCGCCCCCGGATCCGTCACTATCATCGCAACCAGCACGCAAGACACGACGAAGTCCGGAACCGCCTCCGTGACCGTGCAACTGCAAACTGCGCAAAGCAAGCACGTCGTCATGGTGATGGAAGAAAACCAGGGCTATGCGACCGTGGTGGGCAACACCACCGACTGGCCCAATCTCAACAGCCTCATCGCCAACGGCGCGCTGCCCACCAACTACTATGCGAATACTCATCCGTCGATCGGCAACTATTTCATGCTGACGACCGGGCAGATTCTGACCAACAACGACAGTTCCACCACCGTTTGGAATGTCGACAACCTGGCCCGCCGCCTGCTCGCCGCTGGAATTTCGTTCAAGGTTTACGCCGAGGGCATCACTCAGGGCTATGTCGGCGGAGACACCGGTCTCTACGTGATTCGCCATAATCCCTTCGCCATGCTGTCCGATGTCGCCAGCAACGCGCAGGTGGCAAACGAGGTCATCTGGCCGTTTTCCCAGTTCGCCTCCGACCTGGCCAGCGACGCGCTCCCGGAATTTTCCTTCATCGTCCCCAACATCGACGACGACGCGCACAACGGAACGCCGCTGCAGGCGGACACGTGGCTGCAGACCAACGTCGTCGCTCCCTTGTCAAACTACTCCGCGTTCGCGTCCGGCGGCGATGGCATTCTCATCGTGGGCTTCGACGAAGCGCTCGACACCGATACCACCAACGGCGGCGGTCACGTCTCTCCTGTTTTCTGGGGACCGAACGTAAAGGTGGGCTACACGCAAACTTCAACCACGCTCTATCAGCACCCGAGCATGCTGCTCATGGTAATGCAAGCGCTCCAGCTCACGAACCCTCCCGGAGCGGCCGCCGGCGCGCCGTCCATGGCAGAGTTCTTCGTGCAAAAATAACTGTTCTGCTTTCCTATCGTGGTAGTTGTTTTTACTGGCCACTGACCACTGACCACTGACAAACGCTTCGCCCTCGGCGCAAACCCAAGCGGTCCGGCCTCACTTCTGCTATGCTTTTCGCGCTCTCTCACCCTGGGGATCGCGCGCAACTCTACCGCCGCGCGATCGATAAAGGAGGCTACCGTGGCGCAACGCATCGTTTTTTTCATTTGCTTGATCGCGTGCCTGGTGATCGGCCATCGGGCGCTGGCGCAGGAGTTTTCTGCCGACGTAACCAGCACAAAAGGAGGCGGAGCTGGGATCAATAAGATCTACTCCAGCAACAACAAGGTTCGCTTTGAATCTCAGTCCCAAAATGCCATGGGACCGACCGCCATCATCCTCGATGAGTCGCAACATAAAAACATCGCGCTGATGCCGGAGCGGCACATGTATATAGATGCGCCCCTCCCCATGGTAAAGCCCATCATCACTCAGTTCTGGCGCGTCGACGATCCAAACAATGCCTGCTCCCAGTGGAAGACGGCCGCCCAGCAGGCGGGAACCGACCAGAATTGGGGCAGTTGCACCAAGGTTGGCGCCGACACCGTCAACGGACGCGACACGGTCAAGTACGAAGGCGTCTCAAAAAAAGGCGAGAAGACTCACGTGTGGGTCGATACGAAGCTGCACTGCGTCATCAAAACCGAAGACAGCGGCGGCACCATGGAATTTAAAAACATCAAGGAAGGCGCGCAGCCGGCAAGCCTGTTCGAGATTCCATCCGACTACACGAAGTTCGATATGGGCTCCATGATGAATAAGCAGCGCTAGCTGGCTGTGCCGTTCTCACTCCCGGCATCAAGCGCTCGTCTTCAGTTTCTTTTTTCTTCGGCGCGATGGCCGGAACACGGCCATCGCAACAAGCCTCGCTACGTTGCGCGCCGAATTTCCCGGCACTATACTCGATTCAGGTATCCGCTGGCCTTGTCCCCGGAGAAATCATGGCTTTATCCGCAGTAATCGTGGACGACGAACAACTCGCCCGCGATGAACTCGCTTACCTGCTGAAGAATGCGGACGACGTAAATGTCGTCGCCCAGGGCAAAAACGGACTGGAAGCCCTCAACCTGATCAAGGAACACACTCCCGATCTGGTTTTTCTTGACGTGCAAATGCCCGGGCTCGACGGCTTCGGGGTTATCAAGAAGCTGCTCGACAAGAAGATTCCACTGCCCAAAATTATCTTCGCCACAGCCTTCGACCAGTATGCGGTGAAAGCGTTCGAGGTCAACGCCGTCGACTACCTGCTGAAGCCCTTCGACAAAAAGCGTGTGGCTCAAGCCATCCAGAAAGCGCGCGCCAAACAGGACGCCGACGGATTGCCTTCGGAGAAGATTGAGACCCTGGTGCGCATGATCGAATCCCAGAAACAGCCGGCCTCCAAGGTTCTGCTCAAGACGGTGGGGCGCATGTTTCTGGTCGACCAGAAAGATATCTGTTATGCCTGGATCGAAGATGGCGTGATTACCGTCGTTACCGGTGGCGTCGCGGGGATGGAAGGACAATCCAACTGCCGCACGCTCGAGGAATTGCTCGACAGCCTGGACACCAATCTCTTTTGGCGCGCGCACCGCTCCTATTTGGTGAACATCAACCGCATCCGCGAAGTCGTCCCCTGGTTCAAGAGCTCCTACCAGTTGCGCATGGATGACAAGAAGCAGACCGAAATTCCAGTCAGCCGCGCTCAAACCAAACGCCTACGCGAACTCTTCGGACTCTAGCCTCACCGGCGGCGAGCTGTCCGTTCCGACGGCACCCTCGTTGCCCGGCAGCACAACTTTCAGACGGCGCAGGTCCGCGGCGGATGTCCAAGGCGGATTCGCGAATCTTTGAGTTCGTTCCACCAGCGCAAACAGATCACTGATCAGCGTGCCAGAATGCATTTCGTCTCTCCGCTCCAAAATGGCGGAGAGGGCCAGAGAGAACCCGGAGGACAGCGAGAGAGAACTGTCCTCCGGACCACCCGGGGGAGAGCTACACAGCAAGAGCTTCCAGGGCTGAGCGGTCCCGAATCACCAGCGTCGGGCCGTCCAGTCGTATCAACTGTTTCTTCTTCAGAACGCTTAACAGCCGGGTTACGGTTTCGCGCGACGAGCCGATGCGTTGCGCCATTTCTTCATGGGTCATGGTGGAATGGATACGAGTCTCGGCTTCCATCCCCTGCATTGGCGAGTAAGAAAGCAATAGGCGGGCGAGTTTTCCCGCCGAGGATCGCGTGAGGACCAGGTCGTGAATGTCGCGGTAAGCCGCCTGGTAATCACGGCTCAGCGCCTGCGCCGTGTGCAGTCCGATTTCGCTATGCGACTGCATTAGTTCCAAATAGTCTTTGCGATCCACAAAATTCAGCAAGCACGGGGTCGCCGTCTCAGCCGTCGACTCATATCCCGCCCCCGAGACGGAAGCGCTCAACCCCAGGACTTCTCCTGCATCCGCCGTTTTTAGAATCAGAATCTTGCCCTCCCGTGAGGCGGTCGAAAGATTCACTTTCCCCGAACATAGAATGAACATGCCCCGAGGGCTTTGCCCTTCTACAAACAGGATGGCCCCCTCCGGAAGGATGCTCTTGTGGCTAATCTCATTGAGCGCCCGCAGCGCCGACGGGGGGAGCCCGCAAAAAAATCCGGGCGTGGGATGTACACAGTCCGTGCAGTCGTCAATGATCTCTAATCCGTAGGGGGCCATATCTGTCTCCATCGAAAAAAATCGTTTCTGTTTTGCCGCGCGACACGACGCCGAGCCTTGGCTGAGCCCGCTAAAATGCTTCGAACTGCCCAGCAAAGCGCGCGCATGGGCTCGGGTATCGGGATTCGAGCTTTGCGATGCCGCCAACAACTCCCACGCCGCGCTCGGTTCCTCCTCCTGTTCCCACGCCAAATGACACGAGAACAAGTAGAGGGGATCGATCTCGTCGGGCCGCATCTGCGGCCGGGGTTCGATCTCGGCCCCGGGCAGCAGCGCCGGCGGCAATCCGATCGGCGAATCGCTCCATCCGCCGTTGATGTTGGGCTCAGGGCTTCCCAGGGGTTGGGCAGCCTGTATGGCGGCATCGAGGAACACGCTCGAAGACGCAGAGGCACAAAGATACTTACTCGTTAGCAACACTTCTACTCCATGAACAGCCCGCGAGAGGCAATCCTTTTTGTTTAATTTCCTGCCGGGAGAACGGTATTTCCTCGGGCTGAGGCCGGCAAAAAATCTGGGACCTGCCAAAGTCAGAGGACGCAACACTGCAGGGCACGATTGAGGCCAAAAATGGAACCACTGCGAATTCCCGGAACTTCCCTGTTTGGAACGAGTTCCAAAATAGAAACTGGCCCGCCCTTAGCCTTCAACCCACGCAAATTCGGCATCCTGCCGATTAGTCGTCGTTTTCCACAGCCCCACACGCCAGGTCCGACCGCGCCCAGCTCTTTCGGCTAGCCCCGCCTAATGCGGATCAGAGTAATCGTTGCGCGAAATCTTCAGCCGCTGCATTCGAGATTGTAATGTCGTCCGTTTTAGTCCCAGCCGCCGCGCCGCCCCGTCCGGCCCCGAGATCATCCCCTTCGTTTCTCGCAGCACGCGGATGATATGTTCGCGCTCGGCCGCCTCCAGGCTCGAATCTCCCACCATCCCCGAGCCGCCCTCCCCACCCCTCAATTCCGATAATGGCACGTTCAGCGCCCTTCCTGCGGTCAAGATCACTGACCTCTCCATCAGGTTTTCGAGTTCGCGAATGTTTCCCGGCCACCGCCATCCCGTCAGGATTTTCATCGTCTCTTTGGGAATGGTCTCGATATTCCGTTCCATGCGCATGGCAAATTTCCGGACAAAGTAACGGACCAGTAAGGGAACGTCTTCGCGCCGCTCGCGCAACGGCGGCACCAGAATAGGAAAGACGTTAAGACGGTAATAAAGATCGCTCCGAAACTCGCGCTCTAAAACTCCTTTCGCCAAGTCCCGGTTCGTCGCCGCTACCAGCCGCACGTTCACTCGTATCGTCCGGTTGCTCCCCAGTCGTTCGAATTCTTGATCCTGGAGAACCCTCAGAAGCTTAGGTTGCAGTTCGATCGGAATTTCTCCAATCTCGTCCAGAAACAAAGTGCCACCATCCGCCATCTCCATTCGTCCGACCTTCTGGTTGATAGCGCCGGTAAAGGCGCCTCTCTCGTGTCCGAACAATTCGCTCTCCAGTAAACCCGTGGGGATGGCGGCACAGTTGAGCTTGATGAAGGGCGCGCCCTTGCGGTTGCTCATGCGGTGTAGGGCTCGAGCAATCAGTTCCTTGCCGGTTCCAGTCTCCCCCAGGATCAAAACCGTGGCATTACTGGCCGCAACCGTGCTCACCTGGTCGAGAACCTGTTTGATCGCCGGGCTATCCCCAACGATTTCTTCAAACATTCCTTGGCTCCGCAGGTCGCCTTCCAGATATTTCTTTTCTTCGGCTAACCGGTCTTTCAGGTTTTGGATTTCCGCTGCCGCCCGATGGTTTTCCAGCGCCACGGCAAACTGCGCGGCCACCTGGTTTAGCAGACTAAGGTCCTCGGATGCGAATGCGTCCGTACGGGTGCTTCCCAGCACCAGTACCCCCAGCGGGCCATTCGGCCGCAACATCGGCACACAACATAAAGACTGCAATCCTTCCGCCAGCAAACTCCTCGTGATCTCGGCTTGGAATCCCTCCATCTGCTCCTTCGAAAAAGTCAATGCGCTTCTTTCCCGCAGCGCACGTCCCCCCGGGCTGTCATGGGGGCTGATGGGTAGGCTGGAAAGCATTCCCCTGCCCAGTGGGAAGTCTTCGATTTGCCGGACCAGAAGGCCGGTATTGCTATCGTGCAGTTCGAAGCCGGCGTATTCGTGACGAAGCAAGCGCCGGATACGCGCCGAAATCCGCGGAAACACCTGTTGCAAGTTCCAGTTCGATGCCAGAATCTGGCTTATGTCGAGTAACATCTGCAGCCTCTCCGACTGCTTGCCCAGCTTCCCATCTACATCTTTCAATGACTGCTCCAGCTTCTTTTGCTCGGTCACCTCGATCACCACTACCGCGATTCGCCTCACTTTTTCAGACTCATCTTTGATGGGAAAATAGTGCTCGATCCAGTGGCCCGCTTCAGTTCTCGTCGGAAGAGTCCCAGAAACTTCGTGATGCGTTACCGGTTCGCCCGTCGCAAGTACACGCTGAACTCCGGATTCGATCACACCGGCGGCATCGCCTAATACTTCTCGCACAGTTTTGCCAATGTGGTCCGCGGCAGATACTCCGTCCATTTTTGCCAGGGTGCTATTGATCGCAAGATAGCGCAGGCTGGAGTCCAACACGCAAAGCCCTATGGTGGAGGAACTGAAATAAGCCGCGAGCAACTTTTCCGGTTCGATCAATGCTTCAGGATGTGCAAAGCGAAGATCGCCTGCGTCCCCGGCGGACCGATCACTCGGCATGGCAGAACACCTCAGTTCGCGGGACCGACCTCGCGTCAGTTCCCGCGAAGAACTTTCTGGTACCCCTTCCTCTGCCTGGCGCGTTTGCCATTACATCAGGAAAATCGGTACTCCGGTAGACGGGATTCCCCTGAATCGGCCCTAGGGGAAATACGGAAGCCCTTGCACGACGAAAGATAGAAATAGATTGGAAAGGTCGACCGACATCGGGCGGGAACTTCTCTCTGGCTAAGTGCCGCGGGTAAACGACCCGGCCACCCATCCGCGATAGATAGCGGATGTCGTTATCTTCGATCCAAGCGTCGCGCGCTTGAAAAGCGTACACAACACAACTCCCCTTCGTCGCCTCCCCCTCAAAGGCGGCCATCGGACAGCCCAACTTATTAACAAACTTGTCGACTTATAACAAGCTTATACTTTGGGAAATACATTAGATTGTTCCAATGTTGTAACTCGAACCTCCTTCCTCCGATTTTCTAATAAACCCATCCCCCATTGCTCAGATTCTTGGCCAGACGTCGATTGCGAGCATATCTTCGAAACCGGACCACAGGTAAATCAAACCAGAAAGCGGGTTCGTGACCCCTCTGTCTTCCGGTAATCTCAAAACCAAATCCGGCATCCCCGCATCCGACGGTAGAATAGTCCTCACCCGCATGCGTGTTCTTTTTCTTACCCTGGCTCTGGCCTGCACGGCCGCAGCCCAGTCCATCCCGGCTCCTACCATCGCCGTGACCGATGAAAACGGAGTCGCTGTCCCCTCCGCCCGCGTATTTCTCCAATCCCCGCCTCTCCCCGCCGTACGCTGCCTCACCGACTTCTCAGGCCGCTGCCCCTTTCCTTCCCTCCCCGCCGGAACCTATCAGCTCCGTGTCGAAAAGGAAGGCTTCTACGAGGCCGTCGAACCTATCGTACAGATCTCGCCCAGTTCTCTCGTCGATGTCGTCCTTTCTCACCAGCAGGAAGTGCGCGAGGTCGTCGACGTTCGCGAATCGCCTCCAGCCATTGACCCTGCGCAAGTCGCCGCCCAGGAAACCATCAGCGGCCTCGACGTCATCAACATCGTCTATCCCGGCACCCACGACTATCGCAACGTTCTCAATTTCATCCCCGGCGTCGTGCAAGATCAATATGGCCAGCCTCATGTAGCCGGCGCCCAAACCTACCAGACCGTCACCCTGCTCGACGGCTTCAATGTCACCCAACCCGCTAACGGGCAACTCGTCGTGCGCGTCAGCACCGACGCCTTCCGTAACATTCAGGTCGAGCCCTCGCGTGAACCCGCCGAAGACGGTAAAGGCTCCGGCGGCCTGCTCAGCCTCAACACCGGCATCGGCGACGACCATTTCCGCTTCGCCGCCACAGATTTTCTTCCCTCCCTGCAAAACAAGCACGGATGGCGCTTCGACCAGTTCCTGCCGCGATTCACTTTCTCCGGACCAGTCGAGAAGGGAAAAATCTGGTTCTATAACGCCTTCGACGGCGAGTACGACAACCTTGTCTATGTCGCTCTACCCGTCAATGCCGACAACGATCACATCTGGCGCCTCGGCAATCTCACCAAGCTTCAAACCAATATCACCGGCCGCAACATTTTCACCGGCAGCTTTCTTGCCAACTACCTTCATGACCAGTACGCCTTCCTGTCGCCGCAGAGCCCGCAACTGTCGAATCCCAAAAATGTCGAGACCGCTTATATAGCCAGTGCCAAAGATCAGCACTATTTCGCCGGAGGCCAACTCCTCGAAACCGGCCTCGCCTTTGACGAATACAGCGCCGAATTCAATCCTTACGGATCTCTTCCCTACTTCCTCAATGCCATCTCCGCCGGGGGCAGCTACTATCTCGACGACGACGCCCACGCCCGCCGCTGGCAAGCCATCTCCAATTTATTTCTTCCGCCTCGCCAGTGGCACGGCCGCCACGATTTCAAAGTCGGCGCTGATCTCGATCGTATTTCCTACGATGCCCGCCTGGCCCGCCAGCCGATTTCGTTCCTGAGCGGAACGAACACATTGAGCGCGACCGACCTCTGCTCTACCGCGCCCCAGAACCCAACCTTTCCCTGCACCCGCTACTCCACCTTCACTCCCGCGACGTTTCACGAGCTCTTCAATACCGAAATCAGCGCCTATGCCGAAGATCGCTGGCTCGTCGCTGATCGCCTGCTGATCGCTCCCGGCATTCGCCTCGATTGGGACCAAATCGTGCGCCACGCCGCCATCGCTCCTCGCCTCGCCGGAACCTACATCCTCGATGCTTCCGGCAACACCAAACTCTCAGCCGGCATCGGCCTCGTCTATGACGCGACTCCCATTTTCCTGATCGCCCGCCCTTACGCCGGCACTCGCGAAGACATCTTCTACTCCATCTCGAACCCTGCCTGCACCGCGAACTGTGTCACCACCACGGGCCCTGTCACCACGACATTCGCGGTCAACCAAAATACTCTCCAGGTTCCTCGCTTCCTCAACTGGAGCCTCGCCCTCGAAAAGAAACTTCCCGCCGCCGTTTATCTGAAAGCCGAATTTCTCGATCGCCGCGGCACCAACGGATTCGTCTATAACACGCTCAATAATTCTCCCGGCGGAAATTACTTTCTCGAGAACACTCGCGCCGATCACTACGAAGCACTGCAAGTCAGCCTCCGCCACAACTTTCGCGGAGGATACATGCTCATGGGCTCCTACACCCGTTCCAGCGCGCACTCCAGTCAAGCTCTCGACTTCAACGTCGACAGCCCCATCTTCAGCCCGCAGCAGCCCGGCCCTTATCCCTGGGACACTCCCAACCGATTTCTCTCCTGGGGATACTTCCCCCTCTTCAGGCTTCCCGTCTTCCATCAGTTCGAAGTTGCCTATTCCCTGGAAGCGCGCACCGGATTCCCTTTCAATCTGCTCACCGACCAGCAGCAACTCATCGGCCCGCCCGGCGCCCAACGCTATCCCGACTATCTTTCTCTCAACCTGCAACTCGAAAAACGCTTCCATCTTTTCGGATACTATCTAGCTCTCCGCGGCGGCTTCGACAACATCAACGGCCGCTGCAATCCCTTCGTAGTCGACAACATCATCGACTCCTCTCACCCCGAGCCCACTTTCACCGCCTGCCAGGGCCGCGCCTTCACCTCCCGCATCCGCCTCCTGGGCCGCAAATAATTAGTCGCGGTGTCCCGCGTAGCGAAGCGGGAAGAGAAAGAGGAAGAGGAAAGAGAGAACAAAGAGAGAAGTAGAGTATTGTCATGCTGAGCGAAGCGGGAAGGAGAGCGAAGCGAGCCTTCCCGCGCAGTCGAAGCATCCCTACCCCACCCAAGTTCCATTCAGGGAACCACTGCCCAAAACGTGACGTCCATCACCGCCAATCCACCCAAAATCTCCGACCATT
>DASSRO010000353.1:0-9087 GCA_035701745.1 Candidatus Sulfotelmatobacter sp. | reverse complement strand
TCCGCGTTCTGTTCGATCTGCTCGCGGCTCAGGGGAGGGCGCGTCGCCGAGCGGCCCGTGGGATCGCCAATCATCCCGGTAAAATCGCCGATCAGAAAGATGGCCGTGTGGCCCAGGTCCTGAAAATGTTTCAGCTTGCGCAGCACCACGGTGTGGCCGAGATGCAGGTCGGGCGCAGTCGGGTCCATGCCGAGCTTCACACGCAGCGGTTTTCCGCTGGCGCGCGACTTCTCCAGCTTGGCGCGGAGTTCGGCCTCGCGGATGATTTCCGCGGAGCCCTTCTTCAGGTAGGCGAGTTGTTCGTCGACGGGCGCGAAGGTTGCCATGAGAAAGGACATTATAAGGAAATGCCGAAGTCAGACGTTAGAATGCTGGAGTTAAAAAATTATCTAGCCTTGCGTGGTGGCGATAACGATGGCATTTCGAGTGCGAAAAGCAGTTGCGGCCGATGTTCCGCGGCTTCGCGAATTGATTGAAGCTTCCGTGCGCGGGCTTCAGGCTAAAGACTATTCTCCGGAGCAGATCGAGGGCGCGCTCCAATCAGTCTATGGCGTGGACAGCCAACTGATCGCAGATGGAACGTATTTTGTCACGGAAGAAATGTCAGCGGGGGAACCGCTGATTGTCGGCTGCGGTGGCTGGAGCAAACACAAAACTCTGTTTGGCGGCGATCAGTATGCCGGCCGCGAAGATTCCCTGCTCGATCCGTCACGAGACGCAGCCAAAATTCGCGCCTTCTTCGTACATCCGCAGTGGACGCGGCGCGGCATCGGAGGAATGATCCTGCAAGCGTGCGAAGAGGCCGCCCAAGCTGCCGGGTTCACCCGCCTCGAGATGGGAGCCACGCTGAGCGGCGTCGCCTTCTACACAGCGAAAGGCTACAAAGAAGTTGAACACCAGGCAGTGCCGCTGGGAAACGGGGAGGTGCTGCCGATTGTGAGAATGTCGAAGCAGGTGGGACGTGCCTGACGGAACTGCGAGCAAAATTGTAGATGTGAATACTGCGGACTCCTCATCTTCTTTTGAACTTTCGACCCACGACCTCGAATTTCCCGCTCAGAACAATTCCAATCGCTTCGCTATAAGCGATGTGCTCTTGCTCTAAGATGCGTGCCGCCAAAGTATGTTCGTCATCGGTATCGAGCACATCTACCGACTTCTGGACGATGATCGGCCCGTGATCGAGTTCTTCATCCACAAAATGGACTGTGCAGCCGGAGACTTTCACCCCATAGGCGGAAGCCTGTTCCTGCGCCTCCAGGCCCGGAAAGGCAGGCAGCAGCGAAGGATGAATGTTTAGAATCTGGTGCGGAAACTGCCGCACGAACCACGGCGAAAGCAGCCGCATGTACCCGGCGAGGCAGACCAGTTGCACGCCGTGCCGTTGCAAAGCGGAAACAACCTCGCGGTCGTGCTCCTCGCGGGTCTTACCCTTGGAAGGAATGATCAGCGCGGTCAGTCCACGCTCTCGCGCAATCGCGATTCCCGGCGCGTCGGCCTTGTTGGAGATCACTACCGCGATCCGGGCATTCGCGATGCGCCCCGCGTCAATGTTGTCGGCGATGGCGACAAAGTTCGAACCGCGACCGGAAAGGAGTATGCCGAGAGAATGCATGAGAAAACATCATAATTCAACAGACGGAAATGAATCGGATGGACATAAGCCTCTTGCCGCAAAGATCGCAAAGAAAAGCCGCTCTTCTTTGCGTGTTCTGGATCCTTTGCGTTCTCTACGGCTTCCTCTGCGATCTCGGCGGTTATGGCCCTTTTCTGTTCATCCACGTAGAGTCGCGATGTGACTGTATCTAAGGTCACAGACGGTTGGCCCGAGCGGGCGGTATCTTCGTCACGAGGTGATGCCGATGAAGAAGCTAATTCGACTCTCCGGGATCGTTCTACTGACGGTCTTAATTGTCGCCGGACTCGTCTATCACCTCGGCCTGCGCCACTGGTGTCTGCGCTGGGGCACCACTCCGGCCGAAGCCTCTGCCGCTCTCCCCGGCGACGATCTCTTCCCGGTTTTTGCTGGAGAGGCCACGCACGCGATTACGATTCACGCTTCCCCCGAACAAGTATGGCCGTGGCTGATGCAGATCGGTCAGGATCGCAGTGGATTCTACAGCTACACTTTCCTGGAAAACGCCTTGCGGTGCGACATGCCCAAGCGCGAGCGCCTGTTTCCCGAATGGAAGCCGCGCACAACCGGCGAAACGGTCTGGTTCTGCAACCCGCAGCGCTATGGCGGACAAGGCCGCATGGTCGCAGCCGTTGTGCTCCCCGGACGATCATTCGTGATGGTCAGTGCGAAAGATTGGGAAAATCTGCAGGCGGGCAAACCCGCGCAGGAGGCTTTCTGGAGTTTCACGCTGGAACCCTTGCCCGGAGGGCAAAGCCGCCTGATCGCGCGGGTGCGCGGCGCAACCTCGCCCAGCCTGGTCTCGCGCGCAGTTGGACGATTGTTTTGGGAGCCAGCGCACTTCGTGATGGAGCAGAGGATGCTCCGCACTATCCGAGATCTTTCGGAACGCGGATAAATCTAGCTGTAGGTGACCTTGCGCTCGCCCTTCACGATGCGGCCGATGGTGTACGCTTTTTCGCCGACGCGCTCCAGCACCGACTGGGCCTTTTTGAATTTCGCCGACGGCACCACCAGCAGCATGCCCAAGCCCATATTGAAAGTGCGCAACATTTCATCCTGCGGCACATTGCCCAGTTGCTGCAGGTGTTCGAAGATTGGCAGCACCGGCCACGTCCCCATTTCGATGACGGCGGCCGTCCCTCGAGGCATGACGCGCGGCAGATTCTCGGTGATTCCTCCGCCAGTAATGTGCGCCAGCGCCGACACGCATTGCGCATCAATCAATTTTCTCAGCGCCGGCCAGTAGCTTTTGTGGGTGCGCATCAACTCGTTGCCGACTTTGTTCTTCACTTCGTTGACGTAAGTATCCGCCGAATAATGCGCGACCTCGAACAGCAGTTTGCGCGCCAGAGAATATCCGTTGGTGTGCAGGCCGTTCGAAGGCAGGCCGAGAATGATGTCGCCGATCTGCACATCCTTGCCCGTAATAATCTTCTCGCGATCCACTACACCCACGATGAAGCCCGCCAGATCGTATTCCCCGTCCGGATAAAAGCCCGGCATTTCGGCGGTCTCGCCGCCAATCAGCGCGCAACCATTGTGCTTGCAGGCATCGGCGATACCCTCCACAACTTTTTCCGCAATCGAAGGATCGAGCGTCCCGGTGGCCAGGTAGTCCATAAAAAACAGCGGCGCCGCTCCCTGCACAGCAATGTCATTCACGCAGTGGTTCACCAGGTCGGCGCCCACGGTTGAGTGCAGATCCATCTCGAAAGCAATCTTCAGCTTGGTGCCCACTCCGTCCACACTCGACACCAGCACCGGGTCGGTGTATTTCGTCTTGTCGACTGCGAAGAGTCCGCCAAAGCCGCCAATCTCGCTCAGCACGCCACGGGTAAAAGTCTTGTGCGCCAGATACTTGATGCGCTGCTTGGTACGGTTGGCGCGGCTGATGTCCACCCCGGCATCGGCGTAGGTGATCGGCGTCGGGCTGGTGGGGGGCTTGGCCACAGGCTTCTCCGTGCGTCTTTTGCAACCTTAGTGGGGTTAGTGCCGGGTGCCGAAGCGACAACCGAAGGCCGCTCATTCTAGCACGTTCGAATGAGGAAGCTTTGGCAGGCACCGAAAAAAGCCGGCATCCCTTTTCCAAACTGCTTGCCGATATTCTACCGGAACCCTTCCAGAGATTTCGCAGCGCGATCCAGCGCGCCAGCCAGCGCCGCCAACTGCTGGCGCGCCCGTTCGCTGTCCCCTTTGTCGAGAGCCTCATTCACCCCTGGAATTACTACCGCTGCATATCCCGTATATTCCCCCGGAGCATAAATCATGTGGCGAAACCACGGACGGTGCGGCAGTCCCTGTGGATCGAGCATGGCCCGCTCCGCCGCGCGCAAAGCCTGGTTCAGCCGCGCCGCATCCGCTGGCGGATTTTTCTGCTTCGCCAATATTTTCACTCCGGCGTTTTGAAAACGGCGTGCCGCCGCATCTACCGCGCGGAAATCCAACGCATTCGCCCCGAATTTGTCCTGCGACCGTTTGCGCGCCGCATCCAGATATACCGCAATTTCTTTCCCGTACTCCTCGTAGTCGTAGGGCAGCACGTCGGCATCTGCCATGCGCACCGCCTCCAGCCCAAAAACGCGCGCCATCTGCTGCTCGTAAACAAAGTCTGGATCGCCGAACTTCTTGAACCATGCAAAGTTGTCGAACACCGAGTGATACACGCCATAAGGCCCGCTCGAACTGACATCGCTCGACGGGATTCCCAAATGCTGGAGAAACGCTGTGTAATCAGAGCCACTACCCAGGTCTCCAACCGGAACGTCGCTCTTGACCTGCGCCGCCGGGGAGCGACGCCCATCTCCAACCACTTCCGCCGGAGATTGCGTCCCGGGCGTATCCGGTTGCGACGCCTTCCGCCAGCCCTCGTACACAGTGCCGCCTTTTGGACTAGGCACAACTTTTGTCACGTCGCGCAGAAACTGTTTCAGGCTAGGCACCGCCGACGCCCCAAACTTCTGTCCCGAAACCGCGACGTCCATATTGAAATAGGCCGCGGCATTCGAAAGTTCCGACTCATGCTGCTCCACCCACTCTGTGGAGCCCATCAGTCCTTCCTCTTCCCCGTCCCAACTGGCGAAGATTAGGGTTCGTTTCGGCTTCCAGCCAGACTTCAGCAACTCGCCCACGCCATGCACCGCCTCCAGCATCGCGGCTGTCCCGCTGTTCGGATCGACCGCGCCATAGACCCACGCATCGCGATGGTTGCCGGCGACGACCCATTCCTCCGGCAGTTCGCTTCCCCGCGCCCGTCCAATGACATCCCACAACGTGCGGAACTGATAATCCTGCCGGAGATGCATCTTTAACTTGGCCGGTCCCGGCCCCACGTGATACGTAAACGGCAGCGCTCCCTGCCACTCCCGCGGCGAATCCGGTCCGCCCAAGTTCTGCAGCACCGGCCACACATCGTGATACGACAGCGGCGTCACGGGAATTTTAGGCATCTGCGCCGACTGCTCTGGGGAAATCCTCTTTGCCTCCGGCAACGGCCCCACTGACGCGATGCCCGGAGTCGTCGGATCTCCGGGAAACTCGAACATATATCCCACCGACCCGCGCTGCACCCCGGTATCCGGCCGCCACGGCCCATCGGGATATTTGTCGCCGCGCCGCCACCCGTCATCCGCCGGATCGGAATAAATGATCACCCCCGCCGCGCCATGCTCCTGCGCTACAAATACCTTGACCCCGCGAAAATTCTGCCCGTAACGCACCAGCACGATCTTGCCTCGAACATCAATCTTCAATTTTTCCAGTTTCTCGAAATCCTCCGGCGTGCCGTAGTTTGCATAAATAACATCGGCCTCCACATCGCCCGAGGGTGACATGCCATTGAACGGCATTACCACGCGCGGATCGTCTTGATAAGCATCGCCGTCCACGCGCTCGCGAGTGGGCCCGTGCATCTGCACGCCTGCGGGCGCAACCAAGTCGACGCTGATTTCCGCCGGATAATTGATCCAAACTTTGTATTCGACGATTTCAGTGTCGAGCCCGGCGTCACGGAATTTCTGCGCGACATAGTCGGCGGTCGCCTTGTCCTCGACGGTGCCCGCCATGTGCGGAGCCTGGGTCAGAACGCGCAAATGCTCTTCAGCAAGCTTCGAGTCAGGCACTGCCAGGAAGCGCGACTCCGTGGCCTGCTCGGCTGTGGCGTCGCGAAAACCGAAAATTGTGGGCGATGAATTGGAGGACCCGGCATGGCCGCTGGCTACTGGAGATGGTGCCGAAAAAAATAGGCCAACAGATAGAACAGCGGATGCGAGAACTTTCATCAGGCTCCTGCGGTCAAAGCTAGTAAGGTAACATAGATATCCAGCCTGACACTTGGGCCACATGAAGCCTGGAATCAATCCACTGAGAATCACGCCCGCGAAAAAAGGCAGCGGTTACCGCGACGTAAGCCAGAAGCACGACCTTTATCTGACGGGACTTCTGCCCAAGAAGCGGAAACCCCGTCGTATGACTACCGCACCTGCCCGCTCCCGATAATTTCATATTTCGACGAAGTCAACTCCGCCAGCGCGAACGGACCGCGGCAGTGCAACTTCTGCGTGCTGATCCCCATCTCGGCGCCGAAGCCGAATTCGCCGCCGTCAGTGAATCGAGTCGAAGTATTCCAATACACAGCAGCCGAATCCACCCCGCGCAGAAATTTCCGCGCATTTCCCTCGTCGCGGGTCACGATCGAATCGCTGTGCTTGGTCGAATAACGGTTGATGTGAGCGATCGCATCGTCGACGCTGCCCACTACCGCAACTGCCATGCAAAGTCGCAGATACTCTTCGAACCAGTCTTTTTCTTCCGCCTGCCCGACCGGTACTCCCGCGGCCAGGGCGCGGACTTTCTCATCGCCGCGCACTTCCACACCCGCTTCCGTAAGTTTCTTCACGATGCGCGGCACATATTCGGCAGCAATGTTTTCGTGGATTAGCAATTTTTCAGCGGCGTTGCAAACCGACGGCCGCTGCGTCTTGGCGTTAATGACGATGCGGTCGGCCATGTCGAAATCCCCCGACTCGTCCACGAAAATGTGACAATTCCCCGCTCCAGTTTCGATCACCGGCACCGCGGAATTTTCCGTGACGAACGTAATGAGCCCAGCACCGCCTCGAGGAATAATTACATCGACTAATCCGCGCGCCTTAATCAACTCTTGCACGGATTGCCGCGTGCTCGAATCGAGCAACTCGATCGCGCCGCCTGGCAAGCCCGGCACTGCCGTCATAATATCGACCAACCGCTGGCTGCTGCGCGCCGCCTCTTTCCCCCCGCGCAGCACGATCGCATTCCCACTTTTGAGCGCCAGCACCGCGGTGTCGACCGTGACGTTTGGCCGCGACTCGTAGATGATTCCCACTACGCCCAACGGAACCCGCACCTTGCGAATGCGCAGGCCGTTCGACTTGGTCCATTCGGCTAGCGTCTCGCCGATAGGATCCGGCAGAGCCGCCACCTCGCGTACCCCGCGAGCCATATCTCTAATCCGCTCCGGCGTCAACCGCAGGCGGTCGCGCATCGCGCCGTCCAGCCCGGACTTGTCCACATCCTCGCGGTTCGCTTCCAGAATATTTTTCTCATGCGCTTCGATCGCCGCTGCAATCGCAAGCAGGAGCGCATTCTTTTCCTCGGTAGACACCAACGCCAACCGCGCAGACGCCGCACGGGCGCGCTGCAGCTTTTCCTGCGTCGAAAGGACCGTGCTGGCTGCGGTTGACATGCGCTTATCTGTTCTTCGGTGGCGGAAAGTAAGTTCCGATTTTGCGTTCCATGCCCAGCGTGATTGCCTTAGGATGCCGGCCATTGACGATGGCCACGTGCACTCCCCCTTCGCTCGCCAGTTTCGCGGCACGCAATTTGGAGATCATCCCGCCCCGTCCCATCGCGCTTTTTCCGTTGCACTGCGACTCCAATTCCGGTGTCAGTTTGCGTATTACCCGCTGTAATCGCGGCTTCTTGCGCCCGTTTGGAATTAAAAATCCGTCCACGTTGGTCAGCAGCAAAAGCCAGTCCGCCCTTACCGCCCGGGCCAGCAGTGAACTCAACTCGTCGTTGTCGCCAAACGCTCCCTCCAACTCGCGCACTGAAACGCTGTCATTCTCGTTCACGATGGGCACCACGCCTAACGCCAGCAACTCTGCCACCGCATTCTGCAGGTTGCGATAGCGCACCGGCGACGTGAAGTCGTCGCTCGAGAGTAACAATTGCGCGACCACCTTCTTCCCGAAGAACAGCCGCTCGTAGGTGTGCATCAGCTTGCTTTGTCCCACCGCCGCGCACGCCTGCATTCGCGGCACGTCGGCCGGACGCTTCCGCAGCGACAGTCCGGACATGCCTGCCGCAATCGCGCCAGAAGTCACGATCAAATACTCGTTCTTCGATAAATCGAACTGGTCGATCATGCCGCGCAACAGGTTGATGTCAATCGTCCCGTCCGGAGCAATCAGACTGGTTCCGACTTTGATGACTACCCGCATAGTAAGGGTCTAGCCTGTGAGCCGCGCGAATCGATTCCCCTCGCCGAGCCAAATTCCTGCCGGGAACTTCGCGAACTCAGAGTGAAAGGACAACATCTCTATCCTGCCGTTAGAATGTCTTTCTGGCAAGGCGATAAACCTCGCTTGCTGTCATCTTTATGCCCGCTTCCAATGCCACCAGCCGCTTTTCTGATCGCGTAGAAAATTATGTTCGCTACCGCCCCGGCTATCCTCCGGAGGCGTTGCAGGTCTTGCAAAGCGCTTGCGGCCTCACATCGCGTCACGTGATTGCCGACCTCGCATCGGGCACCGGAATCTGGACGCGCATTCTGCTAGAGAATGGCAACAAAGTCTTCGGAATTGAGCCCAATGCCGAAATGCGCCATGCCGGCGAACGATTGCTGGCTGAATTTCCGGAGTTCAGCAGCGTCGCCGGAACGGCTGAAGCCACCACGCTGCCGGACAGCAGCGTCGATTTTGTGACTGCTGCGCAGGCGGCACATTGGTTCCATCGCGAACGTGCCCGCCAGGAATTCCTTCGCATTCTCAAGCCCGGTGGATGGCTCGTGCTGCTCTGGAACGAGCGCCTTACCGACTCCACGCCGTTCTTGCGCGACTATGAGCAACTGCTGCTGACGTACGGCACCGACTACGAAGACGTCCGCCACGAGCGCACTACCGACGCGGTACACGAATTCTTCGATCCGCAGCCATTTCAAGAGCGCGTATTTCCCATGCGCCAGGAATTCGACTATGCCGGTCTCGAAGGCCGGTTGCTCTCCTCCTCCTACGCGCCCGGCCCAGATCATGCGTATCATGCGCCGATGCTGCGTGAACTGAGACGTATCTTTGACTCTCATGCCACGGCCCAACGCGTATCCGTCGACTACAAAACGCGAGTCTATTTTGGACGATTGGAGCGGCAAGCGACATGACACGCTTCGACATTTTGTTTGAAACGAGTCGATT
>DASSRO010000352.1:0-9276 GCA_035701745.1 Candidatus Sulfotelmatobacter sp. | reverse complement strand
AGCAGGGAGGAGTTGGCGGCATTCACAATTGCGTCGGTGGTTTCCGCCGTGAGGTCAGCCGGGCCATGGATTTCAATCATCTTTTGCCCGCCCGCGCGGACGGGTTGGCCTTCATCGAGCGCCAGTCGGATTGTGAAGGTTTCCACGCTGCTGTCCAGGAGGGGCACGAACTTTCCCATCATTCTTATGCTCGAACGCCGCGAGGCGTGAGGTTAAGGTCCAAGGTCGCTCTACTTCTTCTCCGTAAGCGCCTCGACTCCCGGCAGCTTTTTTCCTTCCAGGAATTCCAGCGACGCGCCGCCACCGGTTGAGATGTGCGTCATCTTGTCGGCCACATTGGCGGCGTGCACCGCGGCGACGGAATCGCCGCCGCCCACAATCGAAATGGCGCCGCCATTTTCCGCCACGGCGTGGGCAATCTTGAATGTGCCTCGCGAAAATCCCGGAACCTCAAACACTCCCATAGGCCCGTTCCAAACGATGGTGCGGGCGGTCGAGATTTCTTCGGAAAACAAATCAATCGTTTTCGGCCCAATGTCGAGCGCCATCTTGTCGGCGGGAATGGGCTGGCCTTCGCCGATCTGCTGGACGATTGCGCCCGCCTCCGGTTTCATGGCGACTACGTGATCGATGGGCAGCAGGAACCGGAGGTTCCGCTTCTTAGCTTCCGCGAGGAGTTGCTTCGCAAGATCGACCTTGTCAGCTTCGAGCAGCGACTTGCCAATCTCGTGTCCCTGTGCTTTCAGGAAGGTGTACGCCATGCCTCCGCCAATGATCAGGGAATTCACTTTGTCCATCAGATGTTTGATTACGCCGATCTTGTCGCTGACTTTGGCGCCGCCCAGAATCGCGACAAACGGCTCCTCGGGGTGCTCGAGGGCCTTGCCCAGGTATTTCAATTCTTTTTCCATGAGCAGCCCGGCGGCGGATTGTTTTACGAACTTCGTGATTCCCACGGTGGATGCGTGCGCACGATGCGCAGTGCCGAACGCGTCATTCACGTAGTACTCGGCCAGGTTTGCCAGTTGACGCGCGAACTTCTCGTCGTTGGCCTCTTCTTCCGCATGAAAGCGCAAATTTTCCAGCAGCAGGGTCTGGCCTTTTTCCAACTGGGTTGCGACTTCCTCCGCTTCCGGGCCGACGCAGTCGGGGCAGAAGCCGACGTTCTCTCCGCGTGCCAGTTCCTTGTCGAGCAGCATGCGCAACCGCTCCGCCACGGGCTTCAGGCTCATCTTGGGATTGGGTTTGCCTTTGGGCCGACCCAGGTGCGAAGCCAGGATCAGGCGCGCGCCGTGGCGCAGCGCATATTCGATTGTGGGCAGAGTTTCGCGGATGCGGGTGTCGTCCATCACCCGCCCGTCTTCCAGCGGCACGTTGAAATCGACTCGCATGAAGATGCGGTTGCCGGTGAGTGGAAGATCACGAATGGAAAGCTTGGACATGGCTGTCGTCCTTTTTGCAGAAAATGTAGGTGGCGCGGGCGCCCTCGGCCGCCTGCAGCAGGGATAAGGGCTGCGCGGGCGAGAGCGCCCGCGCCACAGAGAACCCTGGAACTCTACAGGCCTTTAGCGGCGATGTAGTTGATCAGGTCGCGAACGCGGCAGGAATATCCCCATTCGTTGTCGTACCAGGAGATTACCTTCACGCAGTTTCCGCCCACCACCATTGTGCAAGGCGTATCCACGATCGAGGAGCGCGAGTCGCCCTTGTAGTCGGACGATACCAATTCGTGCTCTTCATACCCCAAATAGCCCTTCAACGGCCCGGATTCCGTTGCCTTCTTCAGAGCGGCATTCACTTCTTCCTTGGTTGTCTTCTTCTCGACCCATACCACGAAGTCGACGACTGAGACGTTGGGCGTGGGCACGCGCATGGAAAATCCGTCGACTTTTCCACCGAGTTCAGGAATTACCAGTTTCAGCGCCTTGGCGGCTCCGGTTGAAGTTGGAATCATGTTGAGTGCGGCAGCCCGCGCGCGCCGCAGATCTTTGTGCGGGAAGTCGAGAATTACCTGATCGTTGGTGTAAGAGTGAATCGTCGTCATGGTGCCGCAGACGATCTTGAACTGATCCTGGATCACTTTGGCGACGGGAGCCAGGCAGTTCGTGGTGCAGGATGCATTCGAAATAACGTGGTGTTTCGCTCCATCGTATTTCTCGTGGTTCACACCCAGCACCAGCGTGATGTCCTCATTCTTCGCCGGAGCGGAGATGATGACCTTCTTCACCGGGCCGCGCAGGTGCTTCTTGGCGTCGTTGGCGTCGGTAAAGCGTCCGGTCGATTCGATCACGACCTGCGCGCCGACAGATTCCCAGGGCAGCGCCGCCGGATCTTTTTCCTTGAATACTTTGATGGTCTTGCCGTCGACCGTAATGCTGTCGGGGCCGGCGGAAACTTCATTGTGAAGATTTCCCAGCACCGAGTCGTACTTCAAAAGATGAGCCAGAGTTTTTGGATCCGTCAGGTCGTTGACCGCGACGAAATCCAGATTTGAATCCTTGAGCGAAGCGCGCAGCACGTTGCGGCCGATCCTGCCGAAGCCGTTGATGCCAACTTTGATTGCCATGTTTCCTCCGTAGATTTATGAAGGCGTATCAGGTCTGGTTGACGATTGAGTTGTAAACCAATGATGTTAACAGGGAAGGGGAAACGACGTAAATGATGGCGGCGTCCTTTCGTGCATCCGAAGTTCCGATCACGGAAGCGAGTGCGCTAAAGCACTGACAAGTGGCGCTGACATCATGCCGAAAGTAATACGTGCGTCACGCCCGTCGATGCTAATGTCTTCAGTATCGGGGAAGGAGTCCCTCAGAGCCGTGGTCTTCATTGAGTGGAGGGCTGTGGTGCTGGTTTGCCTGATCGCGGTGACGCTCACGACCGGCGCTTGCGGCATTCGGCTCGTGCGTAAGAAACGATGGCCGATCCGACTACCCTTCCGCTTGTTCTCCTCGGTCCTAGTCGTGGCAGCCGTAGTAGCCGCGGTGTTTATCTGGAGCTTCCGCAATCCAAACAAATATTCAGTTCCGGTTTATTCGCCCAGCGGAAAATGGCGGCTCGCGTCTGCGAATACGACGCGTCCGGGGGGTTCGGAAGGGCAGACAATTCCGTGGAACTGTTTGCAGCTCATGGGTTCAAGTCGAGGGTGGTATTTTTTGGAGAGAACGGCTCAGTCGAAATAAAAGATATCCAATGGAAGAGAGATTCCGAACTGGAGGTCGGCTATCACGGGACAGCTTATAACTGCGCCGGTGCATTCGAGGTAAAAGTTCGGTGCGTCTCTCGACAGCCAAACTAGCGGCCTGCCGAAAAGTTGCTTGATGTTTCGGCTCCGGAGATGTCTTCACCTCTCAGCGCGGGCCCCACTTGTGACCGTGGTCACTTCCCGCAGCGACCCTTATCACTGCCCAACTACCCCTCCCATCCTTTAATAGACCGGCGGAGAAAATGGTGCTGGAGCGGCACCGCCGCACATTCCTTATTAAGAAGGCTGCTATGGTCAACGATGACGTTGTGAAGTGTCCGCTGTGTGGCGGATTCACCCATATCGAACAGACCGAATTGCGGGAGGCACTCAAAAATCCCCGCCTGCGCGAACAAGTCGAACAATACATTGCCCAGCTTCTCAAGTCTCCGGTGGAAGACCTGGCTACGGTCGGCGCGACCCAGACAAGCGGCAGCTTTCAGAAGGACGTGCACAGCTGGAATCCCTGCGTGCCCATGTGGAAGCGAAGCCCGAAAGAATAGTTCATCGTTGCGCGGCCACCGATTCTACGCTCACGACAGAATGTGACCTCAATCACAGCCCTCTTCGCACCTGAGGGATATACCCAAGAGTGTGCGTGCGCACCGGTGGTCGCTGTTCGCGCCAGCAAACGCACGGAGGAAATCATGCTCATCAGCAAGCAGCAGGCCCTGGATTATCACAATGGGTCTCGACCGGGAAAAATCGAAGTTACACCCACCAAGCCCTGCCGCACGCAGCGCGATCTTAGCCTGGCCTATACGCCTGGCGTAGCCGAGCCCTGCCTGGAAATCCAGAAGAACCCGCAGGACGCCTTCAAGTACACGGGTCGCGGGAATCTGGTGGCCGTCCTGAGCAATGGGAGCGCGGTTCTGGGCCTGGGAGACATTGGCGCGCTCGCCGGCAAGCCTGTCATGGAAGGCAAGGCTGTGCTGTTCAAACGCTTCGCGGATGTCGACGTCTTCGATATCGAAGTTAATAGCCACGATCCCGAAGAAATCATCAAGCTCTGCCAGTTGCTCGAGCCCACTTTTGGCGGCATCAACCTTGAGGACATTAAGGCGCCCGACTGCTTCCAGATCGAAGAAACCCTGCGACAGACGATGAAGATTCCTGTCTTTCACGACGACCAGCACGGAACGGCGATTATCTCGGGCGCGGCATTGCTCAATGCTCTCGAAGTCGTGGGCAAAGATATTTCCAAAGTCCGCGTAGTCTTTAACGGCGCCGGAGCGGCGGGGATCGCCTGCGCCGAGCATTATGTGCGCCTCGGTGTGAAGCGCGAAAACATCTTGCTCTGCGACACCAAGGGCGTCGTCTATAAAGGCCGCAAAGAGGGCATGAACAAGTACAAAGAGCACTTCGCGCAAGACACCGGGCTACGCACCCTGGCCGAAGCCATGGCCGGCGCCGACGTCTTCGCCGGACTCTCGGTAAAAGGCGCAATCGATCAGGACATGGTGCGCTCCATGGCGCCCGATCCGATCGTGTTTGCGATGGCGAATCCCGATCCGGAGATCACCTACGAAGAAGCCAAGGCGGCTCGCTCCGATGTCATTATCGCCACCGGGCGTTCCGACTATCCCAACCAGGTCAACAACGTGCTCGGCTTCCCGTTTATCTTCCGGGGAGCCCTCGACGTCCGCGCCACCGCCATCAACGAAGAAATGAAACTTGCCGCGACTCACGCGCTCGCCGATCTCGCTAAAGAAGACGTCCCCGATTCCGTTTGCCGTGCGTACGGCGTCCCGCGCCTGCAATTCGGCCGCGAGTATCTGATCCCCAAGCCGTTCGATCCCCGCGTGCTGATGTGGGAAGCTTCCGCGGTGGCTGAAGCTGCCATGCGCAGCGGAGTTGCCAGGGAGCCGGTCGATCTCCAACTCTATCGAGCCCAACTCGAACGGCGGTTAGGGAAGGCCTACGAAGTTTCGCGCACTATGATTCACAAGGCGCAAGCCAATCCCAAGCAAGTAGTGTTTCCCGAGGGCGACAACGAGAAAATTCTGCGTGCCTGCCACGTGCTGGTCGAAGAAAAAATCGGGCATCCCATCCTGCTCGGCGATCCCGCCAAAATACAAAGCTGCGCGCAAGACCTCGGAGTGAACCTTGGCGGCATGAAGATTGTCGATCCCGCATCGTTCGAGCACCGCGAAGCTTACGTTCAGGAGCTGTTCCGCTTGCGGCAGCGACGCGGCGTGACTTTGCAGGAGGCCGAGAGCCTTATCAACGATCGCAACGTCTTCGGCTCAATGATGGTTCACATGGGCGACGCTGACGCGCTGGTGTCCGGTGTGACCCAGCATTTTCCGGACACCATACGCCCGGCTTTACAGATAGTTCGCATGCGCGAGGGCCTGCACCGGGTTTCCGGATGCTACGCCGTGATCACGCGCAAAGGCGAAATTTTCTTCCTGGCCGATTCCAGCGTGAACATCGAGCCAACCGCGGAGGACCTGGTTGAGATTGCGCTGTGCACCGCTCATATGGCGCGGCGCTTCGACCTTGTGCCGCGGGTGGCCATGCTCTCTTTCTCAAGTTTTGGAGGCGTGAACCATCCCATCTGCACGAAAGTTCGTAAAGCAGTCGAATTGATCAAGTTTGCCGATCCCACGCTTATGGTTGACGGCGAGATCATGGCCGATGAGGCCTTATCTCCCGAGATTATCGAAGAGCAGTATCCTTTCAGTGTTTTGAAGGGCGGCGCGAACGTGCTCATTTTTCCCGATCTCGCATCGGCCAACATTGCAACTAAGTTAGTGGCGAAGATCGGTGGCGGCGAGCTCATCGGGCCGATTCTGATGGGCATGAGCCGCCCGGTTCACGTTCTGCAGCGTTCCGCCACGGTCGAAGTCGTGGTGAACGTGGCCGCCATTGCCGTGGTCGACGCACAGGAGAACGATACCTACGCGCATCCCCACGTGCACGTGTCGATCGAGCCGGAACTAGTCGGCGAAGACTGATAGAAGCGAAGTTTCGAAGGTTTCAAAGTTGCAAGGTTTCAAATTCCATCGAGACTTGTGCGTGCAACTTTAGAAACTTTGAAACTTTGAAACCTTGACCTAGAGGCTTATCGAATGTCGACGGCTTGGAAGTCGCGTTACGCGCAGCGTACGCTCGGAATCAAGAGTTCCGCCATTCGGGAACTTCTAAAAGTCACGCAGAAGCCGGAGATCATCTCCTTCGGCGGGGGACTCCCCGCGCCGGACGTCTTCCCGGTGAAGCGGTTCGAAGAGGCCTGCCACAAAGTCCTGACTGAGCACGGTTCTGAGGCTCTGCAGTATGGCGCCACTGAAGGCTACCCGCCTTTGCGCGAGATGATTGCGCGAAACCTCGCGCGATATCGTATTGTGGCCAGCGCCGAAAATGTTCTGATCACGTCCGGTTCGCAGCAAGCCCTTGATCTTATCGGTAAGCTGCTGATCAATCGCGGCGACCGAATTCTGGTCGAAGCCCCCACTTATCTCGGTGCGCTGCAAGCTTTCAGCGTTTACGGAGCACAGTACGTCTCGGTCCCGGTCGACGACGACGGCCTGCTTACCGACCAACTCGATACCAGCCTGCGCGCCGGACCCAAATTCATGTACGTGCTGCCCAATTTCCAGAATCCCGCCGGAGTGACGCTGTCGGAGGGCCGCCGCCATCAACTCATTCTGCTGGCCGATAAGTATGGTATTCCCATCGTCGAGGACGATCCTTACGGCCAGTTGCGTTACGAAGGAGACCACATTGCGCCGCTGGTAGTCCTCGACCGCGAGAATCTCCGCCGCGACAACGGCTTCACCCTCGGCAATGTCATCTACCTGAGCACGTTCTCAAAGACCTTGGCACCGGGAATCCGCCTGGCATGGATCGTGGCTCCCGAAGACGTGATCAAGAAACTCGTGCAACTGAAGCAGGCTGCGGATCTGCACACCGCCACCTTCAACCAGCACGTGGCCTACGAAGTGGCTCGCGATGGTTTTCTCGAGCAGCACGTCAAACTGATTCGCCAGGTCTATCGCGAGCGCCGCGACGTAATGCTGCAGGCGTTGCATGAATACTTCCCGCCAGAAGTGACCTGGACTCATCCCAAAGGCGGGTTGTTTCTGTGGGTCACAATGCCGGAGGGGACTGATTCTCACGCGTTACTGCCCGCGGCTTTGGCCGAGGACGTGGCCTTCGTGCCTGGAGAAAGTTTTTATGCCAGCGACGATTGCGAAGGCAGTCGACACATGCGTCTGAATTTTTCTTACTGCCAGCCCGATCAAATCCGCGAAGGTATCCGCCGCCTCTCAGTCGCAGTAAAGATGCAGATTCGGTCAGCGCGGCACTCCGTCCCCGCTCACTACTAGTACCGTCCGTTCGGACAAAGGTGTCGGGACAGAAAAAATGTGGGCACCACAGAAGAAGATGCAGCGAGGACATTGCCTTGTGCTACTCCGGGGGCGCAGCACTACGAGTTTCTTGGCAGAAACGTGGAGGCTCCTCTGCGAGTGATCGCAGTCACATGTTGGGGTGACGAAAAGCACCGCCCTGTCAGTTTCCAAGAACCATCCTGTGAGTGCGGCCCGCTCCTATTCGGGCCGGCTGAAAGCTGATGTCCGAGAGCCGATAGCTGTTTTTCGGAGGTGCTCTATGACGGTCACAACGCTGATTGCCCTTGCCGTGGTAAGTCTGGCGCTTGGGCTATTCGTCTTTCGCGCCATTCCGGGAATTCGTGCCTACTTCGAATATCGTGGAAAACGTCTGATCATCTGCCCGGAGTCGCATACTCCGGAAGCCGTCGACGTTGCTGCGGGAGAAGCCGCGGTGGGCGCTTTTCTCGCAGAGCCCACTCTTCGTCTCAAAGAATGTTCCCGCTGGCCGGAGCGCAAGGACTGTGGCCAGGAGTGCTTACAGCAGGTCGAGGTGGATCCCGCAAATTGTCTGGTCTGGAATATCGTCTCGAAGTTTTACGAAGGGAAGAAGTGCGTCCTTTGCCAAAAGCCGTTTGGGACCCTCCATCGCCTGGATCATGCGCCTGCGTTGTTAGGGACTAATTTTGACCTCAAGGAGTGGAAGGACTTCCGTCCGGAGCAGCTTCGGGACGTTTTCTCGACCCATCAACCAATCTGCTGGAATTGTCTGGTGACGGAGACCTTCCGCCGCCTGCATCCGGAGTTGGTAGTCGACCGTCCCGCTGAATCCAGGCGGATGATGTAACGAATTTGTTTGCGAACTTAAGGATTCGGAACGGCCGGAATGACTTTGGGCTTTTTCGACAGCTTGCGGTGAATGTCGGGCCAGAATTCCTTCACCACGATCGTGATGGTGTCATAGCCTATTTGCGATCCCCACACGTTGGCGGTGTTGGTAAGAGTTCGGTCAGAGGGAACGAACTGGTGCGGATTAGTTGGCGTGCTGATGTAGGTGCTGCGGGGATGGTAGCCATAGGTGGAGATTGAGGCCGATAGCGCGGACCCAACGATTTCGGAATAATTGAATTGCGAACGCCCCGAATCGGTACGGGTGACGAAGATGCGGCTGACTGCATACCATGACCTGCGGGCATATCCGCCCGTGCTCGATTGGTAAAAGCGTGGATCTTGGTGCAAAAGGGACGGAAGTACGGCCCCAGTTGTGAAATTTTCGATGGTTCCGTCGGCCGCGGCCGTGGCGAAGCGCTTTCCATAAGCTCCCCAACCCTGACCATATCCGGGCTCGCTATTATCTGCCTGGCTGATTGCCGACAAAAAAGCCCACCACGGAAACTGCACGGGGTCAAAGGTTCCGCGCGCGACCACCGCATATTTTTGTTTCGCCGTCAGTGGGGGAAGCTTGCTGGTGGTTTCGAGGCTCAAGAAATTCGGCAAAGTGTAAAAAAGACGGTCGTTCGACGTGCCCGCCGTTTTCCCTGAGGAGCTCGTGCCGGGCCCCTCTTTATGCTCCTGGGGCTTGTCCTTGTCTGCCGGGGCTTGCGACGCTGTCGCTGAAGGGGCCGGTGGCGGCTCGGTCTCTTGCGCAGCGCACGAAAAGACTGAGGCTGCGAATAAAAAGAGCACAATTGATCGCATTAT
>DASSRO010000351.1:0-4618 GCA_035701745.1 Candidatus Sulfotelmatobacter sp. | reverse complement strand
CCGTTCTGCATCTGGGTTCAGGGCAACGTCAGGATGAAAGAATCGGAGAGCGAGCGCCCCAAGCATGCCCGCTCCCCGTCCGGCAGAACTGAACGCGTTACTTACTCAGGGTGAAATCGGCTTTGGCGCCGCCGGAGACCGTTACCGGCTTGGACTGGTTCTTCGCGCCTTCGTGCCACGCGACCAGTGTGTAGCTGCCATCGGGAACGTCTTTGATCTTGTAATTGCCGCTGTCGTCGGTCTCGGCAAAATAAGGAGTCGGGCTGACAATCAGATACCCCGCCATGTCGGGATGCACGTTGCAGAGCAGCGGCACGACTCCGGCCTTATCGAATGTGAATGGCCGCTTCTCCCCTTTGGGCCAGGTTCCCAGGTTGTGTCCCGCCTTCTTGTCGCCGCTGATGGCGGTCCAGAAAACGTTGTGTTGCACGTTGTCGCTGTTCAGGAACTCCACCGTCGTTCCCTGCTGCACGACCACAATGTGCGGAGCGAACACCAGTCCCTTTTGATCGATCACCGGATGCTCTTTCGGAGCGGGAAAGGTTTTGCCCGCGACGGCATCGACATACACCACGGAGTGGCCTTTCATTCCGGTCACCTTGCCTTCGATGTCGGCCGCCCACGCGGCGCTGCTCAACCCAGTCAGTACGACTAACATCAATGCCTTGCTTTTCATTGCCATTCTCCTTTGAATTTGCGGTTAGAAATCATGTCGTCTTCAGAAAATGAACTTCGCGTCGAGGTAGACGGTATTATTCGCATTGGCGTAGCGGCCGGAGCCGTCGTAGTTGGTCGAGCCGCCGTTGAAGCGCGTGTACCCGGTGTATTGCGCGGCCAGTTGTACGTTTTGCCAGGGCCAGTACGAGAAGTTCAACATGTATCCCGCGCCGCGCGGATCGCCATTGGCACTGCCGCTCACCGAACCTGGCCCGTAGAGCACGTTGTCGACGGTCCCCCCGGTGTTGAATATGCCGACGGTTCCGGTGTAGCGGTTGCCAAAGTGATATTCGGCGTTGGCCAGGAACGTATTCAGGTGATGCGAGCCAAAACCCGCGAGACCCGCCGCCGCGCTCGCCAGCAAGTCGGAGTTTTCGCGAATGTAGCTCCCGCGGAATGAAAGCACGTCCGTCCTGAATAACGTGCGATCGATCTGCGTATCGATGGCGAAGTCGGTGTAGGAATCCTGCGGACCGGGGCCGCTGAACGCGCTGTTGTGCAGGTGAATTCCATACGTGCCGATCTCGTACTGGGTCGTGCCGCCCGGCGACACTCCCTGCCAGGCCAGGCGCCAGTACGGCGCAAGCCCCCGAATGTTATTGGTAGAACCGTCTCCGGGATTCGGCTGGGAACCGCCCACGTGTTCCGAGCGATATAGAGCTGCATCGAGGTAAAGGTGGTTGTTCCACATCGCATAGCCACCGAATCCCGCAACGTCCTGCGCCAAGCCGCCATTAATAATCGGGGATGCCGACGGAGTCGGCGCGAAATCGCTGGCGATCCACGGGAAACCCCATGCCGGCGTGCTGTTCCAAAGGTCCTCTACCGTGGGGTTGTTGTTGAGGTCCAAGCCGTAAACTAGTTCCTTGCCGCCGAGAGTCCTCTTATTGGCATAGCGGACATCGGTGTTATCGCTGGTGAAGTGGTCGTCCTGTGTGTCGTAGGTCACCTGCACAAAACTGCCAATGTTGCTGGTCCACGCACCTGAAAGGAACAGGGAAATATCCTGCGGAAACTCGATACTGCCGTTCTGCGTTCCGGGTACGGGAGTCTTGGTCGAGGTAAATGATGTATCCATCATCACCGATAGCGGCAGCGAAGCCAGCAGGTCGAGAGCGGCATGCTTCTTGCCGGGTTCGGACTTTACGACTTTGGTCTCGTCCGCCTTATCCACATACCCGGTGAGTTTGAACCTGCGCCCAGCGGGGTTGAGTTCCGGCGGAGCGTAATGGCAACCGCTGCACGCCAGGCCGGTCTGCCGCGCGTAGCTTGGAACCGCGTGCACGAGCGAAGGATTGAGTAGGGCAAAGAAGCTCAAAAGCAGGGCCGAAATAACTATCGGGGGAAAGAGCTGGACTTGCTTCATCGAAATTCTCCTTGTTTCGCCTGCTTTCCTTAGCAGCAAAGGACTTGGTACATAGTTCGAGCCGGGGGAGCGCATCGTGATTGCCTCCTCATCGTGAGTTCGAGAGGTTGTTCGCCTCTGGTTTGTTCCCCAAGATTCGGCCCGATCCTATCGAGAGCGGCCGGTCTGCGCCGGGTGAGGAATCACAGTTGAATGTGATTTCAATCACACATTCCGAATTCGCTGTATTGGGCACGCTGTCGAGCGGCGTGAAGCGTTTTCGTGATCTCCCGCTGGACGCGCCCGGAACTGAACGCGCAACAAGTCCAGAAAAACCTCTTTCCCGGGCGCGCAACTGAGCTTCCGCGAAAATGAATTGAGAGAGAGAAAGAGAAGAAAGAAGAAGCCGTTGGCAGGATGGAACCAGATTGCAGGCGCTACGGTTGGTAGGCGCAGGCCGGATCCGCGGCGAACAGGTCGCCTGTCAAGGCATAGGCGCGAGCGCGCGATCCTCCGCAAACATTGCGCACGGGACAGCGTCCGCACTTCCCCTTCAGCCGGGAACTGTCGCGCAGTGAAACGAACAGCGGCGAGTCGCCATACACCTCCGGCAGCGGCATGCTCATCACGTTTCCGCCGGAGACCGGCAGGTAGCGGCTGGGATAGACCTCGCCCTGGTGGTTAACGAAAACGAATCCCTTGCCCTCGTTCACCCGGTAAGGCACGCCGCTCATGACCTCCGCGTCGGTCATGCGGCCGCGGGATTCGCGCGCGCGCTGTTGCAGAAGGTAGCGCTGGTAGTGCGGGCCCTCGGTCGTCTTGATCTGAAAATGGACCACGCCCGACGCAGCGTATAACTTGGCGAAAACTTGCTCGTGCTCTTCCGCCGTAAGCAACTCGCCGGCCTGCTCCCGGCTGGGCGGAACCAAGAAGAAGACATTCCATAGCGAAACGTCGAGGCGCGTGAGCAACTCGATCATGGGATCGATATCGTGAACATTCCGCCGTGCGACGATCGTATTGATCTGCACCGGCAGTTGCGTTTCGTGGCATGCGCCGATGACCTCCAGTGTCCGCTTGTGCGATCCGGACACTGAGCGATAGGAATCGTCCAGCATCGCCGTGGAACCATGCAGCCAGAAACCCACGCGCATCAAGCCGCTGCTCTTTAGGGCGCCAATCACTTCGGCTTCCAGCAACGGCGTCGGCAGCAGCGTAAGTGACGTGCGCACCGAACGGCGGCAGGCATACTCAATCACCGGAAACAAATCGGAACGCGTCAACGGATCTCCGCCGGTCAGCGCCAGCAGCGGCACATGCATGGCGGCCACCTGATCGATCAGGTGAAAGGCCTCGGCGGTGGAGAATCGATCGAGCGGGCGACGCACGCCGCCTCGCGGCGACGAAGTCTTCCAGTCACACGCCTGGGTCATTTCCCACGTAACTTGGAGCGGCCGCAGGGGAAGCTTGCCCGGATTCGAAAACGGAATCGAATCATCCTCCAGCGCAGCGGAATTCCAATCGACGACAGCCGCCGTGGCTGGTTTGCGGGCCGAGGAATATGACTTGGGCATGGCGAAATCGTAGCCGTAAGGCAGCGGGAATCTCAGTGCGGAGTCGCACGCCCGCCAGTGACGGGCATCACAAAATTGCGAGAAGGGCCCGGTGACCGCTGTCACAGGGCCGCGTGACTTCCGCCATAGGGCCGCTTTGGGCAGCATGTGATCCTACGCCTGCGAGTGAGTTCTCAGGACCGACACGATAAGCACGATCTCAGAACGGGAACCTGCTTTCAGTACAGTGGCACGTCACATGACCAGCCACCCTTGCTCCGTGATATCGTGCCGGGAACATCTTCCTCAGGAGGAAGCAAAACATGAAACGTCTCTCTTTTCGAATGGGCCTGGTAAGTCTACTGGCTTGTGGAGTGATCGCAGTTTGTTCTTCGTCGGCAGTAGCTCAGGATGCAGCTTCAACCTATAAAGCAAAATGCGCCATGTGCCACGGCGCCGACGGCAAGGGCGGAAAGATGGGAACCCGCGACTTCGCTTCCCCGGAAGTGAAAGCCGAATCGGACGCCCAGCTGACCGACATCATCAGCAAAGGCAAAGGCAAGATGCCGAGCTACGCAGGGAAACTGAAAGACGACGATATCAAGGGCCTGGTTGCCTATATTCGCAGTTTGGCTAAGTAAGCATTGAACCGAGGCGGCCGAGCCGCCTGGAGACAATTCAATTCTGAAGGATTGGCGGGTGAGAGCATGTCCACGCGAACGATACGGAATCTTTTTGCGCCCGGAGTTGCTCTCACCCTCTTTTTAACTGCCTCTACCGTCCTCGCCGCCGCCAATCCCCGGGCCAGCAAACAGCCAGCAAAGCCAACTGCGGATGAATGCCTGACGTGCCACAGCGACGCCTCTCTGACGCATGAGGTGAACGGCAAGCCGGTCAGCCTGCACGTTGATCCGCAACATTTCAAGGATTCAATCCACGGCAGCATGTTTACCTGCGTGGATTGCCACACAGATGTAAAGAGCGCCGCGCACGAAACCACTCC
>DASSRO010000350.1:0-18773 GCA_035701745.1 Candidatus Sulfotelmatobacter sp. | reverse complement strand
AGAGCCAACGGCACTTCCACGTAAGCGCCGTCAAAGATGGAGCAGAAGCGCTTTCCTTTCTCCGGCGTCGCGGCAAATATGCCCAGGCGCCGGTGCCCGACCTGGTCGTGCTCGACCTGAATCTTCCCAAAAAAGATGGATGCGAGGTGCTTTCCAACATTAAAGCCGACCCCGCGCTGGCCAAAATTCCAGTCGTAATTTTCACCACCTCGCAAGCCAGTTCCGATATTTCCCGCAGCTACAAACTGGGGGCAAACTGCTATCTGCGAAAGCCTGGCAATCTTCCGGAATACGTAGCGGTGGTCCAATCGATGGCGGATTTCTGGCTGGGTTTTGCCAGCCTGCCGCAGAGGGAAAAACGATGAATGATCCTACGACCCACGTCTTAGTCATCGAGGACAACCCGGGCGATGCCGACCTGGTTCGCTTGCGGTTGGTGGAGGGCAAGTCGGCGGTCGATGTGACTTGTGTCGATCGTTTGTCGGAGGGACTTGCCAGATTGAAGCAAAGATCGCCCGGCTTGATCTTGCTGGATCTTAATCTTCCCGACAGTCAGGGAGCGGAAACCTTCCGCAAGATTCTGGAACAGGCGCCGGATGTCCCCGTGGTGATTTTGTCGGGACAGGACGACGAAACGCTCGCGATCAAAGCTCTGCACCAGGGCGTGCAGGATTACCTGGTCAAAGGGGCCATCTCGAGCGCCAGTCTGGACCGGGCCATGCGCTATGCGGTGGAAAGGCAAGCCTTGTTGCGTTCGCTTGAGATGAGCCGGAAGCAGCAACTGGAATTCAAAAACCAGTTCCTGTCGCACGTCTCGCACGAACTGCGCACGCCTCTAACGTGCATTCATCAGTACGTCACGATTCTCGCCGATGGCCTGGCGGGAGAAGTCAGTGCAGAACAGCGCGACCACCTCAAGACCATCCTGAAGAGCGTGAACCAGCTCGGCGCCATGGTTCGCGACCTGCTGGAGGCCAGCCGGGCGGAGTCGGGAAAACTCCGCATTGAGCCACGCTGCGTAGCCTTGGGCGATCTGATTCGCCAGGCCGTCGCGATGATGCAGGCCGCCGCCCACGAGAAGGGAGTGGGATTGGAGGTCGGCGTGGATACCAGGATTCCCCTGGTGCATGGCGATCCTGGCCGCATTCTCGAAGTGCTCATCAATCTCATCGAAAATGGCATCAAGTTCACGCCCCAAGGCGGGGCTGTGACGGTGCAGGCGTCCCTGGTCCCGACCGATCCGGATTTCGTCTACATCTCGGTGGCCGACACCGGCTGCGGCATCAGTTCCGAGGCGCGGGCTCTGGTGTTCGAGCGGCTTTATCAGGACCCGAACGCCGTCGACAATAATCGCAAGGGGCTGGGCCTGGGTTTGTTTATCGCTAAAGAGCTGGTCAGCCTTCATGGCGGCCGCATCTGGGTGGCGAGCGAGCCGGGGAATGGCGCAACTTTCTCGTTCACTCTGCCGCTCTATTCGTTGGCCAAGTTGCTCCTGCCAGTCATCACTTGCCAGGAGCGGCTGCGCGATGCCATCGTGCTGGTGAAGGTGGTCCTCGCTCCGCTCACCAAGCCGCCGCGAGGAAACTGGAAAGAGATTTGCCAGAAGTGCCTGCAAGTTCTGCAACGCTGTGTCTATCTCGACAAGGACCTGGTGTTGCCTCCGGTGACGGTTTCCGCGGCGGAAGAAACCTTTCTGGTCGTGGCCTCCACCGACCTGGAGCGCGCCAACATCATGATGACGCGGATTCGCGAGCAACTGGGCAAGGTGCCAGAGCTCAGCGGCAACGGCGAGGTGCGGGTTTCCGCGTCCGCGGTGGCCTTGCCGGATGGCACTTCCGGCCAAACACTGGGAGAACAAGTGCAGCAGGTCGCGCGGGAAATTAGCCAAATGGTTCGGATCATGCTGGGAGAGAAACCAGCCGATTAGCAAAGGGCAAGGAAATCCACGCGGGTACATTCTGCGTGAACTTCGGAATGGAGAATACACAAATGACAAATCAAAAAATCATGATCGTGGACGACGATCCCGACCTGAGGCAGGCTTTGCGGTTGCGCCTGCGCGCCAACCACTACGATACCGTCAATGCGGTGGACGGCTATTCTGCGATTGCGCAGGCCTATAAGGAGCGGCCCGACCTGATCATTCTCGATCTTGGCTTGCCCGCGGGTGACGGCTTTGTGGTCCTCGACCGGCTGCAAAAAGATGACAGGCTCTCGACCATTCCGGTCATTGTGCTGACCGCGCGCGATCCGCAGAGCAGCGAACGAAGAGCATTGCAGGCGGGCGCCTCGGCGTTCTTTCAAAAGCCCGCCGATAATGCGGAACTGCTGGATGTGATCCGCGCGACTCTGCCCGGATCCACGACGGGAGCATCCCTGCCTTCGTGAGGAGGCGTGCTGGACGACACACCTGCAGCTTTGACAACCGTCGCATAACTGTTCATTCGCGACTGGATGAGAAAGCTATGCCCAGGAATCGACGATGGCGATGCCGACTTGCCCGTCGTGCTGCGTGCTCCCGGAGGCGATTGCTATGCCGTTTCATGCTTCTCCCATAATTGAATCGGACGATCCGAAAATTTCTAATCGGCGTTATGCCCGCACCTTGTTCAGCGTGCCGATCATCCTGCGTCACTTATGCCGGGGCGGAGTGCGCGCCACCAGGGGAGTAAGCCTCGACCTGGGCGAGGGCGGGGTGGGAGCGATCGTTCAAGGTGACGTTCATGTCGGGGATACGGTTGCGATAGATTTGGAGTTGAGTGAGCAGGTGCTGACTACCGTGGCCATCGTGAGGCACACATCACGGGTTCGTTCCGGATTCGAATTTGTTGGCCTGACGCCGGAAGAGCGAGCGCAGATAACGAATGTAATCGGAACCACCTGAGGGCCAACTCTCGCGCCTTCTAGTGTCCGCGTCCTTCCTGCGCGACGTCCCATTCTCGCGCATCAATTTGCGGGCGACCCTATCAGAACTGACGCGCAAGCTGGACGCTCCCATTTTGGGAAGCCTGCGCCCTTCGTGTGCGCACTATCACTCTCTGCAAACTCCATCTTGTCTGATACTGACTAGTTACGTTTGTCCTTTCGATGATCAGGAATTGGTTGCTGCCCGAGAACGATCTCAATTTCAATTTCCGCATGGGGTGTCACTCCAGCCGCGGTCTGAATGATGGAGGTATGGATGTCGAAACGTCGCCAGGCAAAGCCCGCCCTCAAAAATGGAATCGCCAAGTGCCCCACCGGCATTTTTGGAATAGATCAAATTACACAGGGCGGCTTGCCGAAGGGCCGTCCCACGCTCATCTGCGGCACTGCTGGATGCGGCAAGACCATCCTGGCCATGGAGTTTCTGGTGCGCGGAGCCACCGAGTTCGGCGAGCCCGGTGTGTTCATGGCTTTTGAAGAAACCGGCCAGGAACTGAGCAAGAATGTTGCCTCCATGGGTTTCGATCTTCCCGCGCTGGTCGCCGGGAAAAAACTGGTGCTCGATCACGTACGCATTGATCGCAGCGAAATCGAAGAAACCGGCGAATACGATCTGGAGGGCCTGTTCATCCGGCTAGGGAGTGCGATCGATGCTATAGGCGCCAAGCGCGTCGTCCTCGACACCATCGAATCGCTGTTCGCCGGCTTTAGCAATACCAACATTCTGCGCGCGGAACTCCGGCGCCTGTTTGCGTGGTTGAAGCAGAAGGGCGTCAGCGCGATTATCACGGCTGAGACCGGCGACGGCACCATTACTCGCAACGGAATTGAAGAATATGTCGCCGATTGCGTGATTCTGCTCGACCATCGCGTCGAGGACCAGAGCTCGATTCGCCGGCTGCGGGTATTGAAGTATCGCGGCACCATGCACGGCACCAGTGAGTATCCCTTTCTGATCGGGCAGACCGGTGTGTCCGTACTTCCACTCAGCTCCTTGAAACTGGAACACAAAGCTCCGACGGAAAGAATTTCGTCGGGGGTTGCGCGTCTAGACACGATGCTGGACGGGAAAGGCTTTTACCGCGGGACCAGCATCCTCGTTTCTGGCACTGCCGGCACCGGCAAGAGCAGCCTGGCGGCGCATTTTGTGCAGGCGGCCTGCCAGCGAGGCGAGCGCGCCCTCTACATGGCTTCCGAGCAATCGGCTCACGAAGTGATTCGAAACATGCGCTCGATCGGTGTTGACCTGGAGCCTTGGGTCAAACGCGGCCTTCTGCAATTTTATGCGGCGCGGCCCGGCACCTTCGGCCTGGAGAAGCATCTGGTGACGATTCACGATTTGACCACGGAGTTCGATCCTAAAGTCGTGGTCATCGACCCCATCACGAATTTCGCCTCAGTGGGAACCTATTCGGAGGTGAAATCGATGGTGACGCGCCTGATCGACATGTTCAAGTCGCGCCAGATTACCGCCATGTTCACCAGCCTTACCTCGGGCGAAAGCAATCCCGAACTGAGCGAGGTGGGAGTTTCTTCGCAGATGGACGCGTGGCTTCTGTTGCGCAATCTGGAATCGAACGGGGAGCGCAATCGCGGCCTTTACGTGTTGAAGTCCAGGGGCATGGCGCACTCCAACCAGATTCGGGAGTTCCTGTTGACCGACCATGGCGTGCAGTTGCGCGATGTCTATGTGGGACCGTCGGGATTGCTCACCGGCTCGGCGCGAGACGCTCAGGAGGCTAAGGAGCGGGCGGACGCGGTCCAGCGGCAACAACAGGCGCTGCGCAGGACCTTCGAACTCAAGCAGAAGCGCGAACAGATGGAAGCGGATATTACGAAGATGCGCGCCGATTTTGTCCTCCTGGAACAGGGTTCGCTGCGCGACTCGCGCGAAATGGAATCGCAGGAAAAACAAATCGCTCTCGACCGCGAAGAAATGGGCCGCATCCGCAAGGCTGACGCGGTTCCCTCCCACCGGGGGAACGGCCACGCCTGATGGTTTGCATCGACCTGACTTCGAAATGGAAACGAGTCCAACATGAAAAAGATAAAAAGACAGGGTATCAGAGGCAAACAGAACCAAGCGCCCGGGAAAGTCTGGAATCTCCGTCTTTATATCGCCGGCGATACCTCGCGATCGCTTGCAGCCCTCACCAACTTACAGAGGATCTGCGACCAGTATCTGCCGGGCCGGTACCGCGTTGAAGTCGTCGACCTGCTCAAGAGCCCGCAACTGGCGGCGGGCGACCAGATCGTGGCCGTGCCCACCCTGGTGCGCCGTTTGCCGCCGCCGTTGAAACGGATTATCGGCGACTTGTCGAACTCCCAGCAGGTGCTGGTCGGGCTGGATTTGCGCCCGGGAAAGGCGTCGCTATGACAGTGCAGTCCCTGAAGAGGGCTCTGGCCACGGCCACCGCTTCGGCAAGACCCAACAAGAAGTATGTGCTTCGACTCTATGTTACGGGTGCGACTTCTTCCTCGCGGCGCGCCATTCTGAACATCAACTCGATCTGCTCGGAACACTTGCGGGGGAAATACGACCTGGAAGTCATCGACATCCACCAGAAGCCCGCCCTGGCCAAGGACGAACAGATTGTCGCCGCGCCGACGCTGATCAAACTGTTGCCGCTGCCGTTGAGGCGAATTATTGGCGACTTGTCGGATCGTGACAGCGTGTTGTTCGGGCTTGACTTAAAACCCAAGGCGTAATTTCGCCATGTCATTCACGAAAAGTCGGAGCCAACGGCAGTTGCGGAAGGAATTGAAACAGCTGCAGACTCGCCTGGCCGAGTCGGAAGCGACCATGCAGGCCATCCGTGCCGGGAATGTGGATGCCATCATGGTGGAGGGCCCGAATGGCAGCCGCATCTTCACCCTGCAAAGCCCGGAAGACCCCTATCGCATGCTGGCCGAGCGGATGAATGAAGGCGCGGCCACGCTGACCGCCGAGGGCGTCATCCTCTTCTGCAATCGGCGTCTGGCGGAGATGGCGGGTTTGCCGGTTGAGCGCCTGCTGGGAACCTCGTTTCTTCTTATCCTGCGAGACAGTGAACGCGAGAGCTTTCCCGATTTGCTGTGTCGGGCCTCAAAGGAGGACGTACGGGCTGAGGGTCATCTGCGGCGCGATGGTGGCGCCATCCTGCCAGTGCAGTTGTCCCTCGTTTCCATTCCTCTGGCCGAATTGGAGCAAGGCATCTGCCTGATTGCCACCGATCTTAGCAATCAAAAGCGGGCAGAGGAAGCCAAAGCCTCCATTGTCGATAGCAGTGATGATGCCATCGTCGCCAAGACGCCGGACGGCATCATCACGAGTTGGAATAGAGGGGCGCAGGAGCTCTACGGCTACTCAACGCAGGAGATGATAGGGGAATCCATTTGCCGCCTGGTCCCGCCAGATCGTATCTCTGAATTTAATGCGATCATGCAGCGAATCAAGCAGGGGGAGCGTGTTCGACATTACGAGACGGTTCGGGTGCGCAAGGGTGGTCGGCTCGTGCACGTATCTCTGACCATCAGCCCCATCCGGGATGGGGCGGGAAAGATCCTGGGAGCGTCGACCATTGCGCGCGACATTACTGAGCGCAAGCGGGCGGAAGCGGAAACGATCCGACTGAACCAGGAACTCGAAGAGAGAGTGCAACAGCGTACGGCCCAGCTACGAGAAAGCGAGCAAAGTGTCCGCAGAAAACTGGACAGCATCATGACTCCAGAAGGCGACCTCGGAAGCCTGGAACTCCGCGATATTCTTGACATCCCCGCAATTCGAGCCCTGATGGAATCTTTTCATTCTATCGTTCACGGAGTCGCGGCACTGCTCGACGTGCGCGGCAACGTGCTGTCGGCGGTGGGTTGGCAGGACATTTGCGAGAAGTTTCACCGGGTCAACGCCGAAAGCTGTAAGAACTGCAGGGAAAGCGACCTGCAGCTTTCGAAGGGAGCGGTTCCAGGAGAATTCAAACTCTATAAATGCAAGAACAACTTATGGGACGTGGTCACGCCCATTATGCTGGGCGGCCGGCATATGGGGAATCTTTTCTCCGGGCAGTTCTTCCTGGCCGACGAGCCTCTCGATTACGAAGTCTTTCGAGCGCAGGCCAGGAAGTACGGTTTTAATGAGCAGGAGTACATGGCCGCACTGGAGCGGGTACCGTGCCTTACTCGCGAAGAAGTCAATGCCAGCATGGGATTCCTGGCGAAGATGGCGCAGATGATCTCGCAATTGAGTTACAGCAGCATCAAGCTGGCACGCTCCATGACCGAAAGCAGACGTGCCAACCAAGATCTCGCCGCCAGCGTCAAGGAACTGGAAGCATTCACCTACTCGGTTTCGCATGACCTGCGGGCGCCCTTGCGGCACATCAGCGGTTTCTCCAAGATTCTGTCGGAGGAATTCGGGCCCCATCTGCCCCCCGATGCCCAACATCACTTGCAGCGCATTGAAGAGGGCACGCGGCGCATGGGTTTGCTGGTTGACGATCTTCTGAAACTGGCGCGCGTGGGTCGATGCGATCTGACGTTACGAGTCACGGAACTGAAATCGTTGGTCGAAGAAGTTATCGCCGAGCAGGCACCGGAGCGTGCCAACCGGCAAGTCGAATGGAAGATTGGAAACCTCGATCCTGTGGCGTGCGATCCGGGCCTGATGAAGCAGGTTTTTCAGAATCTGCTCTCAAACGCACTCAAATTTACGCGCCCGCGGGCTCAGGCGGTCATTGAAGTCGGACAGAACAATGAGGCCGGAAGCCCGGTCGTGTTTGTCCGCGACAACGGAGTGGGCTTCAATATGAAGTATGCCGACAAGCTGTTCGGAGTATTTCAGCGCCTGCACCGGCCGGAAGATTTCGAAGGTACCGGAGTAGGTCTGGCCACCGTCCAGCGGATCGTTGAGAAGCACGGCGGGCGCAGTTGGGCCGAAGCCGAACTGGACAAAGGGGCAACTTTCTACTTCACCCTTGGGTTTCCGAGAAAATCCGACACCGGACAAAAGAGGCAATAGCGGGAGGCAAACCATGACCCTCAGACAGATTGACATTCTGTTGGTAGAGGACAATCCAGATGACGTTGAGCTTACTCTCCACACGCTGCGCAAGGAGAACCTGGCCAATAACATCCAGGTGGCTCGTGATGGGGAGGAGGCCATTGAATTCCTATTTGGCAACGGCTCCAGCCCCGACCACTTCCTCGAGCGGCCGCCGAACCTGATTCTGCTGGATCTGAAGCTGCCCAAAGTGGACGGCATGGAAGTGCTGAAGCGACTCAAAGACAATCCTCAAACAAAGACCATCCCCGTAGTAATCCTTACCTCTTCCAAGGAAGAGAGGGATTTGGTCAAGGGTTACAACTTGGGCGCCAATAGCTACATTCAGAAGCCGGTGGACTTTGACCAGTTTCGGAACACGGTCAAGAGCGTGGGCCTGTATTGGCTTGTTATCAACCAGCCACCCGTGCCCGAGGTCGTAAATCACAGGCCGGAGAGCGCCACCGCGCTAAAGGCCGGGCAATCTTGAGGAGTGGGTGAGTCCTTCAGTTCCTTCGGTTCCTCGACTTCGAGTTGCGATGAAGTTCATCTCATGACGACCGCAGAGAATTTCGCTTCCAATCCCGAACGGGTGCATGCGCTGCTGGTTGAGGATAGCGCTGCCGATGCCGAACTGATTGTGCACCAACTGTGCCAGAGCGGCTTCGATCTGAGTTGGACCCGGGTGGAGACGGAAGCTGAGTTTCTGGCATCGCTCGAGAAGCCGCCGACGATTATTCTGGCCGATTACTCTCTGCCTCAGTTCAGCGGGCTGAGGGCGCTTGAACTCGTGCAGCAGCGCGGCCTGGCAATTCCGTTCATCATGGTCTCGGGCGCGATTGGTGACGAAGCGGCTGCCGCGGTGGTGAAACAGGGAGCCACCGACTACGTGTTAAAGAGCCGTCTGGACCGGCTCGGCGGGGCGATCATGCGCGCCTTGCATGGCGAAAGGAAAATCGCTTACTTCTCTATGGAGATTGCCTTGGAATCGGGCATTCCAACCTACAGCGGCGGTTTGGGAGTACTCGCGGGCGACACCATCCGTTCCGCCGCAGACCTTCAACTTCCCGTCGTGGCGGTCTCGCTGTTGCATCGCGCCGGCCACTTCCACCAACGGTTTGACGCTGCCGGTTGGCAGAGGGAAGAGCCCGTCGAGTGGAATGTGGAGCACTGTCTTATCGAGATGCCGGCGAGAGCAAAGCTTGCCATCGAGGGCAGGCACCTCTCGCTGCGCTGCTGGAAGTATCAGATGCGGGGAATCGGCGGCTACTGCGTTCCCGTTTATCTGCTCGACACGGACCTGGTTGAAAATAGCGACTGGGACCGGAAGCTGACGTCGGTGCTCTATGGCGGGGATGCCCACTACCGCCTGTGTCAAGAAGTGGTTTTGGGCATCGGTGGAGTGCGCATGTTGCGTGCGCTCGGCTACGAGAGGATCGATCGCTTCCACATGAACGAGGGCCATGCCAGCCTGCTGACACTCGAACTGCTGCAGGAAGAAGCATCCAAGGCGCAACGGCGCTACATTTCCGTCGGCGATCTCGCCAGCGTCCGGCAGCGATGCATTTTCACCACTCATACCCCGGTGCCGGCCGGGCACGATCAGTTCGCGCTCTCCTCGTTGGGAGCGACGCTGGGGTTGCGGGAAAATCTATCGGATCTGCTGGACCAGAACATGGCGCTCCGAGTGTTCGGACGGCACGAACCGCCGGGGGAGATGAAGTCATCTCCAAGCGGTTCCATCATGCTCAACATGACTTACCTGGGCCTGAACATGAGCCGCTATGTGAACGGGGTGGCGAAACGTCACGGCGAAATCTCGCGGATGATGTTCGCAGGCTACCACATCGATGCGATCACCAACGGGGTTCATGCCGCCACCTGGACGTCGCCGCATTTTCAGGCGCTCTATGATCGCCACGTTCCCGACTGGCGCCAGGACAATTTCAGTTTGCGCCATGCGGAAAGTATTTCCACGGCGGAGATCTGTGCGGCGCACCATCAGGCGAAGACCGCATTGCTCGCGCTGGTGAATGAACAGCACCATCTGGCGATGAATCCCGAGGTCTTCACCATCGGATTCGCTCGCCGCGTCACCGCCTACAAGCGGGCAGACCTTCTCTTCACCGATCTTGACCGCCTCAAGAAAATTGCGGCTCAAGCCGGCGGACTGCAACTCATCTATGCCGGCAAGGCACATCCCAGCGATCAGGAGGGCAAGCGACTTATCCGCCACATCCTGGAATTGAAAGACGCCCTGAAAGACAGCATCTCAATTGCCTTTCTTCGCAACTACGATTTGGCGCTGGCAAAGCTGATCACTTCCGGAGTCGACCTGTGGCTGAACACTCCCCAGCCACCGCTGGAGGCGTCGGGCACGAGCGGAATGAAAGCCGCATTAAATGGGGTTCCCAGCCTGAGTATTGTGGATGGATGGTGGATGGAGGGACTCATTGAAGGGGTTACTGGATGGGCGATCGGCGATGAGAAGCGTCAACGCGAGGACGAGAGCAGCGGCCTACGGGACGCTGCCTCCCTCTACGAAAAGCTGGAAAGCATAATCATTCCTATGTTTTCGGGACATAGAGACCGCTATATCGAAGTCATGCGGCATGCAATCGCGGTGAACGGATCGTTCTTTAACACACAAAGAATGCTGCAGCAATATGTGTTGAATGCATACTTTCGCTGAAGCAACGATTGGTACCCCGTGACATTTTCTTTTTTAAATGGTGGCGCCTTATTGTTTCGAGCGAAGCAATCTTAACTGCTGGCCGTTGGCTCACTTGACTTCGAAGTTGTAGGAGCCGGAACCAACTCGAATCACGTACGATCCGTTTTCCGCCTGCGCGTTCATCGCGTTGCCTCCCTCGCTGACGTGTGCGCCTGCGGTCGCGGGCAAGAAGATCCGGGCCGAAGTATTTGCCGGAATCGTGACCGCGAGAGTGAAGGGGCCGGCGGGAGATCCTTTCCAGTCGCTGACGATTTTGCCGTAAATCGATTCGTACTCGGCTCGGGCTGAGGGCATGCGCGAATCGAGATGGGGATGAATCACAATCTGCTTGAAGCCGGGTGAGTCGGGCATGGTATCGATCCCGGCCGCGTAACGATAGACCCAGGCAATGACCGAACCGAATGCATAGTGGTTGTAAGAGTTCATGGAAGGGTCGCCGGTGTCGCCATTCCAGCGCTCCCACCAGGTAGTCGCGCCCTTCGCAAGCATGTATCCCCAAGACGGGTAAGTATCGTTCAGCAAGAGGCGATACGCGACGTCGCTGCGTCCGTGATCGGCCAGGGTGAACAGCAAGAAGGGCGTGCCCAGAAATCCCGTCGAGAGATGCCAGTTGCGGGCCTCGATGTTTTTGACAAGTTTGTCGACAAGCAGCGGCTCAAGTGAAGTCGGCGCCATCCCGGTGTACAGGGCTACGACGTAAGACGTTTGCGTTCCGGTTCCCACCGTGCCGTCGGCCTTGATATAAGCCTTCTGAAACGCACTACGAATTTGTTGCACCAGATCGTCATAGCGCCTCGCGTCGTCTTCCTTGCCGAGTGCGCGCGCCATCTGCGACATCATATTTGCCATCAAGGCCCAATATGCGGTCGCCAGCAGATCCTTATTGGTGTTTTCGTCAGGTGCGAGCCAGTCGGCGAAGTTTGGGCCAACCCCTTTACTGCGGAGATAATCGGGATTGCGGCTTTGGATGAAATCCATCCACCGCTGCATCGCATCCCAGTTGTGTTCAATCACGGACTGATCGCCATACTGCACCCAGGTCGTCCAGGGAACGATCACCCCGGCATCACCCCAGCCGGGCGCTCCCACCATGGCAAAATTCCACGTGGGCGCGCCTTCTTTTTCCCCTTCGTCGAGAGGAATTGTATTGGGCGAAACGTTGGTAAAAGCGCCTTGGGTGGTTTGAGCATCGATGATGTCCTGAATGAATTTCTGAGAGAAAGAAGCGATGTCGAAGTTGTAACTGCCGGTTCGCCAGAAGACGCCGGCATCTCCCATCCAGCCCAAACGCTCGTCGCGCTGCGGACAATCTGTGGGAATGCTCAGGAAATTTCCGCGCTGACCCCAAATGCCAATCGACCACATCTGATTGACCAGATCGCTGGATGTGGTCAGCTTGGCGACCGGATCGCCGCTTACGCTGCTCACCACTTCTCCTTGGATCGCATCCAGAGGCGGAGTTTCCGGGTAGCCGGTCACCTCGACATAGCGAAAACCGTGGAAAGTAAAATGTGGCGAGAAGCTTTCTTCGTCGCCGCCTCGCAGAATGTAGTCATCGGTGGCATCGGCATTGCGCAAATTTGCCGTGTAGATCGTCCCATCCGGATTCAGAATTTCGGCGAAACGGAGCCGGACGTTTGTGCCCGCCCGGCCTTTCACTTTCAGCCTCGCCCATCCCACCATGTTCTGGCCCATGTCGAAGATGTAGGCCCCATTCGCCGCGGGAGTCACTTTTTTAGGAGTTAAGGTAGCGATCACCTGGGCGGGCACCGTAATCTGACCGGACACCGTGATCGGCGGTGCATCCGCAACTGCGGCGGGCGACCACTTCGAATCGTCGAAGCCGGACTTCTCCCAGCCTGCCTGCTCCAGGCGCGCGTCATAAATTTCTCCGCCGTAGATGTCGGAGCGAAGAATTGGGGATTCCGTCGCTTTCCACGACTCGTCACTGATAACCGTGTCATGACCGCCGTCTGCGTAGTCGATTTCGAGTTGTGCTAGGAAACGATCGGGAGGAAGGAAGAAATGCGTTCCCGCCCAAGTCAGGCCGCTGCCGTACCAGCCGTCACCGAGCAGGGCCCCGATAACGTTGTTTCCGTTAACCAATAAGCCGGTCACATCGTAGGCCTGATACAGCACGCGCTTGCGATAGTCGGTGAAATCGGGAGTTAGGACATCGCGGCTAACCCGGCTGCTGTTCAGAAATACGCGATAGCTGCCCAGCGCCGTCACGTAGAGTCGTGCGCTCCGTACGCTTTTCGACGTCGCGAACGATCGCCGCAAGTACGCTGCCGGCTGCGGCAGCTGTCCGGGGTCGCCCAGTCGTTTGTCAGTCAAGTCGGCGACGACTTGAGCGGATTGCCAATGCGCGCTGTCAGAACTCGTTTTCCAGTCGGCATTGGTGGGAATGCGAATCGGTTCGCCCTTCGAGCGGGTTATCTTGATCAACCCTGCAAATGCGGCGATGGCAGTTTTCACGCTCGCGGCCGATCCTGATTCCCCCTCGGGAGCAGTTACCGTCACTTCAATCACGTTCTTACCAGCCACCATTTGGCCGCTGATATCTTTCAGGTCGAACGGCGACCACTGGTGTTTAGCATCTACCGTATGGCCGTTCACCTTGGCGACAAAATCGCCTCGGCTTGTAACGAACAAAATTGTCCGCTTAGCGTCCTTGGGAAGATTGACGGTGACTCGAAAAGTGGCCGCTGTTTTCGGGATGGCCGCGCGCGCATCTTGCCCCGGCAACCAAATCCAGCGGATTCCCTGGCGGTCGGCTTCCTCCTCGGGATTCTTCCGGCGAATCCATTTCGCTTTCCAATCGGAGGGATGGAGGAGGCCCATCTCCCACCAGTCTCCAGCCGTCGACTCGGAGACTTTTCCGGCCCCATCCCATACTCGCACCTTCCAGAAATATCTTTTTCGCGATTCCAGCGCTGGGCCATGGTACGCGATTCCCACTGATTCCGAGGAGTTCACCCGTCCGCTATCCCAGACATCGGCGTTGCCATTGCGCATGTTCTCGTCGGTGCCAGATACGAGGACTTCATAGGCGGCCTGTTTCCAGTTACGCTCCGAACTGTCACTTTGCCACGACAGATGAGGAGCAGCGATGTCGATGCCGAGAGGATTTTCCAGGTATTCGCAGCGCAGATGGACGGGCACGGCCGAAGCATTCGAACCTAAAATCGCAAATACGATTACCACATTGAATAAACTATGTCGCTTCACCGGAGCCTCCGAGGGGCGGGCCCTCATTCGCCTGCAGGTTCACTCGCCAAGCTTTATGGGCTGCTACGAGATAATGCCACACACAGGCGGTTGCCCGGCAGGAGTGTGCGACCTCCGCGCCTATGCAATTGGCCAAACTGTTGCTGTCGCAACATGCCGCTGCCGGCCGCTTTGCATGGTATAACGTTGGTCACCTTAGCGGTGGAGGTCAAGACAAATACTCTGCCGGAATGCGAAACGGCGAAGTCAGCGGTTTGCCTTCGCGGCCTCGGGCAATTTAGCTGGCAGGTAGAGTATGTCGGCAATGTTTGCGAGCGCAACTCCAGCCTTGAACCAGTCTCCACCTGCTCGAAGTGAAACTTCGCCAGACGGTTCTGTACATACCTACCGGGATTCTTCACATCGAAAGGCTGAATTCCGAAGAGCCAGTTCGGGTTTGGACGTTCACAGCCAAATGCAATGGAACCAAATAGAAGGAACGAGAGTCGCCGATCCCGGCGGTCCTTCTGTTCAAAGCTCATCCCGCAAACTTGGATATACGGGTCGTCCTTTTTCGGCAAACCGCTATTCGTGCCGCAAAGCTTCGATGGGATTCAGGCGCGCGGCGCGGAAGGCTGGGATCATGCCACTGACCAGGCCGACAGCGCCGAGAATGAGCGTAGATGCGATCAGAGTTCCGGGAGCGATGATCAGGCGGATATCCCCAGCCTCTCCATTTTTCGCAAAGGCGCTGTATAAAGTGAGCCTGCCTACGGAGAGCGCGACTGCATAAGCCAGGACTACTCCGAGTACTCCGCCGATAAACGTTATAGTCAGAGCTTCCGCCAGGAACTGAAACAAGATGTAGCGGCGGCGCGCGCCCAGGGCTTTCTGAACGCCAATTTCACGCGTGCGCTGCGTCACCGAGACCAGCATGATATTCATCAGGCCGACGCCGCCGATGCCGAGCGTGAGCGTGCCTATGAAACCCATGAGCACTTTTAATCCAAGCGTGATGATTTCGAACTGATGTACCTGCGTCATCAGGTTGAAGACTTCCACAGCCTGGCGATCGGTTTGGCTGAACTTGTGCTGCGTGGCTAAGATCGTGCGAACCGATTGTTCCAGGCTCTCGTACTCCGGTGTCTGGTAGGTGAACCAGATGGTATCGAGATAATGCGTATTCTTCAATTCACTCATCGTGCTGAAGGGAACGTAAACCACGCGGTTGATGTCGTCATTGCCCTCCTGCATTTTGGCGCTCAGAACGCCAATAACTTCGAAACTCAGGCCGTCAAGGCGAATGTGTTCGCCCAGCGCGTTGCGTCCCGAAAAAAGTTTTCCCTTCGACTCCGACCCGATGACCGCCACGTGGGCGCGCTGGATCTCGTCTTCCGGATTGTAAAATCGGCCTTGGTCGAGCTTGAGAGAGCGAACATCGAACACGTTAGGATAATTCCCGGTGACAGCCCAGGTGAAAATCCTGGTGTCGTATTGGACGCTGCACTGCTTGCTTACCTCGGGCGTAATTCGCGTGATCTGCGGGAGGTTGGTGGTAAGAGTGTCGACATCGTCCTGGGTAAAGCGGACGAGCACTCCCGCCTTCTGTCCGCCAGCCTGCATCGAAGTACGCCCCGGCACGACGATGACCAGCTTGCTTCCAAAGTTCGCGAAAATATTGGCGCAGGCTCGGCCAAAACCGTCGCCATAGGCGAGCAGCATCACGACCGTGGCGATGCCCCAGGCCATGCCCAGCATGGTGAGCGCAGTGCGGCGGCGATTGTGCCGCATGGCGCCGTAGGCTTCCTGAAGCAGATCATGAAACATGGTTGATCACTCTTGCCGGAGCGCTTCCACCGGTTGCAACAAGGCCGCTTTGCGCGCGGGATAAAGTCCCGCGAACACTCCAGCCAGCGTTAGACTGCTGATTGCCAGCACTGCGGACATAGGCACCAGTTTCGGTGGATCGAATCCGCCCGGTCCCTGGACCCCTCCCATCATCGCCATCAAGCCGCTCGCCAAAGCCATACCAATCAACCCGCTCGTAAGGGTCAGCAACAAGCCTTCCAGAAAAAAATGAAACAGAATGCTGCGGTTCGTGGCGCCCAAGGCTTTTCGCAATCCGATCTCGCGCGTACGTTCGCTGACCGCCACCAGCATGATGTTCACCACGCCAATAGCACCGAGCGCCAGCGTTACCATGCCTACCGCTCCCAGGAACATGTTCATGACGTCGAAAATCGTGCCCACCATTTTCGATTCCTGGATGGAATCCCAGCCGTCAAACGCATTTTCGTCGTTGGCATCGAATCCATGATTGCGGGCAATGACTTTGTGCACGTCGTCCTGCGCCAACTTATGCTCCGCGGTGGTTCGCGGCTGGTATTCAATGAACGAAATGGAGTTCAGGTGATTTTCTCCCTTCAAGGGGAAGTTTATTGCCATGACCGTGAACGGAATGTAGCCGCGCATATTCAGCCAGGTATTATCACCGCGGCCAAGGTGAGGCATGCTGCCAATCACTTCGAAGCGGATTCCGTTGAGCAGGACGAACGCTCCAACCGCAGGGCGGCCGGGAAATAAAGTTTTGAGCAATTCATTTCCGAGGACGATCACATTACGGTTCTGCGTTTCGTCCATTTCGTTGAGCCAGCGCCCCTCTTTAAGAGGAAGATAGCTGATCTCATTGAGTTGGGGTTCCACGCCCAGGATTTCGACGCCGGCGGTGGCGAATTCGCTGACCTGATGAAGATCGGTTCTTGAAAGGATTGGACAAGCATTCCCCACGTGGGGCGCTTGCGTCCGGACATCGATGTAGTCCTGATAGGTAAGTAAGTAAGGACGAGCGGAATTCATGCTTCCCTGGACGGCGGGCGCGCGGCCGGGAAAGATGAACATGATGTTCCTGCCGAATTCGGCCAATTCGCGCTTGTTGCCCGAGCGGAAACCTTCTCCGATGCCGACCAGTAGAAGCAGCGATCCCACGCCCCACGCAATCCCGAACATCGTCAGGAACGAGCGCAGCTTGTGTGCCCACAGGTTGCGGAAGATCTGCGCAAAGATATCGAAAACGGTGCGCATGATGGGTATCCATTGTACCCCGCCTGCGCACCGAATCGAAGATCCTTGCTTTTTAGAGCCTCCTCAGGCTAGGGCCTCTTCCGGTTCAGTCAGGACTCCTTCGGAATCACTGCTGTGTGCATCGACCGGCACTCGAGTCTTAGCCACCAGCATGTAGATGGACGGAACCACAAACAAAGTGAAAGCCGTTCCAATGATCATGCCGCTGACCAGCATAATGCCGATGCTGTTGCGCGCGCCGGCTCCCGGGCCCTTCGCGAGCACGAGAGGGAAGTGACCAATTACGGTCGCAGCGGTCGTCATCAGAATCGGTCGAAGTCGTGTGCCTGCAGCCTCAATGATCGCGGCAAGCTTAGCGGTCCCGCGCTCCTGCAATTCGTTGGCAAACTCCACAATCAGGATGCCGTTTTTCGACACCAGCCCGACCAGAGTGATCAGACCGACCTGGCTGTAAATGTTCAACGTGGTCAGTCCGAGGAACGAGAACAATAACGCTCCCGAAATCGCGAGCGGCACCGACCCGGCCAGAATGATGAAGGGATCACGGAAGCTCTCGAACTGTGCGGCCAGGACGAGATAAATTAGGATGCCTGAGAGCAAGAACGTCCCAAGAAACTTGCTGCCCTCGACGCGGAGCTGCCGCGACTCGCCCGCATAGTCAACCGTAAAGCCCTGCGGCAGGATGGTCTTGGCTTCGTCTTCCAGCATCGTCAATGCCTTATCCAGAGGCACTCCGGGCGGTATCACGCCCTGAATGCGCACCGCGTTGAGCTGCTGAAACTTCTTCAAGTCGCGCGGCTCCGTCGTCGTGCGCAAGCTGGCAAAGGTAGACAACGGCACCAGTTTGTTTTGCGATCCCGTGATGTAGATCTGCGAGAGTTGCTCCGGTGTTAGCCGCTCCGCGCGCTTTACCTGGGGAATGACCTTGTAACTCCGGCCCTGGATGCTGAAGCGGTTGACATAGTTTCCGCCGAGCAGCGTGGAAAGATCCTGGCCCGCTTGGCTGAGATCGACGCCTTGTGAGCGTAGCTTGTCGCGATCGAACACCACTTCGGTCTGCGGCTGATCGAACTTCAGGTCAGAGTCGGCATAGATAAACAGACCGCTGGTCATGGCTTTTCCCACAAGCTGCTTGGCGAATTCGACAAGCTGTTGCGGTTCAGCCGGCGATGCGATCACGAAATCGACCGGGAAATTTCCGCCGCCGGGCAGAGGCGGGGGAGTCAAAGGAATTACGCGAATGCCTGCGATCTTCGACAGCGGCGCGGTGGACTCGAGAAGAAGTTGTTGCGCCGTCTTTTTCCGCTCGCTCCATGGCTTCGTTACCATTCCGCCGAAACCTTGCGTCGGAGAATTAATCTGGAAGATGCTCTGGCTTTCCGGGAACGAATGATAGACGTCGTACACCTGCTTGGTGTAGAGGTTCGTCTGGTCGATAGTCGAATTCGGCGACGCCTGAATCACGCCGAAGACCACACCCTGATCCTCGGCGGGAGCCAATTCCCGCTGCGAAAACATGTAGAACGGAACTACCAGCAGCACCACAATTGCCCATAGCGTGAGAATTACGGGACGGTATTGGAGTGTGCTGGCCAGTTGTCGTGAATACCACCGGCGCACGCTCTCGAAGTGCCGATTCACCATGCCGGCAAAGCCGCGCTCTGTGCCGCCAGCACGCAACAGCCGCGATCCCATCATCGGGGAGAGTGTGAGCGCAACGATTCCAGATACGATTACTGCACCGGCGAGAGTGAAGGCGAACTCACGGAACAGCGCGCCCGTCAGACCGCCCTGGATGCCGATCGG
>DASSRO010000349.1:0-3584 GCA_035701745.1 Candidatus Sulfotelmatobacter sp. | reverse complement strand
GGCAATTTCGCTCCGTTGAACAGAAATACTCGCTCGAGCTTCTCAACTGTTACAGGCATTTCGATCTCCTTTCCTTTAATCGGTAGCGGCCTTTCGATCGAACAACGATAGATTGTCCGCGTCGGCCTTCGCTTCTTCGCCCTTGTGATCCGAGGGTTTGTCGTCTGGCTTTGTCGGCGCAGTCTTTGATTTCGAGCGCGCCTTGTCTCTCTCTTCAATGGCTCTGACGGCTTCTGAGATTTGCTGCTTCGCCTCGTCTACCGATCGCTGGAGCGTCTGGTGAGAGTCGACGAAGGCCTTCAATTGTTGCGCCAATTCCCGGTCGAGTTGCTCCGGTGTCCCTGTCAGAGACAATGGAGTAGTCAGAGCCTGAATTGCCGCTTCGGGGATTTGGGCAATCTTTTCTTTGTTCGCATAGCCAATCTTCTCGTTCGCTTTGCTATCTTTCGGTAGCGCCCGCGGAACGACGTTGACCCGGATTTAGCCCTCGCTGAGAGCTGCCACGGTGATGGTCAATGGGCGGTTCTCAATCAACGGAATGAGTTCAATAAACATGTGGATCTCCTGCCTCCCTTGTTTGGAGCATTTTTCGGGGTTGAAACTTCTCGGTCAGCGCATGAGTGCGCTTTCGCCGAGATGTCGGTCGTGGTCGAAGCTGCCCGCCGCACGGCCTAAGACCAAATGCTTGCGAGGTCTTGAAGCCTCAAGTTGCTGGCTGAAACCAATTCGCCGGCTGATGACTCTAATCTGTCACAGTCCCGCCAAGGAAGTTGCAAATGACATCGAATACATCGACAGCACTCGTTACCGGAGGAACCAGCGGAATCGGTCGCGCGACAGCCATTAAACTAGCACAGCTTGGCATCCATGTTCTGGTTGTGGGGCGCAATGCGGAGCGCGGCAAAAAGACAGTCGAGGAGATTCGTGCCGCTGGAGGCAAGGCGGATTTCATTTCTTCTGATCTTCAGGACGCGGCGAGCGCTCGCAACGTGGCCAGGAAAGCGGTTGAACTCGGCAACGGACACGTCGATATTCTTATCAACAATGCAGGGATTTATCCCTTCGGGCCAACGCATGAAACGACGGAAGAGCAGTTTGACCGCGTCTTTTCAGTCAACGTGAAGGTACCGTATTTCCTCGTGGCCGAACTGGCGCCACCGATGGCGAAGCGGGGCAAGGGTGCAATCGTGAATCTCTCGACCATGGTGGCAGATTACGGAGCGGCGGGGATGAGCCTCTACGGATCGAGCAAGGCCGCCATCAACCTGTTGACCAAGACCTGGGCTGCGGAATATGGACCGCGAGGTGTTCGTGTAAACGCGGTGAGTCCCGGGCCGACCCGCACCGAAGGTACGAATGCGATGGGCGAGAGTCTCGAGCAGCTGGCTGCCGAAGGGCCAGCGGGCCGTCCGGCCACAGCCGACGAGATCGCGGAGGCCATTGTCTTCTTGGCAACGGATCGTGCCAGCTTCATCTACGGCGCGAAACTCGCCGTAGATGGAGGGCGCACCGCGATCTGAAAATAAAACTGCGGACACCTGTCGTACCCTTCCTAATTCTCAGCTGCAAGCGTTTTCACCTCACGTCAGATCGGTCGGTGCCATTTTGCACGCAGAGTTCACACTTCAGCGCCAACCGAGACCTGGGGCGACTGTGGTCAGAATGGTCTCCATGACATGCGCATTGTAGGCCACGCCCAATTGGTTCGGGATAGTAAGCAAGAGCGTGTCGGCCTCTGCAACCGCATCATCTTTTTTGAGTTGCTCGATGAGGAGTTGTGGTTCAGCGGCGTAGGTGCGGCCAAAGATCGCACGTGTGGTTTCGTCGAGGAAGCCAATTTTGTCCTCTTCTTGGCCTCCTCGTCCGAAATACGCGCGGTCGCGGCCGTCGATGAGCGGGAAGATACTGCGGCTGACCGAAATGCGCGGCGTGCGCGCATGGCCAGCTTCCTTCCAGGCTGCGCGAAAGGCCCGTATCTGGCCGGCTTGCTGGATGTGCAACGGCTCGCCCGTCTCATCGAATTTCAAGGTTGATGTCTGCAGGTTCATTCCGAGCTTGGCGGCCCAGGCGGCTGTCGCATTGGATGCCGCTCCCCACCAGATGCGATCCCGCAATCCTTCCGAGTACGGCTCAAGCCGCAGCAGACCCGGCGGATTGGGAAACATCGGACGTGGATTGGGTTGAGCAAAACCGTTGCCGCCGAGCAGCTCAAGAAATTCCACGGCATGCCGTCGCCCCATCTCTGCATCGTCCTCGCCTTCTGCCGGCTGATAGCCAAAGTAGCTCCAGCCATCGATGACCTGCTCGGGCGAACCACGGCTGATTCCCAGCTGCAGGCGCCCGCCCGCGATGAGATCCGCGGCGCCGGCGTCTTCCGCCATGTAATGGGGGTTCTCATACCGCATGTCGATCACGGCCGTGCCAATCTCGATTTTCCGCGTCTTGGCCCCCACGGCCGCAAGCAATGGGAACGGCGAGGCCAGTTGCCGCGCAAAGTGATGAACGCGAAAGTAGGCTCCATCCATCCCCAGGCGTTCGGCCTCGACGGCGAGATCGATGGATTGCAGGAGCGCATCGGACGCCGACCGCGTTTCTGACTGCGGCGAAGCCGTCCAATGCCCGAACGAGAGAAATCCAATTTTCTTCATACAAGATAAGTTCTATGGTTTCGTTCTCCTCCCCATCGGAAAGAGAGATTCGCCGCCATCGATGAGCGCCGTTCTCGAATAGATGCGACCGATCAGGCGGTGGATCTGTTGTGCGAATCGACCATGGCCCGGATGTCACGGTTTTCGAGAACCACGCTTTCGCGCTCTCCTCGAACCCTGAGGGTGACGTCCATCATGGCGCGGCCTAAGTCATCCGCGCGGATCACCTGGTTCGGGAGCAACACCCGAAACACCGGATAGATCGCGCGCATAAGGCGATAACTGAGGTTCGGTTCCCTTCGCGGCTCGACCGGGTGGATGTACCCCGGTCGGAAAATGTAGACGCGGGGAAAACCAGCCGCAAGCAATCGTTTCTCAGCCTCACCCTTGAAGCGGGCAAAAGCCATGCGACTTCGCCCGGTCGGATCGGCACCACTCCCGCTCAAAAATGAGAATGCCGTACCGGGACTCACCGCGTGGAGAACCCGCGCGAACTCGATCGTGTAATCCACCGTGACTCTGCGGAGCTCGGCCTCGGACACCGCTCCGGTGTATGCGCCCAGGCAAAACACCGCTGCGTCCTGGCCCGTAAGCACGTCCGCCAGTGCGGAGCAGTCCGCAAATTCTTGATGGAGAACTTCGATCAGCTTGGAATTCGAGATGCCGAGCTTCTTGCGCCCAATCGAAGTCACGCTTCGGACGGCGGGGTGATCGAGCGCGTGGCGGAGGGCGTATCCGCCGACCATTCCGGTCGCGCCCACGATAACAAGTCGCTTTTGGCCTCCTGTCGGAGCATTCATCGACGTGCCCGAATCCACCTCGTTCGCCGTTGTCATGCGAGAACTCGCTCCTCGATCCAGTCAACGTACAGCAGGCGTTCTTGAAACAGCCAGGTGCCGTCGATCTTGACGAACGTGTCGTTGTAGCGCAGCGCAG
>DASSRO010000348.1:0-4216 GCA_035701745.1 Candidatus Sulfotelmatobacter sp. | reverse complement strand
CCGCCAATACACCTGTCTCGGCGCTGCGCTGCGCGATGCCCTCGAGCGCTTCTCTTCTGAAGTCTGCCTGATCGAGGCGGAGCGCGATCGCGAAAAGGTCCGGCTTACGTACTCCGACTTCAAAGAGATTGCTCTTCCACTGGCCCGGGCGCTGGAAGACGCTGATTATGACGCGGGCGACCGCGCCGCCATCATCATGACGAATCAGTCGAAGTGGCTGATCTCGGCCTACGCGATTTTCTATTGCGGTGGCGTGCTGGTGCCGCTCGACTACAAACTCACCCCCGCCGAGCACCTGCAACTTCTAGCGCATTCCAAGGCCAAGGTTCTCGTCGTGGAATACCACCTCTGGCGCGCGATTATGCAGTCGCCCGAGTTTCACAACATCGCAACCAAAATTGTCCTCGTTACAGAAGCGCCGCTGGGCGTGGATTTGGCAGGCGCTTTCCGCTGGGAGGACTTCAAGCGCAAAGGCGCGCCCGACTTCGTCATGCGCCAGAAGGACGATGTCGCCTGCATCGTTTATTCCTCCGGAACCGGTGGTCGGCCCAAGGGCTGCGTCCTCACTCACGAAAATTACCTCGAGCAATGCCGCGCGCTCACGGCCTGGTATCCCTTTTGGCCGGGTGTGCGCTACTTGAGCATTCTCCCGACCAATCACGCCATCGATTTCATGGTGGGCTTCATCGGCCCATTCGTATGCGGCGCGTGCGTAGTGCATTTGCGGACGCTTCGTCCGGAGTTTGTGCGCGACGCTTTTGTCCGCTACCGGATCACCTACGTATCGCTGGTTCCCATGATCGTGAAGAATCTGGAGCGCGGCCTGCGCGCCAAGTTCGACGAATTGCCGTCGTGGAAACGCGCGTTTCTCGACAGCATGATTGCAATCAACCGAAACCTGACTCGTCATCGTCCGAATGTGAAGCTCAGCCGCATGTTGCTCGCCAGCGTGCACCGTGGATTTGGCGGCGAGTTGCTGGCTTTGATTACGGGCGGGGCATTTCTCGAACCATCAACGATGCAGTTCTTTTACGATCTCGGCATTCCCGTTGTTAACGGCTACGGCCTCACTGAGGCTGGAACCGCGCTGACGCTCAACGACCTCAAGCCCTTCCGCGCCGATACGGTGGGCAAGCCCTTGCCGGGAGTTGAACTGCGAATTCTGAGTCCGGACGCGGAGGGCGTGGGAGAAGTGGCCGCGCGCAGCAAGACGGTAATGTCACACTATCTCGACGATCCTGAGATGACTTTGGAAACCATCGTTGACGGCTGGCTGCTGACGGGCGATCTGGGCCGCTTCGACCGCGGCGGCCACCTGCAACTCTTCGGTCGCAAGAAGAACATGATCGTCACCGAGGGCGGCAAAAATATCTATCCCGAAGACATTGAAACCGTCTTCGACGGCCTGCCAGTCAAAGAGTATTCCGTGTTTGCCGCGAATTACATTTGGCCGAAGAAAGAGCTTGGTCGAGAAACTCTGGTCCTGGTGCTGCGCCTTGAGCAAAATCAGAAAGTTGATGCCAGGTTGCAGGAGGAAATCGCCTCTCGAAATCGCCGCCTGCCCGACTTCAAGCGCGTCGGCGGATATTTGATTTGGGATAAAGACTTTCCACGGACCGCGTCCATGAAAATCAAGCGGCAGATGCTGGCTGAGGAGATCGCCAGTACCATGGAGCGAAAATCGGTCGTGGGAGTTTAAGGGGTTATTCGCGCCGCGTGTGACAAACATCTGCCGTCATCTTAAAAGCCTGGAACAGCCACTTTGGGCCAACACTATCTTGCAATCGTGAATCCCGCCGCTGGCGGTGGACGCAGCCGGAAACTCCTGGGCCCGGCCCTCGAGCGCCTCAAAGCCGGCGGCCTCGACGTTCAAGTCGCCGAGACTCGCGCCGCCGCGGATGCGACCGAAATTACGCGCGCGGCGTATGCGCGTGGCGTCCGAAACTTTATCGCCGTCGGCGGTGACGGAACTTCCTACGAGATCGTGAATGGCCTCTTTCCACAGGCCCTCGGCGGCGACCGCCCCACCCTGGGCTTCCTGCCGCTGGGCACCGGCAATTCCTTTCTGCGTGACTTCAGCGATCGCGGCGTGGAATATGCCCTTGAATCTCTGCTTGCTCAGCGTGCACGCCCCTGCGATGTGATGCGCCTGCGTCACCGCACCGGTGTGATCCATTACATCAATTTGCTGAGCATGGGCTTCTCGGCAGACGTCGCCACGTTGCGGGCCCGGCGCTTCAGTGACTGGGGAGAACTTGGATATCAGGCCGCGATTTTCCTGACTCTGGCTCGCTTCAACCGGCGACCCTTCCCGGTTCGCGTTGATGGCTCAGAATCCTTCGACAACCGGCGCTGCCTCTTTCTGACTTTCAACAACAGCAAGTTCACCGGTGGAACTATGATGATTGCCCCCAAAGCGGAGATTAACGACGGACTGGTGGAATACGTTCGCTGGGGCCCGATCGGACGGTTGGGACTGATTCGTAATTTGCCTGGACTCTACGACGGCACGCATATCGAGCATCCGCTGGCCGAGCGCCAAGCGGCGCAGCGCATCGAATTTAGCCTGGACAGTCCCGTCGACGTAATGGTCGACGGGGAAGTGCTCACCCTGCATTGCGAAGAACTGGATGTGCTGCCCGCGGCCCTCAACGTGGTCGCATAACCCACGGCTGAAATCCCGTGATATAAGGTTGAGACATGTCTGAAGAACGTCGAAAAAAGCAGTTGGAGCGCGAGAGCGCCGCCCCAGGCGACCCCAAGAGAAAAAAAATGCTCACCTATGGCGTCGTGCTGGTCCTGCTCGCCGCCGCGTTCATCGCAGGCCGGTACTATCGCAATCACAAGTACGATTCTTTCGCTAAGTGCCTGGCCAGCAAGCAGGCCAAGATGTACGGACTCTACTGGTGTCCGCATTGCATCGAACAGAAAGAGATGTTCGGCGACGCCTTTCACTATGTTCCCTATGTCGAGTGCGCGATCAAAGGCTCGAGTGAACTGGCCACGGAATGCAAGATTGCCGGAGTCAAGCTGTTTCCCAGTTGGCAGTTCGGGACGGAGAAGCCGAAGGAAGGAGTCTTGTCGCTCGATGCTTTGAGCGATAAGACCGGGTGCGCCTTGCCGTGACCGATCCATCGTCAGTTTCGTTTCCGGTCGTTCCGTCCATACGGCGGGCCAATCGCGTACTGTTTGCCGTGATCGCAATTTTGTCTCTGGCAGGAATCGCAGTCTCTGCGATTTCTTTGCAGCGCCATTATGCGAAATCAGCAACAGCATATTGCGATCTCAGCCAGAAGTTCAGCTGCGACATCGTAAACCGCAGTGAGTATTCCACGCTGATGGGAATTCCTGTGGCGGGGATCGGAGTTGCCGGTTACGCAGTGCTTTTTTTTCTGGCGACATTCAAGAGATCGCAACCGCAGACGCCAAACCGCCTTCTGGGCGCGGCGATTGGTGGTTTGCTTTTCGCACTGTATCTCACGTATGTCGAAGCGTACGTCCTGACGACTTGGTGCATCATGTGCCTGGCATCGCTGGTATTAATTTCCTTGATCAGCCTTCTCGCTACCGTGATGCGGCTGAGGGCCGCTAGAGTGTGAGTCCAATAACGTCCTCTTTCAGTGCCTTTCCTGATGAACGAAATCGCCAAAACTGAAAACGTTTCAGCCGGGACCGCTGCCGGGATAATCCGCGTACAGGGTGCGGCTGGAGACTTGCGGCTGCACAAATTTCGCAGCCGCATTTTTCGAAACTCCCGGTTTGTCCGCGTGTGGCTGCCCCCGGCGTACGACGAGCCAGCCAACGCTGGCCGGCACTACCCCGTTCTCTATCTCAACGACGGCCAGAATCTGTTCGAGGCTTCGACCTCCTTTACTGGCGTGGAATGGCAGGTGGACGAAACCAGCGAACGCCTGGTCCGCGAAGGCGTAATCCCTTCCATGATAGTTGTGGGCATCGACAACGCCGGCAAGGACCGCCTGCGCGAGTACATGCCCTACCGTTCGCTGCAGCCGGTGATGTTGCGCGTGCAGGGCAGCCGCTATCCGAATTTCCTGATGAACGAAGTCATGCCCTTCGTCGCCCAAAACTACCGCGCGGCCTCCGGTCCGGAGAACACAGGCCTGGGAGGCTCCTCACTCGGAGCGCTAATCGCGCTTTACACCGCGGCCTTGCGTCCGGACGTGATTGGTCGCCTGCTGGTCGAAAGTCCTTCGCT
>DASSRO010000347.1:0-11518 GCA_035701745.1 Candidatus Sulfotelmatobacter sp. | reverse complement strand
GGCCGGGGTGCGCGCGTCGGTTCCCGCGTCTTCTTGAATTCCGCGAAAACCCTGGTGAATGGGCAAGCCGACCTGGTAAACCTTTTTCCCGTCGATCATCATCGGTTTCAGACGACGCGTGACGAAGGCCTTCGCCACGTAGGTTCCGCGGGCGCTGATCACTTTGATCGGGTCCGCTCCGCGGATGCCTTTTTCCTGCGCAAGTTCAACCGGAATCTCGACAAAGGGCTCCGGAATCAGCTGCACGTTCATGGGATTGTTTTTCGTCCAGTAGTGATAGTGCTCGGTCAGGCGGTAGGTGGTGCAGATGACGTTGTAGCCCTGCTCCACGGTGCCGTACTTGTCCATATCGGTTTTGTATTTCTTCACAACCGGATTGTTGGACTGATTGGGATGCAGCGGATTTACGATCGGACTCTCGATCGGTTCGTAGAATTCGGGGAACGGGCCGTCGGCCATGGCGCTCAACGGAACAAAGAGTCGGCCAATGCCCTCCGGGTTCATGATGAACGGCCCCATGTGATCCTTGGGCGGAGAGTCGGCTTTGAAGTCGGGGACGTCGACGCCGGCCCAGGAATTTTTCGACTCGTCCCACCAAACTTGCCGTCGCGTCGGATCCCAAGGTTTGCCGTCGCCGTCACACGAGGCGCGGTTGTAAAGCACGCGGCGATTGAGCGGCCACGACCATGCCCAGTTCGGATAGACGCCGAGACCGGAGGGATCTTCGGTGCCGCGACGCTGCATCATGGAACCGGCCTCGGTCCAGGATCCGCAATAAATCCAGTTGCCGCATGAAGTGGTGCCGTCGTCCTTGAGCCATGCGAAGCTGGGCAATTGCTGTCCGGCTTTCAGCGCGACGTTGGTTTTGGGATCGGTGAGATCGGCGGTAGCTTTGCCATTGATCTCCTTGGCGACCTCGGCTAGTGACGGGTTATACGGGTCCGTGTAGGCGAAGGTTGCTTTCAGGACGGGGTCGGGAAATTTTCCGCCCTCTTTCTGATAGAGTTCGCGAACTTTCAAAAAGATCGTGGCCAGGATCTCCTGATCGAGGCGGGCTTGCCCCGGCGGCGGCAAGGCGGCCTGCTTCCACTGCAGCCAGCGCGCGGAGTTGGTGAATGATCCGTCCTTTTCAGCAAATCCAGCGCCGGGCAAGCGATATACCGTTGTGTTGATCTTCTTCTGCTCGTCGGCGGTGATGCCGGGAGCGCGCCAGAATTCGCTGGTCTCGTCGGGATAAATCTCGCAGACCACAAGCCAGTCGGCCTTTTTCAGCGCTTCGATATTCTTCGCAGAGTCCGGACCGATCATCACGCCGTTCATGCCGAAGGCAAACATGCCTTTAATTTTGCCTTCGTACATGTCGTTCCAGATGTTTACCCAGGAATAGTTGCGGTCGATTTTCGGCAGGTAGGAAAAAGCGAAGTCGTTTTCCTTGGTCGCCGCAGGCCCGTAAAGCGCTTTCAACAATGACACCGTAAACTTCGGCGTGTTCGACCAGTAGTTGTAGGAATCCCACGGATCAGGCTTGGACGACGTGGGCGTGATTCGCTTCAGATAGGTGGCGAGATCCACGTCGGCCGGGTTGGGCATTTTCAAGTATCCGGGGAGCACGTCGAAGATGCCGGCCATGTCGGTTGCGCCCTGAATATTCGAATGTCCGCGAAGAGCGTTGACCCCGCCGCCGGCGCGGCCAATGTTGCCCATGAGCAACTGCAGCATTGCGGCGGTGCGAATGATTTGCGTGCCGAAACTGTGCTGCGTCCAGCCGACCGCATAGATGACGGTGGACACCTTTTTCATGTCCCCGTCTTTGCGGACCGAGGTGTAGAGGTCGGCGGCTTTCAGGAACTGGTCCCGGGGAATTCCGGTGATGCGCTCGACCATCTCTGGTGTGTAGCGCTCGTACTGCTTTTTAAGAAGTTGGAAGACGCAGCGAGGATGCTGCAGCGAAAGATCGAAGGCAGTTTTCGGCGGCAACATGGCCGCAACGCCGCCCTTGGCGCCCGCCGGACTTGCACCCTGATATCCCTGGCCTTCTTCTTTCTTGGCGCCCGAATCTTGCGAACCGCCCGTGGCATGCGATGCCGGCGATTGCCCTGCGGGAGTGGGCATGACCGGCTTGCCGGTGAGGTCGCCGCCTTCTTCGTAGTTCCAGGTGGATTTGTCGTAAACCTGCTTTTCAGGATCGAAGCCGGAGTAGAGGCCGTCGTCGGGCAGTTTGAACCCGTCTTTAATAATGAACGCGGCGTTGGTGTAGTTGACGAGGTAGTCGTGGGCGATGCGGTTGTTCTGGATGGCGTAGTTGATCAGGCCGCCGAGGAAGGCGATGTCGGAGCCAGCCCGAATTTGTACATACATGTCCGCCGTCGCGGCGGTGCGCGTGAGGCGCGGATCGACCACGATGGTTTTCGCGTTGCGGTGAATCTTGGCTTCAATCGCCCACTTGAAGCCGCAAGGATGGTTCTCGGCTGGATTCCCGCCCATGATCAACATCATGTCGGTGTTCTTGATGTCGATCCAGCCATTGGTCATCGCCCCGCGTCCGAATGTTGGCCCCAAACTGGAGACCGTAGGGCCGTGTCAAACACGGGCCTGGTTTTCCAGGTAGCAGACCCCCAGGCTGCGCATGGTCTTGACGACCAGATAATTGAACTCGTTGGTGTCGGTGCAGCCGCCGCTCCAGGCGATGCCTTCGCAGCGGTTCACAGTCTTGCCTGACGGATCTTTATCGATGAATGTATCGTCGCGCGTCTTCTTAACCTTCTGCGCGATCTCGGCGTAGGCCTGATCCCAGGAAATGTCCTCCCAATCGGTGGCTCCCGGCCGGCGCACCTGCGGCTTGAGCAAGCGGCGGTCGTTCATGATGTCCTGCTCGAGCGAGGAACCTTTGGGGCAAAGCGTGCCGCGATTGATGGGATGGTCGGGATCGCCCTCGACGTGGACCACTTGCGGAATGGCGTTCTTGGCTTTGTCGCCGAGCGTGTAGATGATGATGCCGCAACTCACTGAACAATACGGACACGTGCTGCGGGTCTCGCTGGCTCGGGAAATTTTCAGATTCTGAGTTTGCGCGTAGGCGGGGGTGAGATCGAATCCGAGAGCCGAGATGCCAGCGCCGCCAAGGATAGAGCCCTTAAGAAAAGTTCTGCGGGAGAAGTCCATCAAAACCTCCAGCAATCCAATGCGAAAACCATTATGCGGGTCGCAGGCCGGATGAATGTTAAACGGAGGTTAAAGTTGAGCCGCCAGACTGCTTGTCCCCAGCGACCGAGTCAAAGGCTAACTAATTTCGGAAACTATATGCTCGCAGGCCGAACGGCGTCAATGGGGAGAACCTGTATGCGAAGCCGTTCGCCCCAATGGCGTTTTCCCTGGAAGGAAGCAATGATAGTGGCTGCTATAATTCCCAATCCATTTGCACCTCGTGCGTGAACAAACGGTGCGCACCAACTGAGCGAATGATCGCCTGATGACGGTTTCCCCCTGGCAGCGTCGTATTCGCCGCGCGCAAGAACTCGCCGCAAAGTATTCCTTCGCCGGAGAGATTCTTGAGTTTTACGTTCATGTCGCTCGCTATCAGGAAGACTTCTATGGACGGCTCGGCGTGGCTGTGCCGCGGCTGGCGTCGCCTGTTCCCTTGCAGGAGGAACTCGGTCCAGTTGAACTGGAATACCTGAGCTCTCACTTTGATTCGTTCCTGGTTGTAGCGGAAGCGCACGGTCCGAAGGCTCTAGCTGAGTTGAGCCGGGAATTGCGTAAGCGTGGAAAAGACTTCTGGGCTGAGTTGCTGAGCGCGGCGTGGGCATCGCACACGCCGTCCGGCGCTGAGGACCTGTTGGCGTTTGCGTTTCTACAGCCCTACGCGGAATTGTTACGATCGCGGGCACAACCACGTCGAGTCTCGACGGCGCACGCGCTGTGCCCTTTTTGCAATCGCAAGCCCGGGTTGGGAGTGTTGCGGCAGATGGGCGACGGGGGGGCGCGATCGATGGTCTGCTCTTTCTGCCTCGCCGAGTGGGAGTTTCGGCGGATCGTTTGCCCGGGATGCGGCGAGGAGAATGAAAAGGCGCTTCCCGTCTACACTGCCAGCGAATTCGATTCGATACGCGTGGAATGTTGCGATACCTGCAAGACATACATCAAGAGCGTGGACCTGACGAAGGATGGACGCGCCGAGCCGCTGGTCGACGAACTGGCTTCCACTCCGCTCGATCTCTGGGCGCGCGAGCACGGCTACGCCAAGCTGCAAGGTAACCTGCTGGGCATGTAGGGCCAAGACCTTCACCACGAAGGGCACGAAGGATCACGAAGGAATTCGCACACCTCTTCTTGTATCTGCGTGCGTTATCCTCAAAGCATGCCTGGCCGCTTTCCGTCGCGCGGTGATCAGAAGCTGATCCAGATTGTGGATGCGGCGTTGGCCGATGTCACGCGTAGAAGCGGAGAGTGGCTCGTTTGCCGCAAGGGATGCACGCAATGTTGCGTCGGGGTCTTCTCGATCAATCAGCTTGATGCGATGCGGCTGCGGCGCGGACTTGCCGTCCTGGAAAAAAGCGATCCCGAGCGAGCGGCAGGTGTGCGGCGGCGGGCTCACGAGTCGATTGGCCGCCTTGCGCCGGAGTTTCCTGGCGATCCGGTCAGCGGCGTACTCGACGAAGGACAAGCGGCGGCGCAGCGCTTTGAACACTTTGCGAACGACGAGGCTTGCCCGGCCTTGGACCCGGTGACCGGAAGTTGTGAGCTGTACGAATCGCGCCCTATGACTTGCCGCGTGTTCGGTCCACCCGTGCAATCGGACGGTGGGTTGTGCGTTTGCGAACTCTGCTTTCAAGGCGCGCCTGAGGAAGAAATTGCGGCCTGCGAGATGAAGCCGGATCCGGACGACCTGGAATCGGAGCTGCTTGAAAAACTCGAAAGGAATTCCGGAAAGCGCGGAAAGACGATTGTGGCCTACGCTCTCGCCTGATCGCGATTCAAGCCTGCTTCTTCTCGAGTTCTGCCCAACGGGCATAGAGTTCATCCACTTTGTTTTGGGCCTCCTCCAACTCGGCGTGGGCGCTGATCAGGCGGGCGCTGTCGCTGGCGATGGCTGGATCTGCGGCGTGGGTACGCTTCGCGTCCAGTATTTCTTCCGCGGCGGCGACGCGCTCTTCGATGGTTGCGTACTCGCGGGCTTCGAGGTAGGAGAGCTTCTTCTTCGGCGGAGCCTGCCATTCTGAGCTGCCGGCAGAACGGGCTTTGCCTTGAGGTCCCCCGGCCATTTCGGCCAGATGGCGTTCCTGCTGCCACACCTCCCACTGGGAATAATCGGCAAAACGCTCGGCGCTGCCACGGCCGTCGAGCCCGAGGACGATGGTCGACACGCGATCGAGCATATAACGATCGTGCGTGACCAGAACCAGCGAACCGCGAAATTCGAGCAGGCTTTCTTCGAGGATCTCGAGAGTAGGAATGTCGAGATCGTTAGTGGGCTCGTCCAGCAGAAGAACGTCGGCGGGCTGCAGCATCAGCTGAGCGATCAGGACGCGAGCGCGTTCGCCTCCTGACAATCGCTCCACGGGTTGATTAAGCTGTTCGCTCTTAAACAGAAATTTCGCCGCCCACGATGCCACGTGAACTACACGATCCTGGTAGATAACCGAATCGCCCTCCGGAGCGAGGGCGCGGCGGAGCGTGACATTGGGATCAAGTTCGCGGCGCTGGTCAAAATAAACGATGCGGAGCTTTTCGGCGCGCCGAATCTCGCCTTCGGTGGCGGCGACCTCGCCCCGCAACAGGCGCAACAGTGTGGTCTTGCCGCTGCCGTTGGGGCCGACGAGGCCGACTCTGACTCCAGCGGTGACGATGAAGTTTAATCCCTGGAAAAGACGACGGCCCCCGATTTCATACGCGACGTTTTGCAGTTCGATGAGGCGTTTGGTCTTGCGATCGGTGGCGGAGAAATCGATTTGCGCGCTGCCGCTGCGGGAACGAGTGTTCAGGTCGGCGAGTTCTTCCATCAACTCGCCCGCTTTGTCGATGCGAGCCTTGGACTTTCGCGTGCGCGCCTTGGCCCCGCGACGAAGCCACTCGATTTCGGAGTGCACCAGATTTTCCAGCGCTTCCTGGCGCTTCGACTGCGCGTGCAGGAATTCCTCTTTCTTCTCCAGGAAAGTGCTGTATCGGCCTTTCACCCGCAAGATTCCGTCGGGATAGATGCGGCTGAGTTCGGCCATCTCGGTGGCGACGTTCTCCAGGAAATAACGGTCGTGACTGATGACCACGGAGGCGAAGGCGGCCTGCTCCAGCACTTCTTCCAGCCACTCGATCCCGGCCAGATCCAGGTGATTGGTGGGCTCGTCGAGCAAAAGAATGTCCGGCGCTTGCACCAGCGCCTGTACGATCGCGAGGCGCTTTTGCCAACCTCCCGAGAGCGCTACGGCTTCGGCATTCAAGTCGACGAAACCGGCACGCCCCAAAGTCTCGGCGAAGCGAGTTCCGCGCTCTGACTCGGGCACGGCAGAACTTTTCAACGCGGCTTCAATCACCGAGCGCACCGTATCCCCGGTTTGGAATTCCGACTCCTGCTCGACGTAACTGAGGCGAAGGCGTTTGCGGAAGGCAATCTCTCCGTCATCGGTATCTTCGGTGCCAGCCAGAATTCGAAGAAGCGTGGATTTGCCCGAGCCGTTGGGTCCGATGAGACCGATGCGATCGCCTTCGGAAACGGTGAAGGAGACGTTTTGAAACAGCGGGGCGGCTCCAAAGGATTTGGAGATGCTGCGGACATTAATCAGTGGTGGCAACGATGTGCTGGCTCCTAGGGATGGAACGAGGGCTTCCTTGAGACTATCAGGAAGGGCCACGCGGGGTGAGAAGGAGAAGCGGCACTCGTGGTCACTGGCAGTGGAGGGGGGGCGTCCTTTTTTTTTCCACCGTTTCTCTAAAATCTTGATTCGTAAGAACTTAGGGGCGACGGGCAGCGGAGAGCGGCGGCAAAATCTTGAGCCGCAGGGACTTGCGGGCAAAATATTCCGAAATAACGACTTAGCAGAGGATTGGTGGCCGTTATTTTCCGGCGATATTTGTAAGGCATTTACTTTCTTATGGTTACGCGTGGATGTCCGGGAGCCTTGGCGGCAAAATATTGCGGAATAAGGGTTTAGGACAAGAAAATCGGGGAAGATCGCGGCAGCGTCTCGGTTGGTCGAGTGGAGGAATTTCTCGCGCACGGAACCATTGTGGGCGTTTGAATTTTCTCAGTAAAGGTTGTTCGTCACAGGAGCGGCGATTTCGTCTGTGGAGATCCTGTGGAAAAACTTGAGGGGACTCGTTTCGGTAGTGTCCTATTAGTGCGTTGCTAAACAATCTTGCTTAACCGCACCGGATGCACCTCGGGTGTAGTTGCTATCATCTCACGTTTGTTTTGGCTAGAAAATCGCAGAACCGGCTCTCGACGATGCATTTCAACCGACGTTATCAGGGCCACGAGTGGTGATCCGCCGAAAAGAAACGAAACAGAATTCCCTGAAGAGTCAGGGGCCGGTGGAGGGGGGTAGGGATCCTTCGACTGCGGTTGGTCTTTGCGCTTGGGCGCAAAGACCAATCCTCGCTCAGGATGACATAGCAGGATGACAGAACTAAAAAAGAACCAATCTTGCTCAGGACGACAAAACTAAAAACAAAGACCAATCCTCGCTCAGGACAGAACCAATTCAGGATGACAGAACTAAAAAAGAAGCAATCTTGCGCAGGATGACAAAAGAAAGAAAACAGTCCGCGCTCGGGATGACAAGGCAAAGAGTGGGAACAACTATCTACCAGGCGGGCTTGCCGTCTTTGAAGCGGAGGGTCAGGGTGTCGCCGCCTTTGACTACTTCGCGCGCCAGTGTCAGATCCGCGCCATCCTGCTTAATTTTGGAGCCGGTGACCTCGATCTCCTCGTTGGCTTTGAAGTCCACGCCCATGTCTTCGAGAAATTTCTTGGGACAGAGAAAAATCTCCATGGCGTCGGGTCCGCTCTTCATGACCAGGTAGGCGACGGGCTTTCCGCCGGTGGGGGGGACGAACTTCAGTTCCGAGACGGTCCCTTTGAACTTAGCTTCGGTGGCGGGATCGTACTTGGGCGGCGCTTGAGAAAATGCACAAGTGGCTAGAAAAGTGATCAGCGTAAGCTGCAGAACCCGGCTGAAAATCGGAGCGGAGGAAGTCATCGCGGGCCTCCATACCCGCGAATGGTAGGCCTAAAGCGCGCGAAAAGCAACGAGATTGTGAAACCTGAACGCGCAGAACCCGCGCCGTTACAAGGTGAAACTCGCGCCTGCACTTATACTGTGTGGCCAATGGGCTGCATGGCAACCACATCAAATGGCACCGTGCGGACGGCGCTTCGGTGTGCACGGCTAACCGCAGTACTGTTCGGTGCGATTGCGTTTGCTGTCAGTGCCCGATCCGAAACCGGGGCTGAAGCCTGGCTGCGATACGTTCCAGTGAGCGCGCAGGGGGCGAAAGTTTATGACAACCTGCCGAGGAAGATCGTGGTGCGCGGCGACCGGGAAGTGCTCAGGAGTGCAGAGCAGGAATTGGTTCGGGGAATTTCGCAGATGCTGGGCAAGACTGTGAGAGAGGGAGTCATTTCGCCGCACGACGGGTCAATTGTGCTGGGAACGCTTCCAGAGTTGCACCGGCTAGCGCCGACGCTGCACGCCCGGGGCGGGTTACAGGCCGATGGGTACTGGTTGAAAGCCGCGAAGATTCATGGCTCCGAATGTTTAGTGGTGACTTCGGCCACGGACCGGGGCGTTCTCTACGGCGTGTTTGCGCTGTTGAGCAAGGTTGCCCGCGGGGAAAGTATTGCGGGCATCGACGAGGTGCAGCAGCCATCGGCCCCAATTCGATGGGTCAACCAGTGGGACAATCTCGATGGGCGCATCGAACGAGGATACGGCGGAGCGTCGATCTTTTTTGCTGACGGAAAAGTCCGCAGCGATCTGACCCGCGCCGGACAGTACGCGCGGCTACTGGCATCGATCGGCATTAACGGCTGCACGATCAATAATGTGAACGCCGCTCCGGGCGTGCTCGAGGACGGTTTCATTGCGCAACTCAGACGAATCGCGGATGTGTTTCGTCCATGGGGCGTGCAACTCTCTTTGTCGGTGGACTTGAGTAGTCCCAAGATCGTGGGAGGACTGGATACGTTTGACCCGCTGGATCCGCGGGTTGCCGAGTGGTGGCGCCAGAAGGTCGATGAAATCTACCGGCAGATTCCGGACTTCGGCGGTTTCGTAGTGAAGGCGGACTCAGAGGGACGACTGGGGCCTGCCACCTACGGCCGAACGCCCGCCGACGCGGCCAACGTGATCGCGCGCGCCCTGAAGCCGCATGGCGGCATCGTTTTTTATCGCGCCTTCGTCTACAACCATCACCTGGATTGGCACAACCTTAAGAATGATCGCGCGAAGGCTGCATACGACAACTTTCATCCTCTCGACGGCTTGTTTGACGACAACGTGGTGATTCAGATTAAGAATGGTCCTATTGATTTTCAGGTGCGCGAGCCGGCGTCGCCGCTATTTGCCGGACTTCAACATACAAACGAAGCCATCGAATTGCAGATCACGCAGGAATATACCGGACAGCAGCGGCAACTCTGCTTTCTGGTTCCCATGTGGAAAGAGGCGCTGGATTTCAACATGCAGATTGATGGCAGGAATACGCCTGTGAAGGCGCTTGTGGCTGGCGAGGTTTTCCATCGGCCGACGGGAGGCTTTATCGGCGTGGCCAACGTTGGCATGGACGCAAATTGGCTGGGCAGCCCGATGGCCATGGCGAATCTTTATGGTTTTGGACGGCTGGCATGGAATCCAGGGCTGAGCGCGGAAGAAATTGTTGACGAATGGACGCGGCTGACTTTCGGTATCGAACCGCTCGTGGTCCAGACTGTGTCGAAGATTCAACTCAATTCGTGGCACGTTTACGAAAGCTACACTGGGCCGCTCGGCGTGGGGACGCTGACTAATATTCTCGGGAATCATTACGATCCCGGGCCTGAATCTTCGGAGGGAAATGGCTGGGGCCAGTGGCACCGCGCCGATCGCGAGGGGATTGGGATGGATCGCACGGTGGCGACGGGCACCGGATTCATTGGCCAATATCCGCCGGAAGTGCAAACTTTGTATGAGTCGGTGGATCGGTGCCCCGACAACCTGCTGCTATTTTTTCATCACGTTCGGTATAGGGACGTTCTGCATTCAGGGAAAACTGTCGTCCAGCATATTTATGATTCGCACTACGAAGGGGCGGAGGAGGTGCGGGCTTTCGTTGGGGAATGGAAGTCGCTCGACGGCCACATTGATGCGGAGCGCTATCGCGACATTCTGACGCGGTTCGAATACCAGTCCGGGGAAGCGCTGGTGTGGCGCGACACCATTTGCAATTGGATTTTTAACCTTTCGGGCATTCCAGACGTCAAAGGAAGAGTCGGGACGCCGACAGACAAAACACACTAGAACAGCGAGTTTCGAGCTTTATTAGAGCCGCAGTCTTGCGAATTTTTGAGAGTTCCGTTAACGTTTACGGTTCTGGATGGAAAGGTCATTCCTGGCCCTGTTTGGCCCGGACTGTGTGAAGAAAAAATGGGTAAGCCGCCCGCCACTCTTCGCGACATCGCCAAGGCACTGGGGACTTCGGTCGGTTCCGTACACCGCGCGCTGCATGACAATCCGGGCGTAAGCCAAATGACGAAGGCCCGGGTCCAACAGATGGCGAGGACCCTGGGATACCGGCCCAACCTGGCCGCGCGGTACTTGTCCTCGAAAAAGACGCTGCGGATTTCAGTCAATACGCTAAAGGGAACAACATCTTTCTGGGATGAAGTGCGAGCGGGGATTCGCGATGAGGCCGGATCGATCCTGCTGGAAAATGTTGAACTGGAGTTTCGAACCTACCCGCGTCTAGGCGAAGGGGAAGAAGAGGCGTTTGAAGCGGCGATTCGCGAGAAGGTGGATGGGATCATCAGCTTCCCCAGCCGTCCTCAAGTTTTGCGTCCCTGGATCCGGAGGGCCTCGCGCGCGCAAATACCAGTGGTGTGCGTGGCGACCGATGCTCCGAACAGCGGACGGCTGGGAATTGTGGCCGTCGATACGCTGGCCAGCGGGTCGATCGCGGCTGATCTGATGGGGCGATTTCTGCGCGAGCCGGCGGGATCGATCGCGATCACCGTGTTCGATATGGCGATTATCGAGCATGCAGAGAAATGCTCCGCGTTTGAAAATACGCTGCGAACGTTTTATCCCAAGCTGCATCTGTTGAAGCCCATCGAAGATCACGATGTGGAATCGGAGGCTTACAACAAGTGCCGGAGATTACTGGAAAAACATCCGGAACTGGCGGGAATTTACGTGACGACCGAAGCGTCAATTCCGGTGCTCAAGGCCGCCCGCGATGCCAAACGCCTTGAGAGCCTGACCATCATTACGACGGACCTTTTTAGCGACCTGGTTCCGCATATTCGTTCGGGTGCGGTGGCGGCGACGAT
>DASSRO010000346.1:0-7419 GCA_035701745.1 Candidatus Sulfotelmatobacter sp. | reverse complement strand
CCGGAAAACGCGCACTTCCTGTGTTGATGTCAATTTTCGCGAGGTTGTCAAACAGCGCGAACTTCGAGGCAAACTGCGCATTGCTGACTGACGAAACACCGGTTGGATAGGTCGTACCATTCACTGTGATCACAGTAGTCGCGGTGGTCGTGTAGAGCGAGTTTTGAACCGGACTGCTGGAATTCAAAGGGAGAAGACCTACAAAAGGAGTCTGTGGGTTCTTGCTGTTGGCGCGTGACAAAGCCAGAGCGATCGCGTCCGCTCCCCGGAAATCGTAGAAGCCTGAATATGCGCTCAACGTGATCCGGGGCCCGAGCGCCCACGACGTCTGGACTTGTCCTCCATAAGTGATCTGTTGCGTGATTCTCTTGTTGGTAGACGACGTACCAGCAATCTCTGCAAAAGGCAACTGGAAGCCGATAAACGCGATCCGCTTCAACACCGGCGTATCGAGCTTGAATCCCAAGCTCTCGGCAGCCCCTTCGGGGTTCAAGTCCTTATCCCATGTCAGTTCGGTGTTGAACCACGGATAGCGGAATTTGCCGCCCGTGAGCGTCAGCGGCTTAAACTGCTTGGGCGTGAATTCCACGAATGCCTGATCGAGCGCAACGGCCTTGCGCGTGTAGAAGCCGGTCACATTGGCATTTGTTGATACGGGATCGTTCACGTCGCCCGTGGCGAGGCTGATCCCGGTTCGGAATTGAGGGCCAAGATCAGCCATTGCGTTGAAACGTGCGCGGATGCGGGCTCGCGCACGGTCCAGAGAGTGATCGGTCGGGCCGCCGAAGAACGGTTCTGCCCGCACCCGTACGTCGCCGCTGAAGGAGACGGGACCGAGGCCCTTAATCTGCCGCTCAAGGTTCCGAATGCGCTCGTCAGAACTTCCGGCCTGAACGTTTTGGGCGCGGGGGGAGTTCTGCGGCGCGGCCGTTGAGGAGGGCGTTGACGCTTCCAAGGTTGCGGCAGGGGGCGCCGGTGCATCAACCACGGAGTGGGAGGGAACCGGATTGTGATCTGCCTCCAAAGCATCGATGCGTTTCTGCTGAGCCCGAACTAATTCCTGGAGTAGCTGTACCTCCGAACGGAGATCTGGGTCAGCGGAGGAGGGCCCGCTAGAGCTGGGACCAGGCTCTGCCGACTGTTGGGACGCACTCGTGGTATCTTGCGCGGCCCCCGTGGACGAAGTGATGGACACAAGTGCCGCCAAGGTGAGTGACAATAGAATCGTCGATCGCAAAGTCTGCATTTCTTTTTACCCTTTCTTACGGAAGTTGGCGACGTTCATCGCCACTGGGATGTTGAAGATCGAAGTATGTCTATCAACATAGTTGTATTACAAAGATAGCAAATCACAAGAGCGCTCATCTACAAAACGGGGGATTGCTTAACCTGGGGGAACTTGTTATTACGAGAGCTTAACTCACTGGGGTCAACCCCCACTTATGTTGTAGGTGCCGTTCCATCCCTTTGAACACGACGCCGTCGACGACGTAGCCGATGGCGATGATCAGGATCATGACGGCGATGACCGCGCTCATGTCGTTCAGGTCGCGTCCCATCATCAGGATCTGGCCGAGGCCGAGGCTGAGATAGAGCATCTCGGCGGTGATGAGCGAGCGCCAGGCGAAGGCCCATCCCTGCTTGAGTCCGGAGACGATGAAGGGGAGACTCGCCGGCAGCAGGACATACCAGAACAGTTTGAAGCCTTTGGCACCGAGGTTGCGGCCGGCCTGGCTGAAGATTTTCGGCATCTGCTTGCGGCCGTCTTCCATGGCCAGCGTGACGGACAGGAGCGAACCCATGATCACCACGAAGAGGATGGCGTTCTGATTGAGCCCGAACCACAGCAGGGCCAGCGGCCACCAGCAGATGCTGGGCAGGCTCTGGAGGCTGACGAGCAGGCCACCCATCGTTTCTTCGAGGAACTTATTGCTGGTGACGCCGAGGCCGAGGATCATGCCGAGTACGACGGAAATGCCGTAACCGATGATTACGCGCTGCATGCTGACCCGGATCGCGATCCAGTATGAGTGATCCTGGAATCCAGCATAGAGCGCCTCGCCGACTCCCCAGGGCGTGGGGAACAAGTACGGCGGCCAGATCTTCAGCTCGGCGAGCAGTGTCCACAGGCCAAAGAGAGCGGCATAGAAGAAGATGTAGCGGGCAGCGCGTTTCATATTCCGGATCCCACTTCCACTGGCGTCTTCACATGCGGCTTCACGCCCTCGTTGTATTCGGCTTCAAGCGAGCGGTTAATCTCGTCGCGCAACTCGTCGAGGATTTGGCGGGCGGCGCGGGCGACGGTCGGGTCTTCGAGGTGGCGTGGACGCCGCAACTCTGCGGGGAATTCGCTTTTCACGCGGCCGGGACGGAAAGTGAGAAGAACGACGCGATCGCCGAGGCGAACGGCTTCGCGGACGTTGTGTGTCACAAAGATGATGGTGCGCCCGCTTTCGCTCCAGATGCGCTCCAGTTCATCGTGCAGCAGGTCGCGGGTCTGCGCATCAAGGGCAGCGAATGGTTCGTCCATGAGGAGGACGTCGGGTTCGGTGGCGAGGGCGCGGGCGATGGCAACGCGCTGGCGCATGCCGCCGGAAAGCTGATGGATGTAGCTATGTGCGAATTTGGCCAGGTGCACGAGGCGCAGGTAGTAGCGGGTCTTTTCTTCCCGCTCCGCCTTGGAAATGCCTTTCATCTTCATGCCGAACTCGACGTTCTGCCCAACGGTGAGCCACGGAAACAGCCCGTGCTCCTGGAAGATGAGGATGCGGTCGGTGCCCGGTCCCTGCACAGGCTTATCGTCGATCAGGATACGTCCGGAAGTTTGCGGTTGGAGTCCCGCGATCAGATGCAGCAACGTAGACTTGCCGCAACCGGACGGGCCGACGATGCAGACAAATTCTCCGGCACGCACTTGCAGGTTGATGTTGTCGAGAGCGAGCAGTCGCTCGCCGCTCTGGGTGCGGTAGCTGAGACAGATGTCACTCAGAGAAACTTTCGCACTCTCGGGGGAGGTGGTGTGGCGAACGACCGAGATCGGGCTCGTTGTTCCGGCCGAGCTTTGCGGGCGGGCCGGGAAGCACGGATCGACGGGGATGGGAGCCTGACCGGGAAGTTGTTGAACGTGCGTACTCATTGGATGGCCTTCCGTCCTTTTTCCGCGAGGACTTGGTTAAGAAGTGAGAGATCGTAAAGGCCAGAGAGATCGGGCATCTGGCGACCGAGGAATCCGTCGTCGAAAGCCTGTTGCGCGGCGGTCGAGAGCGCGCTGTGCAACGGGTCGCTGGTGATTTGCAAGCGGGAGAAGGCTTCATCGAGAACGGAAGCGGGAAGGGCCTTGCCGGTCTCGCGTTGAATCTGTTCGTTGAGCAGTTTCTTCGCTTCGGGCTGGTGGGCGTTGATCCAGTCGGTGAGGTCGAGGTTGGCGCGGATCCAGGCTTTCACGAGATCTCGGTGAGCTTTCAGGAACTTGGTGTTGACGACGAGCAGGCCGATGACGAATTGTCCGTTGGCCCAAAGGGAGCGTTCGTCGACGAAGAGGCGGCCGTTGCCCTCGTGAATGAGGCGAGTGGCCCATGGTTCGGGGGCCCAGGCTGCGTCGAGATCTTTCTTGAGGAAGAGCGTCAACTGATCAGGGTTGGCCATGGGGACGATTTGCACGTCGCCACCTTTGTCGTTGGTCTTGAGGCCGTTTTTTCGCAACCAGTTGCGCAGGGCGACGTCTTGGGTGTTGCCGAATTGCGGAGAGGCGACGCGCTTGCCGTGAAAGTCTTCGGGCTTCTGAATGCCGGAATCGCTGCGCACGATGAGGGAAGCGCCGCCGCTGGCCGCGCCTGCGACGACGCGAAGTGCTTCGCCGTTGGAGCGCACATAGCCGTTGATGGCGGGATTGGGACCGACGTAGGTCATGTCGATGGCGCCGGCGAAGAGGGCCTCGATAGCGGAAGGCCCGGCGTTGAAGCTGGTCCACTTCACTTTGACTCGCGCCCCCATGGCCTTTTCGAAGAAGCCGTTGGCTTTGCCCACCATGGCTTGTGCGTGCGTGATGTTGGGGAACGCGCCGACACGGATGGTATTGGGCGCGCCCTGAGCCCAGGCGGAGATCGCAGAAAACAGCAAGCAGACGAACCCAATGATTTTCTTAGCCACGCTCTTCCTAGTCACCCTTGGCGCCTCCGACCACCATGGGGAGGATGCTGGTGGCACTCTTCTGTTTCTTAGTGCGCTTGCCGCGCTTGTCGGCTCGCGTGTTGGTGTCGACGATAAGGTCGGCCAGAGTGCTGTGGTCGAGAATGTGGGCGGCCGCGTCGCGGACGTCGAGAAACACTTGGTAAAGCGCGCGGTGCGCGAGGTCACGGTCGATGAGCTCGCGCAACTGGTCGGCGTCGCCAAACGGCGCGAGGGGACCGTCGATGAGGCGGATGATCTCACTGAGGTGAATGTCGGCGGGCTCGCGGCGGAGGCAGTATCCTCCTTCGGCGCCGCGGACGCTATCGACCATGCGTGCATTCTTGAGTTCGAGCAGGATGAGTTCAAGGAATCTTTCGCGCAGAACCTCATCGTAGGCAATATCGCGAATCTTGATGGCACCCTGGCTGTGGTGGCGGGCCAGCATCATGAGAGCCTGCAGCGCGTAGAGACGTTTTGCGAAATCTTCATGGATCGAACACTTATACCATAATGTCAATAGCATTAATAGACATTATTGACATTGATGACAATGCAAATGAAGTTCCATGGCCGGGCGAGTTTTCTGTGTTGATCGACCCTTTGTAGTCAATCGTTTAGCCGTGGTCGGCGCGGGCGTGGGAGATGCTTGTGCATTACGTTGCAGATTATGAGCAGTGGAGGGGAACGCGGCGGCGCTGTGGAAATCTTCGCGTGTCGCAGAGTTTTGCATAGTGGCAGACGGAATGCAGGAGAGACCGGAAATCGCGAAAGCTATCGTCAAGGTCGTAGATATGTCCTTCGGCACATCGCCGATGCCATTACGCAGGCTGCGCAACCGCGCTACAACCACCCGTTCAAGTTTTACCTGGTTCACGAAACGCAACCGAACGCTTTCGCAACTCCCGGCGGCAACGTGTATGTTGTCGATTCGCTCCTTTACTTCGTGAAGAACACCGAGGAGCTTGCCGGAACTTTGTGTCACGAGGTCTCGCACACCATCCATCACGACACCGTGACGTTGATGGAGAAACAACGACAACTGGAAAAGCGGGAAGTCGGAACTGCTGTTCTTCTGGGCCCGACTCGTGCGCACGTGCTCGCCATCCTTCTGCTCGGCAAGCTCCATTCGCCGAGCTACTCGCGAGACGTCGAATCCCGCGCTGACCTTACAAGCTCCGACGTGTGCGCCGCTACTGGCTACGATCCGTGGGGACTCGTATGGCTGTTCCAGGATTTTAGGAACGCGCAGATTGGCCAGATACGACAGCTTTTATCGGATCACCCCGATGACCAAAATCGAGTTCAAACGTTAAAGGAGCATTTTTACAAGAAGATGCCGAGAAAATCGATCCTCGGCGCGATCGCACTCCCACTTCCGAGTTGTCGTCTATGGCGATGGCGTAAGGAGGCCATGGTATGAATTCAAGCTGCACCCGCTAGGAGCGCAATGCGACGAAAAAGACCAAAGACCGAAGCTGATAGACCCACTTACCGCGCAGCATCACCCCGGTCGCAGATAGGCGTCCCGCCTTATCTCGCTCCGTTCCTTGCGGGGAGAGCATTGCGTCGAATCGTAGAGCAGTACGGCATGAGCAATGTGCAGACGACGCTGAACGCTATCGTAGACCAGGGAGCTGATTGAGCGGCGCACTAGCGAGACACTCGATAACTGGAAGGCCGGGATGCGGCCCATGGCCGCCGCGACCACCGCAGAACTACCTCCATTGCCTCTCTCAGATGAACGGCGTAGATCGGCGCGGTATAGGCGACATCGCGAAGCGGCAATCGATTCGCAGATCCGGAAGCAGGCGCGTGACAGAGAACGTGAGGATGGGCTGGGTGCGATTCTGAATAAAGAGGGCGACGTGTGGTACCGCCGCCAGGTGGTAGATTGCGTTGACGGCGTGCAGGCGGGCAAACCGGTGGCGCAGATCGCGCAGGAGTTAGGCGTCCATCCATCTACGGTGGAGCGGCGGTTAAGAGAGGTCCGCGAAGCTGCAGCCGTATCCGCCGAGGCGGAGCAACTCTCTAATCCCTGTCCGCTTTCCGGACCGAATGAAGGTCTCGGGCCAAGCCCCCCCTTATACTTATGAGGGGGAAATTTTCGTTGCATTGCGCTGCCAGAACTCCCCGTATCCACTCCGCAAAGTGAACTCCCGACCCGCCTGTACCAGGAAACAAAAGAAGGCGGTCGTGAGGGTCTGAATGTCGAGGGAGAAGATCATTTCGACGCTAACCCAGGTGTAGTGAGGGTGGAGGTGTTGGTTGCTTCCACCGGGAAGGTGCAGTCCATCGAAGTCAAGGGCGGCCACCCAGTGCTAGCGAAATCCGCCCAGGACGCGCTGATGAAATGGAAATGGGAGCCAGCCGCTCGTGAAACGCATGAGAACGTAGAAATGCGGTTCAAGCCCTAAATGTCGCTTCTGACGAATCAGGCTTATGCCCATCTCCAATTACGAGATCCAACCTCGTTGCAACCAGCGCATGAACATTTGAACAGCCGATTGTTCGGCATCATAATGTGGCCGCAACCGTCACACCTATACGCACTCCCACCTTCTTCTGCTCTGGCCATCAACTTGAAGTTTCCGCTCTCGACACAATATGGACATCTGGTTTTGTCGGTGGGCCACAGGGTCGATTGGATGAGAGGTCGCCGCACTAGAACACACTACAGGTCTACGACGTGCTGGTCGAATCCCATTCGTAATGGCACTTTTAGGGTGGCTGGTAATGGCACGAACAGGCCAGTTGTGAAGCCGCGCCGATGCGAACAATAGGGCGAATGCCGTGGCCACTTGGCAGCGGGGCGAGAAAAAAAAGGGCCCAACCAATGCAGTTGGACCCAGCCGTTTCGCCAATGACTTTGCTGGAACGAAAGTCTACACGAAAGCCGATAAAATTCAAGAGTCCCGGCTTGTTGCTCTTTTGTCTACCCAGACTTCCGTTTGTTCTCGTTGGTCTGCGGTGGTACCAGCCGAATCTCTCGTGACTCTTGTTGTTTGGCACGTCGCTCTAGCCGCAACCGATTCTTCGCGTTGGTGAAGTCTGTGAGCGCGACAAAGTTCTGAAACGCTCAACATGCTGGGGGAGCGCGGTCTTGAGATCTGCGATGACCGACATCTCGTCTTCTCCCGCAGCAATGCTCCGGCTGCAGAGTTCACGAATTCGATCCTCAAGCCGCCTGTGCATGGTGAGCCAGATTGAACCCCTTAGAATGGCACGGCTCGACTTACAGTTCGATACCCT
>DASSRO010000345.1:0-6968 GCA_035701745.1 Candidatus Sulfotelmatobacter sp. | reverse complement strand
CAGCGCTACTTCGTTACTGAGAGCGGGATCACCGTGGTCACGCGCGACTATTCGCTGTTTGAAAGTCCGGTGACAGTGGACTACTTCACCAGCGAATAAGTACGCGATCTGCTTCGTGACTTTCCGCATTTCCGCATCCTGACGCCTGCATTCCGCATCGTTTACCTACGCGCAGATGCGCGGGAGGCAATCATTCATGGCGCGAGTATTCATCACGGGTTCATCTGATGGGTTGGGCCGCATGGCGGCGGAGTTGCTGATCGAACAGGGGCACCGTGTGGTGCTGCACGCCCGGAACGAAAAGCGGGGGAAAGAGGCGATGGCGGCGGTTCCGCAGGCGGAAAATGTGGTGCTCGGCGACTTGTTGAGCATTGCCCAAACGCGGGGCGTGGCCGAGCAAGTCAACAAGCTGGGTGGATTCGATGCGGTGATCCACAATGCGGGCGTGGGCTACCGTGAGCCTCGCCGCATCGCGACCGAAGATGGCTTGCCCCACGTCTTTGCCGTGAACACTCTTGCGCCCTACATTCTGACCGCGCTGATCCAGCGGCCGAAACGCCTCGTTTATTTGAGTTCCGGCCTGCACCAGAGCGGAGATGCCAGCCTGAAGGACCTCGCCTGGAAGGATCGCCCCTGGCAGGGGCAGCAGGCTTACTCAGATACGAAGTTACATGACGTGCTTCTGGCTTTCGCGATAGCCCGACGCTGGCCAGGGGTTTTATCGAATGCTCTGGAACCCGGATGGGTCGCCACCAAGATGGGAGGCGCGGGCGCCACCGACCAGCTGGACGAAGGGCATCGCACCCAAGTCTGGCTCGCCGTCAGCGATGACGCCGCTGCCAAAGTGACCGGCCAGTATTTCTATCACATGCGGAAACGCTCACCGAAAGCAGTCGCGCGCGAACCAGAGCGCCAGGAAATGTTGCTGGAGGCTTGCGCCCGTTTCTCGGGGGTCGCTATGCCCGAGTGAGATTGTTTGCGAAAGGAGAGACGCGCACGTCAAGCTCCGCTCCCGATAACCAAAGCCGCCAAGCCTCAATCCCTGCGGTGCGCTGCTACAATTCCCTGTTTCGCAATCATGATCCCATAGCCGCGAACTTCAATCGCCACAATGACGTACTGTCTTGTGGATGCCTGGAAGAGTCTCTCCAGAGGTTGAACCATCCAGGCTGAAGTCTCGAGGTTTACGCAGGTTTCCGGGGAGTACAAGTGGAAGACGTCCAGGTCGTCGCGATGCTGGTTCGGCGCTGTATTGCCGGCGACGCCGCCGCCTGGGAGGAAATCGTGCAGACCTATAACCGGCGCATCTACAACATCTGCTACCGCTTCGCAGGATCGGCGGACGACGCCCAGGATCTTACCCAGGAAGTTTTTATCAAGATGTACCGAACTCTTTCGAGCTACGACCACTCCAAGGGAGCGTTCGTCACCTGGGTTACGACTATCACCAGGAACCTGCTGGTGGACCATTTCCGCAAAACCAAGCAGGACCGGATGACCGACTCCATGGACACTCCAGGGTCCGAACATGAGGACGTTCAGCCGCTCAGTGAGCAAATTCCTGACCAATCGGCTCCGCCCGACGCCCACGTCCGCAGCCGGGAGGTCGGCGAGACCGTCCACGCGGCCTTGGCCAAGCTTTCTCCTGAGCTTCGGGAAGCCGTGATTCTAAGGGACTTACAGGATATGGACTACCGTGAAATTGCCAACGTTTTGAAGGTTCCGGAGGGTACCGTGAAATCACGAATAAATAGAGGGCGAGCGGAACTTGCGCGCCTTTTACAACGTACCTATAGGCAGGTGATGTGATGCCAGACCTAACCAGTAACGGAATGCAGTGTAACGAGTTCGACCTGCTGCTCTCGGACGCCTTGGACGGCGTTTTGAGCGGGTCGGGACTCGACCGCTTCCAGGCCCACGCCAAGGTTTGCAAGGTGTGCGGTCCGCTGCTCGCTGAAGCTGAAGCGGGCCGCAACTGGCTGAAAGGCCTCACGGAGGTGGAGCCTCCAGACAGCCTGGTCAACAACATTCTGGCATCCACAACCGGCGTTGACACCCAACGTCTGCGAGTCCCGGTGCGTTCTCCCCAGCCCCGAATTTCCTGGTGGGAACATTTACAGGCCTCGCTGCTCGAGCCGATTTGGGCGACGGTCCGCCAGCCGCGCTTTGCCATGTCATTCGGCATGGCGTTCTTTGCACTGTCGGTGGGTCTGACCGTGGCCGGCGTGAAACCCGCCGACCTGCGCCAGATCAGCCTGCGGCCATCCGCGATCCGGCGTACCTACTACAGTACCCGCGCCCAAGTCGTGCATCGTTATGAAAACATCCGGCTCGTCTACGAAGTCGAGTCGCGCGTGCGCGAATTGAAGCGCAACATCGCGCCCACCGAACCCGGTCCCACCACGTCTCGACCGGCGAAACCAAAGGACGACAAGAACGACACAACGCAACAGCCTGAGCAGAAGCAGGAGCGCAACTACAGCCAGACGGATAACCGTCTCATTCTGGCCAGCGCTCGTGAGGGTCCATCGCCATTTCTTTGCGATCTGCCTGTAGTGTCGGTGACCACATACAGGAGGTTCGTATGAACTGCGCCACACACAGCGATACCGCTGCAGTGGCCTTCTGCCGCACCTGCGGCAAGCCACTTTGTAACCAATGCACCCGCGACGTCCGCGGCGTGATTTACTGCGAAGCTTGCCTGGCCGCACGCATGGAAGGCGCCGCCACGGCCCCGGCCGCGGGATTCGTTCCCCCCGTTCAAGCCGTCTATTCACCCGTGGGATCCGCTCCATCGGCTGGGCCTCGGCCTGCTCTGAACACCGGCCCCAATCCCGCGCTGGCCGGAATTCTCGCCGGATTTTTTCCCATCGGCGTCGGTGCCGTTTACACCGGCCAGTACGCCAAGGGCCTGTCGCACCTGATCATCATGGTGCTTCTGATCATCGGAGTCGGTTCCGATTTGCCCTGGTATGTGACGACGGTTCTCGGAATTCTGATCGGATTTTTTTACATCTACCAGATCATTGACGCGGTTCGCACAGCAAAGGCAATTCAGATGGGCGAACCCGCTCCCGATCCCTTCGGACTGGCAGCCACCTTTGGCGCCGGCGAAAAATTCGAAGGCACCAAGGTTCCCGCCGGTGCCGCCGTTCTCATCGGGTTGGGAGTGCTCTTCCTGTTGCACACTGCTGGCCTGTTTGAATTCGGCCTTGATCGTTTCTGGCCGCTCATCCTGATCTTTCTAGGCGTGTGGGCGTTTGCCAGGCAATGGGGCCTGATCGGTGGCCGTACGTTCGGCTGCCAGTGCGAACACTGCCGTACGCGCAAGCTTATGTTCCCGGCCATCATGGTCACTCTGGGCGTACTGTTTCTGCTCGACAGCACTTCGCGGATCGGTTTCGGCCGAACCTGGCCCGCCATCCTTCTCGTGGTCGGAGTCGTCAAACTGATGCAAAGTAACGCTTCGTCCAGCGGACACATTGGGCCGCTGCCTCCGTCGACTCCGCCCTATGTTCCCCCTGGTGGTCCGCCGACAATTGCGCAGCCGCCATCCCCCATAAATCCTGAGCAGCCTGCCTCCTCCGGGGAGGTGAAAAATGTCTAGCCCAGTCATCACTCCGGGAGTTCCTCCGGTAGCTCCGCCGCCGCGGCGCCGCTCTCTGGCCGGCCCGTTCGTGCTTATCATCCTGGGCGCCGTCTTTCTGATGGCGACTATGCATGTGTTGTCGATCGGCAGGCTCGCGCACTTGTTCGCCAACTACTGGCCTGCTCTGCTCATTCTCTGGGGCGTGATTAAACTCGTCGAGCACCAGCGCGCGCAGCGTGAAGGTTATCGCCCCTCTGGTATTGGCGGCGGTGGTGTTGTCCTGGTCGTGATGATCGTCGTCTTCGGCCTGATGGCAACCCAACTGGAACACGTCAACTGGTCCGGCCTGCACGATCAACTTAACTGGGATGACAACGACTTCAATAACATCTTCGGCCAAAGCTTCAACTTCAACGACAATCTCCAGCAGGATTACCCAGCCGGAGCGAGCCTGAAAGTAATCGATAGCCATGGCGCGGTCAGCGTGCACGCCGCAGACGACAACAAGATCACCGTGGTCGTCCGCAAGCGCCTGGGCGCCGACAATCAAAACGACGCCGACAAGTACAACAATCAGACCAAGCCAACGATTACCGTAATCGGCGGCCTGGTGACGCTCGACGCCAAAGCCGACGCCGCGGGAGATCACCCTGCGGAGAGCGATCTCGACATCTCCTTGCCGCGTAAGGCGCAGGTCACAATCATTTCGCGGCGGGGCGATGTGAACGTCACCGGGCGCGATGGCAGCGTCGACATCTCCGCACAGCACTCCGATACCTCGGTCGAAGACGTGAACGGCAACGTTAAGGTCACTCAGGAAAAGGGCTCCGTAAAGATCGAACAGATTGCCGGCGACGTCCACGTTGAGGGCCATGTTAACGAAGTCTCGGTCTCCGACGTGAAAGGCGCCGTTCAATTAGATGGTGAATTCCAGGAGAGCATCAAACTGGCGCGCATTGCCAAGACCGTGAGTTTTAAGTCCGCGCGCACCGACATGGAGTTCTCGCATATCGAGGGCAACCTCGATCTCGACTCCGACGAACTTCACGCGGAGCAGATTACGGGGCCGCTGCACTTAACGACTCGATCGAAGAACATCCGGCTGGAGCAGGTTTCCGGAGACGTCCGGCTACAGAATGACAATGGCGCGATTGAAGTTGGGATGCGCACTCTGGGGAATATTCAAATCGACAACCGCAACGGCGATATTCAGCTGAGCTTGCCCGATAAGGCGGCATTTCGCCTCGACGCCCATACGCGTGACGGCGAAATTCAATCCGACTTTCCCGAATTGAAAGTGAACAACGAAGAGCACGAGGCCAGAGCCAGCGGGAGTATCGGCAGCGCCACGTCGCACATTGTTCTCAACAACGAGCACGACGGCATCGAGATTCGCAAAGAGAGTTCGCAGCCGCCCAAGCCACCCGAACCGCCAAAGCCGGGGAAGGCCTTACCTCCGCCCAAGGTCAAGGTGGAACCAACCGAGAACTAGGGAACGCGAGGTTTGAAGGTTTCAAGGAAGAAGCATGTAAGGACAGCCGCCTCGGCTGTCCCGCGAGGGTGAAGCCGAGCGGTTTAGAACTGTTTTACCGTGCCCGCCAAGTCTGTGGCCACCGACATCAAGAAATCACTGCCCTCGTTTTTCCCTGACCAAGCCTTCCACCCGTGCCAGCACCTCATCCTCACTCAATGAAGATGAATTAATCACCACTGCATCCCGGGCAGCCACCAGCGGCGACGCCGCCCGCGTGCGATCCCTCCGGTCTCGTTCGCGCAAATCCGCAGCCACATTCGCGGCCACGTCCCCTTTGATTTTCTGCTGCGCCATTCGCCGTTGTTCGCGCACCACCGGATCGGCGTCCAAAAAGATTTTCAGGTCGGCATCGGGAAAGACTTGCGTTCCTATGTCGCGTCCCTCCATCACGACGCCGCCGCCCGCACCCATTTCGCGCTGCCGAGCCACCATCCACTGCCGGACCCTGGGATGCACCGACACGCGCGAAGCCGCCTCCGAAACATCGCGCTCGCGAATGCGCGCCGAAACATCGCGCCCGTCAAGGAGCGTGCGGTTTCCCCCGATCGTAGGCTCCAGTTGAATACGCGCCTCCTGCGCCAATTTGACCAGCGCCGCTTCGTCCTCGAACGAAGCGTCGTGCTCGATCGCTTTCAGCGCCAGCGCGCGGTACATTGCCCCGCTCTCCAGGTTCACATAGCCCAGCTTCCGCGCCAGCCGCGAAGCAATGGTGCTCTTGCCCGCGCCCGCCGGCCCGTCAATGGCAATGGTCAATTTGCGAGAAGGCTGATTGTTTCCGGTGTCAGTCATGTCCCAGTGAGGTATGTTCCGCGTCAGGCATGCGAAGTTAAAGATTGTACACGGGTGGCAGGGCACGGCTTCAGCCATGCGTAAAATCGTTTATGAGAGTTGTGGCTTTAGCCACGGAAGCTGCGATAGCCAGCGGCGAAATCATAGCGAAGCTGCAGCGCCGCCCCCGCCTGACCACACTTGCTCAGCGGTCCAGCCAAGTTCCCGCAATTTCCGAATACTCAACGAATCGTGCCGCTTCGCCAGCCGCACGCCGTTCGAGTCTCGCACCAGATCGCAGTGATAAAACTCCGGAACCGGCAGCCCTAGAGCGCGATACAGAAGAATCTGCCGCGCCGTTGATTTGAGCAAATCCGCGCCACGCACCACTTCTGTGATTCCCATCGCCGCATCGTCGACCACTACGGCGAGTTGGTAGGCCGGCACGTCGTCCTTGCGCCAGACGATGAAGTCGCCAAAATCGCGCCCGGCAATCATCCGCTGCCGCCCCAGGTGAAGATCGGTAAAAACTATCTCCTCGCCATCCTGAACCCGAAATCGCCAGTTCACCCCGCGCGGCCCAGCCTCCGGCTTGGAAAATGTAGCGATAGCCTCGGCCTCAGGCTGAAAACATGTGGAGACAGCCGGCTCGGCTGTCTCGCGAGAGTCTGCCCTGAGCGAGCCGAAGGGGCGAAGCCGAGCGGCGTTGCGCTCAACACTCGCAGGCCGGCACCGCCCCGGATAAACCGGCTCATCATCCAAATCATTCGGAGCGCCCGCAGCCTGCGCCACATCCTTCCGCGAGCAGGCGCAGGGATAAATCATTCCCGACTCGCGCAGCTTCCGCCATGCCTCCAGATAAAATCCGCGCCGCTCGCTTTGCGTGTAAGGACCAAGCGGCCCGCCGCAATCCGGCCCCTCCGCCCACTGGATTTCGAGCCATCGCAAATCTTCCAACATGGCTTGCACGAACTCCGGCCGGCAGCGCTGCGAATCCAAATCTTCATTCCGCAAAATCAGCTCACCGCCATGCTCCGCCGCCCGCCGCGCCGCCGTCCAAAACGTCCGCGCATGGCC
>DASSRO010000344.1:0-24372 GCA_035701745.1 Candidatus Sulfotelmatobacter sp. | reverse complement strand
CAGCTCTTAGCTCTCAGCTTTTAGCTTTTAGCTGACGAGATTGCTATCACTAACGCATCGGTGGTTACGAGCGACAGCAGATTCCTCGCTACGCTCGGAATGACAAGATCTTGCAAGAAATTGCTTGTGAACATGCATGTGGGTTCGTGTATGTGAGTCATTTATTGGAAGGATTCAAGCTGAGAGCTAGAAGCTAGTGGCTAGGAGCTGTTTTTATGATTGTAGCGATGCAGGAAGGCGCGGACGAGGCACTGATTCAGCAGGTGATCGAGCATCTGGTGAAGATAGGGTTTGAAGTGCACCGCTCGACGGGAGCGCGGATGACCGTGCTGGGCGCGGTCGGGTCGGGGATCGATTTTGATATTCGCAACCTGGAACTGTTGCCGGGGGTGCAGGAAGTTCACCGCATCAGCTCGCCGTACAAGCTCGCGGGGCGCAGTTTTCGGCCGGAAGGAACAATCGTCAAACTGGCGAATGGCATTGGGATTGGCGGCAATGAAATTGTGGTGATGGCCGGGCCGTGTTCAGTGGAATCCCGCGAACAGATTTTCACGACCGCAGAGGCGGTGGCGAAGGCGGGCGCGAAGGTGCTGCGGGGCGGGGCGTTCAAGCCGCGCAGTTCTCCGTATTCGTTTCAGGGCCACGGAGAAGACGCGCTGAAACTTCTGCGCGAGGCGGGAGATAAATTCAAACTGCTGGTGATCAGCGAAGTCATGGAAATTTCGCAGATCCCGATGATGATTCCCTACGTCGACATCCTGCAGGTGGGGGCGCGCAACATGCAGAATTTTAACTTGCTGCGCGAACTGGGCAAGGTGCGCAAGGCGGTGCTGCTGAAGCGCGGGATCGCGTCGACTTTCGAAGAGCTGCTGCTGTCGGCGGAATACATCATGTCGGGCGGGAACTACGACGTGATTTTGTGCGAGCGCGGGATCCGGACGTTTGAAACCTATACGCGGAACACGATGGATATTTCGGCGATTCCGATCATTCACAAGCTCTCGCATCTGCCCATGACGGCCGATCCATCGCACGGGACGGGACGGCGGGACAAGGTCGCCCCGATGGCGCGGGCATCGGTGGCGGCGGGCGCGGATGCGCTGCTGATCGAAGTGCATTGCGATCCGGACAAGGCGCTGTCCGACGGCGCGCAGTCGCTTTTCCCGGCACAGTTCGCCAAGTTGATGGACGAGTTGCGGATGATTGCGCCGGCAGTGGGAAGAAAAATTTAGACATTGAGTCATTTAGCGATTGAGCCATTGAGCGATTGAGATTTCTCGTTGGGTTGTCGGAGGGCTTTCATGACAGTGAATTGGACCGGCATCGCGGCGATCGGCGAAAGGCGAGTGCTCGACGCACTAGCGTTGGCGCTTAACGGTAAGTCGATACCTGAGATCGAACAAAAGACTGGGATTCCGAGTGCTTCTCTTTATTCAATCACGAAGGACGGTCCTTTCGCACACCAAAAGAAAGCGAAGAAAACGTCGTCACGATAAACAGGCTAGTGCCGTTCAATCGCCCGATCACTCAATCACTCAATGTTCTTATGTCCATTCGGCAAATCACGATCATCGGGACTGGCCTGATTGGCGGGTCGCTGGGGCTCGCTCTGCGGAAGAAGAAATTCGCGGGGCGGATCGTAGGATGCGATCGCGAGGGGACGCTGGAAAAGGCACGCAGGCGCGGTGCCATCGACGTGGGGACTGCGAATCCGGGGGACGCGGTGCACGGCAGCCAGTTGGTGGTGCTGGCGACTCCGGTGCTGGCAATTATGGATTTGATTGAACGTTTGGGGCCGGCGCTGCCGGCGAAGACTTTGCTTACCGACGTGGGGAGCACGAAGGCCGCTGTGGTGGAACGCGCGCTCAAGGTGTTTGGGAAAAATTCAGGGAAGCGGTTTCTTGCCGGGCATCCGATGGCCGGCAAAGAGATGAGTGGAGTCGACTACGCGGATGCGGATTTGTTTCACAAGGCGGTGTGGTTTTTGTCTCCGCTGCCGGGACAGAATCTGAATGAAGGACTGTTCGCGGAGTTTGCAGGGTGGATCGATCAGATCGGGGCGCGGATTGCGATGCTTCCCGCGGAGGAGCACGACCGGCTGTGCGCGTGGATCAGCCATGTTCCTCAGATGATTTCGACCGCGCTGGCAGCGGCGCTGGTGGAGGAGTTTGGCGATGAGGCTCCGCTACTGCCGGCCGGCGGACGGGCGTTGCAGGAGATGACACGAATTTCGGCGAGCCCCTATTCGATGTGGAGGGACATCGCCATCACGAATCAAAAGAATCTGGAACAGGCGCTGTGGAAGGTGGAGCAGCGACTGGCGCACATCCGGGAGAATCTGGCGACGCGGGAACTGGCAGAGGAGTTTGAGCAGGCGCACGCGTTGAGGAAAATTCCGGGGAAGAAGAAATAGAGCGATTGAGTGATTGGGCGATTTTGTCATTGGGTGATTGGAATTCATGACTTGCCGGCTCGCCCTGCTTGAATCACTCGATAACTCAATCGCACAATCACCCAATTCATTTAGAATTCTGACGCTATGAATAAAGTTGTGGCGAATGCGGATGAGGCCATCCGCGACGTGTTTGACGGCGCGACGGTTATGATCGGTGGCTTTGGGTTGTGCGGCATGCCGGAAAATCTGATTCGCGCTCTGGTCCGCAAGGGAACGAAGAATCTGCGAACCATCAGCAACAACGTGGGCGTGGACGGAGTGGGGAACGGATTGTTGCTGGCGGCGGGGCAGATTGTGCATCACATTGGATCGTACGTCGGCGAGAACAAGTTGCTGGAAGAGATGGTGTTGAAGGGAACGATCCGGCTGGACCTGGTGCCGCAAGGCACGTTTTCGGAGCGGATTCGAGCGGGTGGCGCAGGAATCCCGGCGTTTTTTACGCCAACCGGCGTGGGAACTATTGTTGCGGACGGCAAGGAGACGCGCGAGTTCGAGGGGCGCACTTACGTGATGGAACGCGGTCTGACGGCCGATTTTGCGTTTGTGAAGGCATGGAAGGGCGACCGCGAGGGGAATCTGATCTATCGGAAGACGGCGCGAAATTTTAATCCGATGATGGCGACGGCGGCTCGGGTGACCATTGCCGAAGTGGAGCATCTGGTGGACGCTGGAGAGTTGGACGGAGATCAGATTCATACGCCTTCGATTTATGTGAAGCGAATCTTTCAGGGTGAGCTGTTCGAACGGCGGATTGAAAGACGGACCGTGCGGAAGGGCTAACGAGCGCGAGGAGAGAGCGTGGGGGCAGGGATCCTTCGACTGCGGGTTTGCTTCGCTCGTCGCGAAGCAAAATCCTCGCTCAGGAGGACATAACAGCGGGAACGAATAACGACCAACGAATAACGACCAACGACTAACGACCAACGACTAACATGAACAAAGCTGGCAAAGATGTCGATAAGCGGGAACGCATTGTGAAGCGGGTGGCGCGCGAGTTGCGCGATGGGTTCTACGTGAACCTTGGGATTGGCATGCCCACGCTGATTGCCAACCATGTCCCGGCTGGAATCGAGGTCACGTTGCAGTCGGAGAACGGGATGCTGGGGATTGGGCCTTATCCCGTAGAGGGGCACGAAGACCCAGACCTTATCAATGCGGGGAAGGAAACCGTCAGCGAGATGCCGGGGACGTCTTATTTTTCCAGCGCCGATTCGTTTGCCATGATTCGTGGCGGGCATATTGATTTAAGCGTGCTGGGCGCCATGGAGGTGGACGAATCGGGGAGCCTGGCGAACTGGATGATCCCGGGGAAGATGGTGAAGGGGATGGGTGGGGCGATGGACCTGGTCGCGGGGGCGCGGCGCGTGGTGGTGGCGATGGAGCATACGACGCGCGAAGGGGCTCCAAAGATTTTGAAGAAGTGCACGCTGCCGCTGACTGGGGTGAACGTTGTCGACACGATAGCGACGGAGATGGCATACATCCGCGTGACGAACGACGGACTGGTGCTGGAGGAAGTGGCGCCGGGATTGACGGTGGAAGATGTGCAAAGCGCCACTGAAGCGCGGCTGATTGTGAGCCCGGGGCTGAAGGTTATGGAGAGTTAGACAAAGAGAGCCTCTCCGCGGGTTTCGCGCAGTATACGAGGAGAGTGGGTACCGGTCTGGCAGTCATGGTTACGCGGCGGCGACCATCGCCTTTCCGGCGCTCTTCGTTTCTTTCAAGACAATGACGACCGTGCTGCCGGACGCTACAGACGCGCGCTACTACTTACGATTGGGTGTATGCGCTCGCGAATTTCATTTCACGCTTGCTTTTTCGCCTTATGTTCGCCAATAATGGCGGCATGGCTATCACACGCAGGCAGCGGGAAGTTTACGACTTCATTTCGCGATTCGTGGCGGAGCATCAGTACTCGCCATCGTTTGAGGAAATTGGCAAAGGCCTGGAGTTGACTTCGCTAGCGACCGTGCACAAGCACGTCACGAACCTGGAAAAAAAGGGACTGCTGACGCGCGATTACAATCGCAGCCGTTCGATTGACCTGCTCCCGCCCAAAGGGCGGCTCAAGCAGGCGATGAGCGTGAACACAGGCGTGGTGTTGCCGCTGGTGGGCCGCATCGCGGCGGGGCAGCCGATCGAGGCGGTGCAGAACAACGAGACCATTTCTTTGGCGGATTTCGTGCGCTCGAAAGAGGTATTTGTACTCGAAGTTCGCGGCGATTCGATGCAGGATGAGGCCATTCTCGACGGCGACTACGTGCTGGTGGAAAAGGCGCGCACGGCTCACAATGGGGATATTGTGGTGGCGCTTGTGGATTCGAGCGATGCGACGCTAAAGCGCTTTTACCGCGAAGGCGACACTATCCGCCTGCAGCCCTCGAACGTGACCATGAAGCCGATCATCGTGCCGGCAGCGTCGGTGGATGTGCAAGGGCGCGTGATTGGAGTGCTGAGGAAGTATTGAAGGTCGCTTCTAGCTGCTAGCTCCCGGCTTCTAGCCAAATCTGACATTCTCGGTATTGATGAAAACAAAAGCGCACGCTGCTCACAAGAGTCAGCGTGCGTTTGAAGTATTTTAGCTAGGAGCTAAAAGCTATTTACCCTAAGTGCTTGTTCAGCGCCTGGGCGATGGCGTCCTTGGGACGATAGCCGACGATCTGTTCGACGACCTGGCCTCCCTTGAACACCAGCAAGGTCGGGATGCCGGTGACTTTGTAGCGCATTGGAGTAGCGCTGTTGGAGTCGACATCCATTTTGCCGATTTTGATCTTGCCTTGATACTCGGTCGCCAGTTCTTCGACAATGGGGGCGATAGCGCGGCAAGGGCCGCACCAGGTTGCCCAGAAGTCCACTAGGACGGGCTTTTCCGATTTCAAAACATCCTGGTCGAAGTTTGCATCGGTGACTTCGACGATTCCGTTACCTGCCATTTGATTTCTCCTCGTTGTGAACGTCGCGCTTTCGGCGGACGCTCATTCAGGCTGCGCTGCCGGGCGATCTCTATAAGTGCTTCCCGTCGGGGAATCGAACTTACTATGGTACCACTGTAATCAGATGCGGAGAGGGGTGAGAAGGTCGCAGGACTTGGCCGGTCAGGGTTGGAGCGTTTTCCCGCCATTCGGGTCACGCGGCGAAGGGGTTACGACTTGATGAAGCTAACCAGTTGCCAGCGCTGGGGTTCTGGAATTTTGGACCGAGCACCTGGATGCCAGTCAGAGTTTTCGAAAGGCACAGAAGATCGATGCCGGCGTCGTTTCGCGTACTCATCTCACGCCTGGAGATCGGCGGCTATTGTGTGGGTTGGCGGGGAAAAAACGCACTCCCTGTCTTCAAATGACAAAAAAGCGCCCTCGACCTTTCAGTCCAGGACGCCTCGGCAGCCCTCCCCCAGAACTGCCAAACCACGAGATGGATACTAAGGACCTTCTCATTTTGTGTAAACGTCACTTTGGTAATTCGTGGAGGGAGGCGTGCGGAGGGCCGGGACGGGTGGCGGTTATTGTTTCTGCCAGGTTTGGCCGCCGTCGCTTGTGATCCAGTTTTCGGGAGTGGAGGTGGAGACTTTTCCATGTTGCGGATCGACAAAATCCAGGCTGACAATATCGCCGGTAAGAGCCACGCCTGACGAGGCCGGGAGAACACGGGTCCAGTGGTCGCCGGCATCGCGGGAGTGATACAAGGTTCCATGGGAACCGCCCGCCCAAACGTCAGCGGCATTGACGGAGACGGTACGAAAGGTGGGAGAGGCAGAATCCCGCTCCAGCGCTTTACTGTCTTTGCCTTCGGCGCGGGAAGACTTTGCCGCACTCTGAACATTGACCAGGTCGAAAACGGAACGACTCGCGTTCACATCGACGACCTGCCACGTTGCACCCTGATCGTATGAGCGCTGCAGAGTGCCGCTAGAGCTGATGGACCACGAGGGAACAGGGGTTGAAGATGCAAGGGTTGCTCCGGCCGTCCCTGAAGCCGCGGCGCCGCCCACCGAGGAAACGGAGCCCTCATTCCCGGGCGTGGTCACTGCCGGTTTGGCTTTGCCAATGCGTGCTAAAGCGTACTCCTCAGTAGCGGGCTGCCGGACGGAGGGCAGATCCTGGACTTTACCAGCATCCAGGTTTTTATCTTCGTTGCCTGCCTGAACTGCGGTACTCTCCACCTCAACCGTCTCGGCCGATGGCGCAGCTTGCATCTGCGATGACTGATCGCCGGTGGCCCGCTTCGCGGCGGGCATAGGAGCAGCGGCCGGCGGGGCTTGATTCTGAGCCAGATTTTGCTGCCATTGATTCGCCAACATTGGACCGTGGGGCAGTTGCTGGGGAGCAGTCGGCGAGGGATTTGCGGACGCAGCTTGCGGCTCAGAGAGCGCTTTGCCGGGTACGCGCGACTCGGTCTTCTTATGGTTCTGGGCGTCTAAGAACGCGACGGCAGCGCCCGGACTGCTATTGTTCGGGGACTGGATTTTCCCGGATGGCGCGGGCACAGTAGGAGTGGATGTCTCCAACGACATCGCTTTGGGTTGGTTGGCCGCAACCTCAATCGGAGCGGGCGACTTGGCAACCAAATTCCGCGGCTGGGCTGTCCGCTGATATTGCACAATTCCGAGGGAGGCGATAGCGATAACGCCGGCAGCCGCCAAACCCCAGCGGAGAGCAGGCCATGTGAGCCAACCACGCGCGGCGGGACGCATGACCGTCTCCACCGCTTCCACAGCGGGTATCGCCAACGCCACAATTTCGCGGCAATCACCGCAGCGGGCGAGGTGCTCAAGCACGACATCTCGCTCACGGCCGGGCAGTGAACGTTCGGCGAATGCCGTGAGGACATCGGCATCGGGATGATTCGCCGAATGGTCGGAAGTGGCCTTGAGGCGTTCGCGGACGATTTTGGGGACGTTTTGCATTTCAGACTCTAGCTGCCAGCTTCTGGCGTTTCGCTTAGCTAAGACCCTAACTCACGGGAAATCAGAGGTTTGGCGATCGCCAAATATACGATCGCGCTATCCCCCGCCTTCCCGGGCTCTGGCTTCCACTCTCTTCTCAGAGAACGCTGGAGCCGATGTTTCTTGCGCCAGAGTACGGCGAATATCTACCTGCAAGTCGCGGACATCGACCTCCAAGGCCTCCTCGGCCTGGCGCCGCGACATCCCGCCGCGCACCAGAGAAGCAGCAATCTGCTTGCGCAACGACTTGGCCAACTTGTCAATCTTGCGGCTTATTGTGGATTCGTGCACGCTCAGCACGCGGGCGATTTCCGCCAGCGTGAGGCCGTCGAGATAATACGCGCTCAGAACCGTGCGGTCCTCGGCGGACAGAGCGGCGAGCGCCTCATCGGTGGCGTGCGCAAGGCGTTGGTCGGCCGCTGCCGTTGGTTCGGGGTCGGGAGCGCGGAATTGGACGCCCTCCTCGGATTCTTCGTCGAGACTGACCAGGCGCTTGGTGCGGCGGTAGCGGTTGACGTATTCCTGCGACAAGACGGTGCGCAGCCAGCCTTCCAGCGATCCACGGCCGGTGTAAGAAGCGAGCTTTGAAACCCGCACACCGTCACGAATATTGGTGCCGTAAAGATCGGCGTAAAGAGTATCGGCCAGTTCGCGGGCCGCGGAATCTTCGCGCGCAATGCGCAGCGCTGACAGATGAAGTTTTTCCCTGTAGCGGGTCATGAAAATTTCCCATGCCGGATCGCTCCCGGCAGCGCAGGCCCGAGCCAGGGCCAATTCGTCGATGCGCAGAGTCAGAAAGAACGCGCGGAGGTCGCCCTCGGAAGCAGTGGGTGGAAAGTGCTTGGAACCGATTTCAGAAAGAATCACGGCCAGCGATTCGCGAGACAGGCCAATTTTTTCGCAATCGGCTTTGGCGTAGAGATCCACCAGCAGGTCATTTACTACGGACTGCACGGCGGAAATCGGCTTGGTCGAACTCATGAGGTGAGTGCGTCGCTATCCCGTTGCCCGCGCCGCTTTGCATGCTGCACACGGACAGATTTCACGCAAAAACTTCCACGAATACAGGCCTAAGTCGTGATCATCGTTCCATGAAAATTTAATGGCGTACTTGCCAACGCCCTCCGCAGAGAGTGGCTTGGCATGAGGCTTGAAGATCAGTAACGCACCGGGCGCGGCTGTGACGGGATCGCCGGGCCGGCGGCCAGTTTTGCCACGCTCGTCTTCGCACATGGCGCAAGGGCAGGCGTCGCGCAGGTAAACGAAGTCATAGTGGGAAGCGTGGCCATCATTCCACTCGATGTCAACACCAGTGCCTGAAGTAAGATTGACCTTTACCGATTTTGGATCAGTGGCCGCCGTGGCGGCTTGGAGCGGGGACTGCATGGAATCAGTATCGCATGGGGCGAACCTTTCCGCTCCCGGACGCTACCGACGAATTGCCGGATATGGCCAAGTTCCTGTAAAATCTAACTTTGCCCTACAAGATCTGAATTTTTCGGGAGTCGTCATGGCACAACAATGCGATATTTGCGGCAAGAAGCCGCAAGCGGGAAACCGCATCAGCCACGCGCACAACGTCACTAAGCGGCGCTGGAACATCAACCTGCGCCCGGTGCATGCCCGTGTGGGCGCGGCCACCAAGCGTATGCGCGTTTGCACGTCATGCCTGCGCAGCGGCAAAGTCGTCAAAGCTTAAGAACTTAACCACAGAGGACGCAGAGTTTCACAGAGGATTTTTCTGGGGTTAGAGGAACTAAGCCAGCGCGATCACGTCGATTTCCACCAGCACATCTTTGGGCAAGCGGGCGACTTCGACCGTGGAACGCGCCGGCGGTGCAGTGCTGAAATACTTCCCATAGACTTCGTTCATCGCGGCGAAGTCGCTCATGTTCTTCAAGTAGACCGTTGACCGCACGACCTTACCCAGGCCGGTTTCCGCTGCTTCCAGAATTTCCGACAAATTGCGCAGGACGCGGTCGGTCTGAGCGGCAACGTCGCCGGTAACAACTTGCTGGTTCGCAGGATCGATGGCGATCTGACCGGAGACGAAGACGAATCCGTTGGCCTTGATGGCTTGCGAATAGGGGCCAATGGCCTGAGGGGCATCTTTAGTAGAAATGGTTTCGCGCATGGGTAAAAAATCAGTGGCCAGTGATCAGTTGCCAGTGGCCAGTAAATCAATTTACCACGGAGAGGGCCGCCGGCAGGAGCAGCGTCGCAAATCTTGAGAGTCATGCTGACCACTGCTCACTGGCCGCTGACCACTGCTTCTAGATTTTTTGCAGTCTCTGCACTTCATGCACGCCCGGAATCTTGCGCAGGCCGGCAATGATCTGCTCGAGGTGCTTCAGGTCGGCGATATCGAGCACGACCTCCACGCTAGCCTGGCTGTTTGCGGTATGGGCGGTGATGTTGCGGATGTTGCTCTTGGCATCGCCGATCACGCCAGTAATGCTCTTCAGCATTCCGAAGCGGTCGTCGCAAAAAACGGTCAGTTTCACGGGATACGCGGTAGGCGTGCTGTCGTCGCGAGCCCATTCGACATCGATTTTGCGCTCGGGCTCGTAAAGAAGATTTGTTACGTTGGGGCAGTTCACCGAGTGCACCGCCACGCCTTTTCCCCGCGTGATATAGCCGACGATGCCTTCGCCGCGAATCGGATTGCAACAGCGGGCGCGGTAAACGAGCATGTCGCCCTGGCCGCGGACGGTAATGGCATTGTGATCGCCGAAGACGCGGCGCACGACGCTGGCAATGCCGCCGGGCTGCGAAGTCAGGCCTTCCGATTCAATATCGCCCGCAATCGAGTGCGTCGCACCGGCAGGGAGCAGTCGGGCCAGCACTTGCCGCGCGGAATATTTTCCGTAGCCGATGCCCGACATAAGGTCGTCGGCCTTTCCTAAGCCATAGCCCGAAGCGACCCTCTGCAGATCTTCATCCTTGATTTCTTTGAGGGCGATGCGGTATTTGCGCGCCTCCTTCTCGATCAGCTTGCGGCCGATTTCAATCGCGCGCTCGCGCTGGTGGACGTTGAGCCAGTGCTTGATCTTGTTTCGCGATCGCGACGACTTGACCAGACCCAGCCAATCGCGGCTCGGCTTGTGTCCGGGCTGCGTAAGAATTTCGACGATATCGCCGGAATGCAACTTGTGGCGCAGAGGCACCATGCGTCCGTTGACCTTGGCTCCGATGCAGGTGTGGCCAACTTCAGTGTGAATCGTATAGGCAAAGTCGATGGGCGTGGCGTCGCGCGGCAGCACCACAACTTTGCCCTTGGGGGTGAAGGTGTAGACCTCTTCGGGATAGAGATCGACCTTCAGGGTCGAAAGGAATTCGTTGGGATCGCTGACATCGCGCTGCCACTCGACGACCTGCCTTAGCCACGCCAGGCGCTGCTCGTCCTGCGCCGAGACTGGGCCGTCTTTATATTTCCAGTGGGCGGCAATGCCCTCTTCCGCCATCTTGTGCATTTCCTCGGTGCGGATCTGGATTTCAAAGGGAGTGCCATCGTCCGTAATTACCGAGGTGTGCAGCGACTGGTAGAAATTGGGCCGCGGCATAGCGATGAAATCCTTAATTCGTCCCGGCACCGGCCGCCACAAATTGTGAATAATTCCAAGGACCGCGTAGCAATCCTGCAGCGAACGCGTGATGACCCGCATGGCGCAGAGGTCATAGACCTGGTCGACTGAAATGCGCTGGCGCTGCAATTTTTTGTGGATGCTGAAGAGGCGCTTGATACGGCTCTCCACCCGCGCCTGAATGCCGGCTTCTTTCAGTTTGTCGGTGATGGTCTGCTGCATTTTCGCGAGGAAGGCCTCACCTTCCTTGCGCCGGGCGTTTACCGATTTTTCGACCTGTTCATAACCAAGCGGATCGAGAAAACGGAAGCCCAGGTCTTCGAGTTCGCCGCGAATCTTGCCCATGCCAAGCCGGTGTGCGATGGGGGCGTAAATTTCCAACGTTTCTTCGGCGATCTTGTGCCGGCGGTCCTCCGGCAGATGCTCGAGGGTCCGCATGTTGTGCAGGCGGTCGGCGAGTTTTATGAGCACCACGCGGATGTCGTCGACCATGGCCAGCATCATCTTGCGTAGGTTTTCGGCTTGCTGTTCCTCGCGGGTGGCGAAGTCGATCTTGCTGATTTTTGTGACGCCTTCAACGATGTGGGCGACTTGCTCGCCAAATTCTTTTCGTATGTCGACGATGGTGACGGAGGTGTCTTCGACCGAGTCGTGCAGCAGGCCGGCCGCGACTGCGACCGGATCCATCTTCATTTCGGCAAGGACGAGAGCCACTTCGAGAGGGTGGACGAGATAAGGCTCGCCGGAGGCCCGGCTCTGGCCTTCGTGATTTTTCAGGGAATAATCGTAGGCTTTCTTGACGATGGTGAGATCGTCTTGCGGACGGTTCTCCTGCATCCGCTTCATCAGATCGCGGAACTTGGTCAGGGTAAGGGCGGTAGTCGCGATCTGTTGGCGCAAGGTCGCCATGTGGGATTATATCCTGCGCCGGGAGCCGATTCCGAGCGGGAAGAGCCCACGAGTACGGCTCAGACTAAATGCGGCGCGACCAGGCTGATGAATTCCCGGGGCGTTATTACTGCGGTGTTCTTCCAAAATCTCGGAAAGTGCTTCCAATTTCCGGTGATCAAGTAATCCGCGCGAGCAGCGTCCGCACACTCCAGGAAAATGTCGTCGTCCGGATCGTGAGCCACATTTAGTCGCCGCGTCGGAACCACAGGATGACTGCGGTTTTTGAGCAACTGTAGAAGTTGCTGCCAAAGGCCCTTGCTGATCTTGAATTCGGGACGGGCAAGCACTTCGCTGTACTCGGCCAAGATTGGAGGGGAGATGTACAGGCGCGCTGGTTTGGTCATCGCCAGCAGCAGCGTAGTACGTTGCAATCCCGTGGGCTTGATGGCAGCCGAAACGAGAACGTTTGTATCGATGACCAGGCGAAGCGGTAGCATTACCGCTTTCGCTTTTCCGAGCGAGAGGCTTTGATGATGCGTTCGATCTCGCGGGAAGAAAGCGCGATTGTTCCGTTACGCTCGGATTTCTGGCCGATAACCCGGAGAACTTCGGGTTCCGGCGTCGCCAGTCTGACGTAATCGCGGATGCTCAGGAGAACCGCTCTGGGAGTACCGCGCTTCTCGATGACGAGTGAGCGTTGCTCGTCACCGACGCGGCGCAGAAGTTTCCCGAAGTTTGCTCGGGCGCGGAGCGCCGAAACCACAATCGTTCCGTTCTTGCCCAGGGGCATATTGGCAGCCACTAAATCTCCATTTCGGACATTTTAACTGTACAGTTCAAAGAATAGCCAGTCAAATGAGATTGCTATCGAGTGTTGGGCTCATAGAAAGTCCATCAATTCTGTGGGACCTGACCCTGGCGGTTTCAAAACCGCCGGACGCGTCGAAATTTGTGACGGTTTGGTGTTGCGATGCGAAGCTGGTAAAGTGACAGCCTGCGCGCCATGATCTCTCGAGTCCTCGTCACCGGTGTTTCTGGGCCAATCGGGACGGCCCTTCTGCCATCCCTTAAATCACGCGGGTACGAAGTCACCCGGCTGGTGCGAGGAACTGCGACCGGCGCAGACCAGATTCCCTGGAATCCATCCGAGCCGATTGCGCCCGAAAAAGTTTCCGGGTTCGACGCTGTGATTCATCTGGCAGGCGAGAGCATTGTCGGACGCTGGACGAAAACCAAGAAGATCAAAATTCGCGAAAGCCGGGTGGCGGGCACGACCGCGCTGGCAGAGGCGCTTGCGCAGGCGACCACAAAGCCGCAGGTATTCGTCTGTAGTTCGGCCATCGGCTATTACGGGGATCGGGGCAGCGAAGTGTTGTATGAGACGAGCAATCCCGGCGTTGGGTTCCTCCCCGACGTGTGCCGCGAGTGGGAAGCGGCCACGCAGGCCGCAGCCAAAGCGGGCATTCGCACCGTGCAGATGCGCACCGGCGTCGTTTTAAGTCCGCAAGGCGGAGCGCTGGGCAAGATGCTCCCTCCGTTCAAGATGGGAGTAGGAGGGAAGATTGGCGACGGACGGCAGTGGATGAGCTGGATCGACGTTCAGGATATGGTCGGTGCAATCCACCACATCCTGAAAAGCGATCTCCTGCAGGGTCCCGTTAACCTGGTCGCGCCTCGGCCTGTAACCAATGAAGAATTCACCAAAACTTTAGGCAGCGTGCTCTCGCGACCGGCAATCCTGCCCGTACCGGCTTTTGCTGTGAAACTCGCCTTCGGGGAAATGGGCGAAACCGTCCTGTTAGGCAGCCAACGCGTCGAACCTACACAGCTGGTGATGAGTGGGTACCCATTCCGCTTCAGCACGCTTCGGGCATCGCTGGAAAACATTCTCAAATCCTAAGTACCCTCACGCCAGACTGTGATTCTGATCACGGCGATCCGATCCTTCTGCGGTCATGCTGACAACGTGGCAGGCGGATATGGGATGAAGACGAAGCTTATGGGCGCGCTCCTGTTGGCTTTGTTGGCGTTTGGAAACACGCCGCTAGCGCTGGCGACTCCGCTTCTTCAGCCCGAGCCAACTACAAAGAAGCGGGCCATTTCCAATCCGTACCATCACTCTTGCTGTCCCGATGCTCCCATGCGGTTTGTGCCGCTCATGGTCACGCCGGTTTCTACGATGCCGTGCGGAGCGCAGCATCCATGCTGCGCTAAGCGAGCACCGGAAAACCCGCCATCATTGCCCGTCGCAACCAGCGCTCAAAGGCCGGACCCTAGCGGCGTGCTCACGGCGATGGCTGATCAGAATCAGCGCAGCCGAGCCCGCATTTCCGCAGAGTCCACAGGCGGCAATCCCTTCCCGGCTTACTCGGGACGCAACACGGTCCTTCGTATCTGAGTCATTCCTTGGCGCGAGAAGCGCAATCCCTTCAGAACCAGGCATAACGTTTAGCTGGTTTGCCTGGACTGGGCTTAAGTCCACAACGGAATTTGACAATCTACGGAGGATAGAAATCGTGAAATACAAAACACTCGCGCTGATCCTGGCCCTGACGGTCGCGTCCTGGGCACAAACTTCAAGCCAAACCACGCCGTCTACGCCGCAGCAAAGCGCGGTGCCGACGGACAAGGCCAAGTGCGCTTGCTGTGACAAGATGGCCTCAGCCGACGCGAAAGATGCTGCTGCTTGCTGTGCGCATCAGGACACGAGCGCAAAGGGCGCAATGTCGTGCATGAGGACGAACAAGAACAAGGCTGCAGCCTCCTGCTGCAAAGAAAGCTGCGGCAAAGGTAGTTGCACCAAAGACAAGACCTCGGCGGCATGCTGTGCTGGTAAGTGTGGCAAGGACGGAAAAGCCTGCTGCGCCGGCATTAAAGCAGACAAGACGGCCAAGTCGTGCTGCCAAAAAAACGAATCGAAAAGCTAGACTAAAGCTTCGATCCGCACAACTAGAAGTGGAGCCCCGGCGATTTCAGCTGGGGCTTTTTTCACAAGGCCGACACACATCGGATTGTTCCGCCCTGACTGCTGCGAGCGCTGAGAATGCGCGCCATTGGGAAATCCGCCGCCTTCCAGCGATCAACTAGGGCCGGGGCGGTTAATTTCATCCTGCAGTTTTTGCAGAAGCTGGGCGCGTTGTTCCGAACTCAATTCGCGCTGCAACTCCTCCAAGGCCAGCGCCATCACGTGGTAATGATGCGCGCCGGCAAACTTGGGATCGGAGGTGATGTTTAGCCACAGCCGGTGCATAAGTTCGATGTCCTGAGGACGCATGCGCGGGGTGTGCGGCCCGAGGGCGTATTCGCGAATGGTCCCATCGGGAGCGCACACTTCCAGGATGAGCCTTGGGCGTGGCTCGGGCAGGCGCTCCCAGGCATCGCCAGTGAGTTTGGCCTGCTCGTCGGCGGAGAGTTTGTTGGACAGACCGCAGATCACGCGGGTGGAATCGAGTCGCTGCGCCGTCACCATGATCGCCTCGAACACGTCGGTCGCGGGCACCACCAGGAGGGAGATTGGCTTGCCTTCTTTTTCAGCGACCGCGACGGCCGCGGTGAAAAGCTCCTGCTCGTAGTGGTCGAATACCTGGCTGGCTTCAAAAACGGTGCTGCCGCCGAAGCTGTGCTCGCGATGGTACAGGCGGGCGCTCATCACCACGACATCCTGCTTGCCGGTATTGGTGTGGCCCAGCACATTTCGCAGGTAATAGAGATTGCGCGGGTCGCGCACCGCGACCAAAATGTTCCCAGGCCGAACTCCCATCGCGCCGCTGCCCAACTCCTGATTGCCATACACGCGAAACTGGTCCAGTTGCTCGGGCTTGCCGTGGCGTTCTTTGGTGACGTGGCGCTCAGAGATGGTAAAGATGGTGAAGAAGGCAGCGCTGAAAATCAGCCCGGCGATGGTGGCCTCGTACTTGGTGAACAGGTTTACGACCGCAGTAATGAACAGAACGCCTGATATAAGAATCAGGCCAACGGGAATTTCCGTTTTACCGAAGTGCAGGTTACCTGGCACTTTCCATTCCCGGTTTCCAGGCTCGGTGAAGCGCAACACCAGCACCGCCAGCGACTTCATGGCGAAGCTCCAGATCACGCCGAAGGCATAAAGCGCAGCCAGGACATATACGTTGCCCAGACTCAGGAAGATGGTGAGCAACTGCATGGCGACGATCAGGTTGATGATGCGGTAGCTGGTTCCATACCGATTATGCGGACGCTGAAACCAACTGGTGAGAACTCCGTCTTCGGCGACCCGGTTTAATACGCCATTCGCCCCAACGATGGATGTGTTCTGCGCTCCCGCCAGTATCAGGACGCCGACCAATACCACGAAGCCATGAAACAGAAGCTTCAGGCTGGTCGGTCCGACCAGATACATCGCAATGCCGCCGATCAAGTTCGCGAAATAATCGGGGCGGACCTTGTCGGGAATAATCATCACCGCGAAGAACGAGACCAGCGAGGTAAAGAGCAGGCTGTAAAGGAAAATTACCAGTCCCGTCTTCTCCAGATTCTTCAACTTGGGGTGTTCGATTTCCCGGTTGACCTGGGCGAGCGTCTCCTCGCCGCTCATGGCCAGCACCGAGTGGCCGAAGCCGACGAACAGGATGATCCAGGTGATGTGGCTGAACCAGGTTCCGTTGAGCCAGCCGAGCGATTCCTTGTTCAGCGGAATTACGCCGGCGTGCAGAGGATTGGGAGGCAACTGAACCGGCGCGCGCAAAACCGTAATCGTGCACCAGATAATCAGGATCACGACCATCACCGTGGTGATAGCCATGATCTGCAGCGCCTTCTGGCTGGATTCATGGATGCCCTGCGTGTTCTTCCACCAGAAGTAGATGACAATAATTATGGCCAGCCCTGCGGCAAAGTGGTCGTCGGAAAACTCCAGGGGGCGGTGAAGGTAGACGCCGATATCTTTGATGAACCCTGCGAGGTATTGTCCCGCCGAAACCGCGCTGATGGGGCCGGTCAGAACGTAATCGAACAGCAGGGCGGAGACGGAAAACTTGGCCAACGTTCCGCCCATGGCCTCTTTGACCACGCGGTAAACGCCGCCGCGCACGAACATGCTGCTGGATTCGATATACAGCGCACGCACAGCGTAGCTGAACAACATGACCGCGAGGATGAACCAGGGTGCGCTCTTGCCGATGACCTTCTCGGCGTCGCCGCCCGCGTAATAAGCCGAGGAGGCGAGATCGGACAGCACAATCGCCGACGCGCGCCAGAACGAGATGAAGGTCAGCATCACCGTAGTGGCGACGAAGACCTTTACTGCCGGTTTTGTACCCTCAGGGGCTGTGGCCATGCTTCTTATAAATGGCGAAACGTATGATTACGCCTAAGCCATTGAAGATAGCACACGCGGGGAGGGAAGCGTTTCCTCAGCTGCGCGATTATCTGGAAGCTTGCGGGTCAGCAGTACCGCGCTTTTTCGGCGCGAAATGAGTGTGAGTGATCCGGTCATGCCAGCAAAGCGAGTCCTCGTCCAGCAAGACCCAGGCATAACCCATTCCTAAAGAGACCGCAGAGAGATAGCCGGCCAGCACGCGCCAGCGGCGTAGTGAGCGGCTGGTTGAACTGCCGTCGAAACGGGAAAGTTCCAGTCCAGCGAGGCTTAGGCCTGGAGTGTTGCCCGCATATACGACGAGCAAATACTGGTAGGCCGCCCAGAACAAGCACGGAACTGCGATGGCGAGTCCGAGAACTTGAGCGATAGGAGGACGAACGGCGGCTACTTTCCAGAAGATAAAGCCGAACAGCGCCGATGCAACGGCCAGGATAATCCCATCCACCAGGCCTGCGACAACGCGCAGCCCCAGCGGTGCGCTTTGCAGAGGTAAATCGATGCCGGGACGCTTTTGAGTTTCTTCGCGCTGTACCGCTTCGATGGTAATTCCGCCTAGCGCCGGAGGCGGGGGCTCCATCTCCGGCACATCCAGGATTCGCGGTTTTTCGCAGACTGGCTCTGCCAGTTGGTCGGGCGGCGGCGACGGTGGACCCCAGGCGAATCTTGGAAACTCTATAATCTTAGCCGTCGGAGGCCCGAGCACACTGGATCCACCCACGGAGTCTCCGGAGTTGGAGTTTCCCAAGGGCGGCGCGGCGTTGAGTGTCGGTAAAGGCCGTGACTGAATATCCGTCGCAGCGACCGGCGCCGGCTCGCGCCGAATGCCGTCGAGAGCGAGAGCATGGTTTGAGACAGGCTCAAAAGTGGATGGCGGTAATGAAGCGCCGTTTGAGTGGGCGGCGGATTCGAATGCTTCGAAGCGCAAACCCAAAGACGGATAGCGTGGCGGACGCACCTTCCGCCGCGCCCGGTAACGACTCAGCCGAGCCGAGAGTTCGCCGCGCCAGGCCTCGGGGTCTTCAACCTCGGTGGAAGTCTCGTCCTCTGCTTCGATCTCAGTAGCGGCAATCGCCTCCTCTGCGGCGGAATCGGACGGGTTGGCCGATTGCAACAACGAAGCGGGAAGGAGCTCCGGCTGGCAACGGCAAAGTTCTCCACACTGCGGACAATTCATGAATGACAGTCTCTCGAAATCGCAGCACTTCGCTGGCGGCGTGCAACCGGGAGTGAACCAACGGGAATCCTAGCCTTTTTCGACACTTTGCCTCGCAGCCCGCGCCATGCTAAGTTCACGAAGCCGCGACAAGAAAGCCGAAAGGGCAGATATGCCTTCGATGGATCATCTTCGTCCATCGATTTTCTTCCGATGACTCTTCGCATTAGATTCCTTATCACGGCGCTGTTTCTTTGTCACCAGCTTCTCGCTTCGGCACTAGTAACCAGCCAGTTGCTGTCCGAAAATTCCAGTGACCAGTCTTCCTCCAACGCCAGCCAGAAGGAACCCGCGGCTACAGCGTCGCCTTGCGCCCTAAAGGCTGCAAACCAGGCGCCGGACTCCGCAACCATTTGCGCCGACCAGCAGGAGAAAGTCGGCGATGTCTACAAGTTGCACGGAAATGCGGAAATTCACTATCGCACCTACGTAATACGTGCCGATGAAATTACCTACGACTCCGATAGCGGAGGGGCGACCGCTTCCGGCCACTTCACTCTCGACGGCGGTCCCAACGACGATCACGTTAAAGCCAGTCATGGAAACTATAATCTGACCGCCGAGACGGGGAGGTTCTACGACGTAACAGCCACCACGGGATTGCGCTTTCGCGGGACCCGGGTCGTGCTCACCTCAACCGCTCCCTTTGCCTTTTCCGGCAGGCTCGTGGAGAAGGTCAGTCCCGATCACTACCTGGTTTACGACGGTACCATTACCACCTGCGAACTCCCCCACCCCAAATGGCAATTTGATGCTCACAAAGTATCGGTCGACGTGGGTGGTAATGCCAGCATTCACAGCAGCACATTCGTGTTGCACGGATTCCCGGTTTTTTACTTTCCCTACGCAACGCATCCCGTAGCTCGCGAGGCACGAACGACTGGATTTACGATTCCGACCGTTGGCACTTCGTCCACCAACGGCAATGAGGTCGGCGACTCGTTCTACTGGGTCATCAATCGCAGCATGGATGCCACCATTGGAGCACAGTACCTTTCCAAACGCGGATGGTCGCAGCGGGGAGAATTCCGCGCCCGCCCCACCGACGACTCTTACGTGAGCCTTGATTTTTTCGGTGTGGTTGACCGTGGGCTGAGCCAGGGCGCAGGCCTTCCGCCTTTACGCGAAGGCGGCCAGGAAGCGCGGTTGATCGCGGAAGGTAATTTTGCCGGGTTCCGCGCCGTTTCCAACGTCGACTATCTGAGTTCTTTCTTGTTCCGGCTGGCGTTCAACGAAGTCTTCACGCAGGCCGTGAACTCGGAAGTGAAGTCGCAGATGTTTCTCTCCAAGGAAGTCCACGGCTTCTCCGTCGGCGGCATGGTGGAGCGCTATCAGAATTTCTTTCAGACCACCAATCCAAATGGCACCCTGTCCTATCCACCGGCTTTTAATTCCGTCCAGGTACTGCACACGCCCAGCGTAGATGCATCCAGCGTGGACCGGCAACTGTGGCGCTCGCCCTTTTTTTGGTCGTTCGACGCCTCGCTGGCCGGACTTTCACGAACCGAACCCGGCTTTCGCACCGCAGAATTGCTGGGCCGCTTCGACTTGAGTCCCGAGATTTCCCTGCCCGTGCAATTCCACGGCTGGTCCCTGCGCCCCGCGGTTACTCTACACGAAACCTACTATACGGAGCGGTTTGTTAACGGACTTGCCCTTGCCGATCCCACCAACCGCCAGGCGCTCGAAACCGCGGTGGAAGTGCGTGCACCCGTGCTGGAAAAAATCTTCGACAAGGAATTTTTGGGCCGGAAATGGAAGCACGTCATTGAACCGCTCGCAACCTATCGCTGGGTTACGGGAGTGAACGACTTCGGCAAGGTGTTGCACTTCGACGAGCGCGACATTTTGAGCGATACCAACGAAGTCGAGTATGGTTTCATCACCCGTCTGTACTCGAAAACATCAACCTCCGCGCACATTGAGGAGTGCGATGTGCCGATGACGGGACTTGCCGTCGGATCCGCGGCGCCCGAACAACTCGTTCCCTGGCAGCGCATCAGCAATCTGGAGAACCGCCCCTGCAGCCCCGGACCGGAAACAAAAGAAGTGGCGACCTGGGAAGTGGAACAGAAATATTTCCTCGATCCGAACTTCGGCGGAGCTCTCGTGGCTGGGCAGCGAAATGTGTTCACTACCACCGAAGCCCTGACTGGCATCGCGTTCGTCACTCAGCCGCGCCATCTTTCTCCTCTCGTGTCGCGAATGCGCGCCGCCACCAGCAGCCGCACCGACACCGAGTGGGACCTCGATTACGATTTTCAATTGGGCCGCATCAACGCCAGCACGTTGTTGCTCAACTACAATCTGGGTCCGTTCACGATTGGGGGCGGCGACGCTTTCCTGCAGATTCCGCAGCCCACTACTACGACGTCGGTCATTCCGAGTGAAGGAACGTGCACGCCGGCAACCAGCACCACCACGCAACCGACCTGCAAGTTTCAGCAGTTCCGAGCGGCATTGGGGTATGGCGGACTTGCCCGGCGAGGACTGAGCGCGGCCGCCAGCCTGGGCTTCGACGCCGAAACCAGGCAACTGCAGTTTGCCACGGCGCAGACCACCTACAACTGGGATTGCTGCGGCGTGACGCTGGAATACCGGCGATACGCCATTGCCAACGTGCGTAACGAGAATCTGTTTCGTTTTACTTTCAGCCTGGCCAACATTGGATCCTTCGGAAATTTGCGAAGGCAGGAACGGCTGTACTAGTTCTGCAATCGTTCTTCCTTCTGCTCCGCGGGTGTCTCAGTGTTCTCAGCGGTTCCGGGCGTTTTCCCTTCGATGCAAGGCTGATACGATAGTGAATATGGCGGCTGCAGAGAACAGCGTCGGCTCAAGAGAATCTCGATTACAGGACGATCTGCGGAGTCTGGGCCGCGTACTGGTTGCATACTCCGGCGGCGTGGATTCCGCCTATCTCGCGTGGGCCGCTCACCGTCTTTTGGGAGCTGACATGCTGGCGGTGATCGCCGACTCGGCCAGCCTGGCTCGCACTCATCTCAAAGACGCGATCGCATTTGCCAACGAGCAGGGAATTCCGCTCGAGATCATTTCCACCTCGGAACTCGACCGCCCTGAATATGCCAGAAACGACGGCCAGCGTTGCTTTCAATGCAAAGACGAGCTTTTTGATGTGATGGAGAAACTGCGCTCTGAGCGCGGTTTTGACACCATTGCCTACGGCGTGAACCTCGACGACCAGGGCGACTTCCGCCCGGGGCAGCAGGCCGCCAAGCTGCACCACGTCGCTGCTCCGCTGCTGAAGGCAGGACTCACCAAGCAGGAGATCCGCGAACTTGCCCGGCACGCTGGCTTGCGAATCTGGGACAAGCCGGCTTCGGCCTGCCTCTCCTCGCGCATCGAATATGGCCGCCCAGTCACACGCGAGGCGCTGGACGTCGTCGAACGCGGCGAGGATGCCATTCGCGCTCTGGGCTTTCGCCAGTTTCGCGTGCGCCACCATGGCGACATTGTCCGTATCGAAATCGCCCGCGAGGAATTGGAACGCGCTCTGGATCCCGCCATGGCAGCGCAGTTCACGGCAATCTTCAAGGCGCTTGGATTCAAATTCGTCACCCTCGATCTGGAAGGATTCCGCTCGGGATCGATGAACGCTTTGCTGCCGCTAGAACAACTCCGCCGCACTGGATAGAGTGTACGGGCGCCGCTGTTTCCGCGCCCGGCCCGTATCCGCTGTGAGATAATCAAACGATAACTAGTGATGTTGAGGCGGTTCCTGTTGATCCTAATTCGACGTTCGTTGCTCGTTCTGCTTGTGGTTTGCCTGGGATGTGTAGCCCAGTCCACGCCTCCTGACGTTGCTCGCAAAGTCGAGCACCAGGTGCGCTCCTTTTACACTATTCCTCCAGACGTGAAAGTCGTCGTTGGAGCCATCGTCCCCGACTCCGACATAGCCGGATATGACACGGTCACGGTGAATATTGACGGCGGCGATGGCAAACGCAAAGATTACAAGTTTTTGCTCTCGAAGGATCGCAACACAATGCTGCGCGTTACCCGGTTCGATCTGAATAAAGACCCGTTTGTCGAGGTCATGAGCAAGATCGACACCAAGGGCCGGCCCTCGCGCGGGTCCCAGTCGGCAAAAGTTGTAGCGGTCAATTTCGACGACTTCGAGTGTCCGTTCTGCTCCCGCATGCATGAGACGCTGTTTCCTGAGATCTTCAAAGAGTACGGCGACCGCGTCAAGTTCATTTACAAAGATGATCCCCTGTCGGAGATCCATCCCTGGGCCATCCACGCCGCTGTGGACGCAAACTGCCTGGCCGAGCAGAACAACGACGCTTATTGGGATTTCGCCGACTACATTCACGCCAACAAGCGCGAGGTAGACTCGCAACAGACTCCCGCGGCGCGTTTCGACACACTCGACAAGATCACTCTCTCGCAAGGGCAGAAGCACAACCTGGATTCGGCGAAGTTGCAAGCCTGCGTGAAGGCACAGAACGACTCCGCGGTGAAGGCCTCGATGAAAGAGGCTGATGATCTTGGCGTGAATGGAACTCCGGCGCTGTTCATCAACGGGCGGAAGCTTGACGGGGCGGTTCCCATCGCCGAAGTACGCGCGGCCTTGGATGCTGCGCTGCTGGACGCAGGCGAGCCCGTGCCCCGGCATGCTCCCCTGGCTTCGGCGCCGCCGTCCAAGTGAGTTTTAGCCGCGTCGTGTTTCGCGGCCGACCGCTTCGTAGAATTTTCAATTGTGGTTGCAGTCAGGAGAAAGCTGCTTGAAAAATAAAATCCGCTTTGCCCAGGCCGTCGCGGCGATCTCCGCCGCCGTTCTGCTGGCAACTCTGGCCGCCTGCAACCAGCAACCCAGTGGCGACGTGATGGCGACCGTGGATGGTCGCAAGATTTTTCGCTCCGATGTCGACAAGTATTATGACAACAACGTCGCCTCCGCTCAGCAAGCGCCCATCGGCGAGCAGGCCACTGCGTTGCGGCTCAACATTCTGCATCAGATGATCGACGACGAGATCCTCATGCGGCGCGCCGAAAAACTGGGCTTGCTCGCAACCGATGAGGAAGTCGACCGCAAGTACAACGAAATCAAAGCTCCGTTTTCGCAGGAAGAATTCGACCAGCGCCTCAAAGATAAGAAAATCACGCTGGCCGATTTCAAGCGCGATATCCGGCGTTCGATTACGGTCGACAAGGTCATGAACAAGGAAGTCTCGTCGAAGATTAACGTCACCGACCAGGACATCACCGATTACTACAACGCGCACAAAGGCGAGTTCAACCTGATCCAACCGCAGTACCATCTAGCCCAGATTATGGTGACGCCGGCGCCCAACCCGCAGGCGCCCAATCAGAACGACAAGGCCCAGAATGAAGCCGACGCGCGCAAGAAGATCCAGATGATCTCCAACCGCCTCGACAGTGGAGACGACTTCGCCACGCTGGCCATGAAGTACTCCGAAGATCCCGAGACTGCGGGCAACGGCGGCGATCTCGGCACCGTGCCCGAGTCAGGCCTGAAAGGCACCGACCCGAGCACGCGCGACGCGGTGATGAAGCTGAAGCCGGGGCAGTACAGTCCCATCATCAGCGTAGTCAATCCTTCGACCAAGCAGGCGCTGGGATACCGCATCGTGAAACTGGTTTCGAAGGAGCCTGCGGGACAGCGCGAATTGTCCGATCCGCGAGTGCAGCAGGCCATTCGATCGCAGTTGCACGACCGCCGCGAACAGTTGCTGAAAGCGGCCTACTACGAAGTTCTGCGCGATTCCGCCAAAGTTGAGAATTATTACGCGAAACAGGTTTTGGATCGGAACGGGATCGAAAAGTAAACGCTGATTGGAAAGGGCCTTAAGCCGCTGCTACTCCACAATCGCCAGCACATCCCCCGCATTCACCGCCGCACCTTCACTGACCAGAATTCTCTGAATCGTCCCTTTCTTCGGCGACTTC
>DASSRO010000343.1:0-2548 GCA_035701745.1 Candidatus Sulfotelmatobacter sp. | reverse complement strand
AGTCCTAGGAAACTCGCGACCCCCGCAACCTCCGAGGGAGGGACAGCCAGGGACATCCGAAAGCCAGGGTGCTGCAGACAGCAAACCCGAATTGCTCGGGATCTGGCACCCGCTGTGGGAGTGATCACTCCTGACGTTTTAGAGAGCAACCGGAAAGGAGCAGTGAGGCAAACCGAACCGCAAAGCCCGCCCTAAGCGGAGGCGAAGGCGGCGAACAAACACCGTCCACATCTTGTGAATGTCGAAGGGCTTTAAGACGTGGGATAGGAGCTTGAAAAAACCAACCCCTGCGAGGGGCAAAAGAAAAAATCACCAGCCATTACAAATCCGACCGCACACCAACTGAAGCAGGCAGTCGCTACCGCTAGTAAGCGCATATCTGACCGCCTGTCCTGGATTCACTACGCTACTGCACTGCGGTGGTGGTAAACGGGCGTGCTTACGCTCAAACCCCAGCGCGGCGGATTTTGAGTGCGATCGCGATTTTTCATCAAATGCGCCCGTGCCCTCTATAATCTCCACCAGAACGAAGGAATGGGATTATGCCTTCGCCTTTGTCGCGGTTGAGCCTGCGATGATTGCGCTGCTCATGCGTTTTGCCCGGCCCAGACGAGATAGCACTGATTCGGGAACGTGACCGGGCCACCGTCACAATACGCTGGTCCAGAAAGCATTCCACAAAACAACTTGAGCCTGGCACAATCTTGCTACTTGTCAGCGAAACTGAATGAAAGCTCTGCTGCTCTCCAAGTATCGCCATCTGGAACTCGCCGATCTTGCTGTTCCTGAACCGGGGCGAGGTGAAGTTCTCATTCGAGTTGCCGCATGCGGAATCTGCGGCAGTGATGTACACGGCTATGATGGCTCTTCAGGCCGCCGTATTCCGCCGATTGTCATGGGCCACGAGGCTGCGGGGACCGTGGCGGCCGTCGGCGACAGCGTAGTTGGCTGGACTGAAGGCGATCGGGTCACGTTCGATTCGACGATTTATTGCGGCGAATGCCGTCCCTGCCTTCGCGGCGACATCAATCTGTGTGATCGCCGTGAAGTGTTAGGCGTCTCGTGTGGCGACTACCGCCGCGCTGGAGCGTTTGCCGACTTTGTTGTGGTCCCTGCGCGCATACTCCATCGCCTGCCAGAACATGTTGAATTCGCTCAGGCCGCTCTGCTGGAGGCCGTTTCCGTGGCCCTCCATGCGGTCTCGCTGGTTCCCGTGGTCGAAGGTTCCACTGCTTTGGTTGTAGGAGCCGGCACCATCGGTCTTCTGCTGCAGCAGGCGTTGCGGGTTGCGGGCTGTGCCCGAGTTTTCGTCTCTGACGTCGACGCTTCGCGCCTTCAACTAAGCAAGGAACTGGGAGCGGACGCCGTGCTTCCCGCCGGAGCAGACTTTGCGCAGCAACTTCTTCACTTCACTAACGGAACTGGCGTCGACCTCGCGGTGGAAGCTGTAGGCAAGACTGACACGATAAAGATGGCGATTGACAGTGTTCGAAACGGCGGAAGCGTCATACTGGTGGGGAACATTTCGCCCGAGATCGCGCTGCCGCTTCAGAAGGTCGTCACACGACAGATTCGTTTGCAGGGATCATGTGCCTCCGCCGGAGAATATCCGAGGGCAATTGAACTTTTATCGAGCGGCGCGATTCGCGTGAAGCCGCTTATCACCGCCATTGCTCCTCTCGGTGAGGGTCCGCAATGGTTTGAACGTTTGTATGCTCGCGAGCCTAATTTGATGAAAGTCGTACTCACACCGGGGACCGACCTGTGAATCAGACCGTACCCAAACCAACACTCTTCGATTTGAACGGGCGCGTGGCAATCGTCACCGGGGCCAGCCGCGGACTTGGACAAACTTTCTCCCTGGCGCTTGCTCAAGCTGGTGCAGATCTTGTTCTTACCAGCCGCAATCGCGCATCGCTGGCGGCGTTTGAAGCGGAGATTAAAGGCCTCGGCCGCCGTGCAATCTCGTTGGAACTCGATGTACGCGATCAGAAAAGCATTGAAGCCATGGCTGCGGCCGCGCACGAAGCATTCGGACACATCGATATTCTCGTAAACAACGCCGGATGCAATGTCCGCAAGCCTGCACTTGACGTAACTTGGGACGACTGGAATCTGATTCTCGACACGAATCTGCGGGGAAGCTTTTTTGTCGCGCAGGCGGTGGCCCGCCGCATGATTCCACGCCGATACGGACGCATTATCAATGTGGGCTCGGTAACCAGTGTCGCCGGTTATGCCGGTCTCGCTCCCTATGGCGCGAGCCGCGGCGGTATTCGACAATTAACGATGAGCTTAGCCGACGACTGGGGGCCGCACGGAATCACGGTCAATTGCCTTGCCCCCGGCTGGTTCCGCACCGAACAGAACAAAATTCTTTACGAAGATAAAGAGTGGGTGAATTACCTGTGTGACCGGATTCCGCTCAAACGCCCCGGCGAGCCTCACGATCTCGAGTCAGCGATCGTGTTCCTGGCTGCGGAGTCGAGTCGCTATATCACTGGACAAACTCTGCTGGTCGATGGCGGAATTTCGACGGGCGCAACCC
>DASSRO010000342.1:0-6874 GCA_035701745.1 Candidatus Sulfotelmatobacter sp. | reverse complement strand
CTCCGTTCCTGTGGGTAGCCGTGGAATTGGCCCGCACGCGCATCACCGGTTTTCCCTGGAACTTGCTCGGCATCGCGCAAGTCGACAACATTGCCTTGTGCCGCATCGCCGCGTGGACCGGTGTCTACGGAATCTCGCTCGAGATTGCCCTCGTCAATGTCGCCTTGGCCGCGGCATTTCTGGTTCCGCGCGAAAAGCGAGGCGCCATGTTGGCCGCGGCCTTGGCTGCCGCCGCCGTCCTGCAGGCGGGAAGGTTGGTCGATGCTCCTCCTGCCATGGCTGATCGCGCCGCACTGTTGGTCCAGCAGAATATTCCTGTCTCCGCCGATTGGACTCCCGCTTACTACGCCGCGACGCTGCATGACCTGTCGCAACTGACAATCGATTCCGTCACCGCCCATCCGCAGACGAAATTCGATTTGATCGTTTGGCCCGAGTCTCCGTCGCCCTTTTACACCAACGACCCGCAATTCCGCGACACACTCAGCGACCTGGCCCGCGCCACAAAAACCTGGGTCGTCGCCGGATCCATCGGTGCCTCCGCTTCCCGAAACTCGCCCGACGCGCCCATCTACAACTCTGCAGTACTGGTCAACCCCAACGGCGATTGGATCGCCCGTTACGACAAAGTGCATCTCGTTCCCTTCGGCGAATACCTGCCGTTCCCCAGCGTGTTCTCCTTCGCCGGAGGCCTCACCAAAGAGGTTGGCGCGTTTGGCCACGGCGCATCTCGGTCCCCGCTCGACGCGGCCGACCAGCGCCTCGGCATCTTCATCTGCTACGAATCCATCTTTCCCGGAGAAGTCCGCCAGTTTGCCCATCAAGGCGCCGACGTCTTCGTCAACATCTCCAACGACGGATGGTACGGCGACAGCGGCGCCTACGCGCAGCACTTGAACCAGACTCGCATGCGCGCCGTCGAAAATAATCGCTGGCTGCTGAGCGCCACCGATACCGGCGTCACTGCCTCCATCGACCCCTGGGGACGCGTGGTGGCGCGCATTCCGCGCAAGCAGCGGATGGCGCTGGTCGCGCCCTATTCTCGTACTTTCGTCACTACTTTCTACACACGCTACGGCGACTGGTTCGCCTGGGCCTGTGCGATAATTTCTATAGGCGCGCTGTTCGCGCGCTTCACATTCTCACAAGAACACGCGAAGGTTGATCGGTCCTCATGAATCAAGAGCTGGTGCTGGAATACGAAAAACTGAATAAGAAGGTCCACGAACTTCGGGAGTATCTTTGACGCGGAGAAAGTTCGTCCGCAGCTAGCGGAAATTGAAAAGCAGTCCGCCGACCCCAATCTCTGGTCGAATCCGCAGCGATCCCAGCAGGTGATGCGCGAAAAAAAGCGGTTGGAGCACGTGCTCTCTACCGACGCCGACCTCGCCCGCCGCGGCGACGACATTGCCGCCTACTTCGATCTCTCCAAGGAAGGGGAGAGCGTTGACGCCGACCTGCAGCGCGAGATCGGATCCCTGCGCGATCTGCTCGACAAACTGGAAACCGAAACGCTGCTCTCGGGCGAGAACGATGCGCGCAACGCCATTGTCACGATTCATCCCGGTGCGGGCGGCACCGAATCCCAGGACTGGGCCGACATGCTGCTGCGCATGTACCTGCGATGGGCCGAGCGCCAGGGCTTTGAAACCGTGCTCTACGACTACCAACCCGGCGAAGAAGCCGGCCTGAAGTCGGCCACCTTCGCGGTGAACGGCGAATACGCCTTCGGACTGCTGCAGAGCGAAATTGGCGTCCACCGCCTGGTGCGCATCTCTCCCTTCGATCAGGCGAAGCGCCGGCACACCTCTTTCGCGAGCGTTTTCGTTTCGCCGGAAATTGATGACAGCATTGAAATCGTCATCAAGCCGGAAGACATTCGCATCGATACTTACCGCTCCAGCGGCAAGGGCGGGCAGCACGTCAACACCACCGATTCCGCCGTGCGCATCACGCACATTGCCACCGGCCTGGTCGCCAATTGCCAGAATGAACGCTCGCAGCACAAGAACAAAGAGCGTGCCATGAGCATGCTGCGCTCGAAACTCTATGAATTCGAGATGGAGAAAAAGCGCGCCGCCACCAAGAAGATTGAAGACTCGAAGCTGGACATCGAGTTCGGATCGCAGATTCGCTCCTACGTGCTGCAGCCTTATCGCATGATCAAAGATCACCGCACCAAGACCGAGGTCGGCGACGTCGATCGCGTGCTCGATGGCGATCTGCAGCCCTTCATTCGCGCTTACTTGCTGGCGCGTCGAGGGGAGAAGCAATGAGTATTGCGGCGAAAGCTCCCAGGAAATCGGTGATCTCGCAGAAGCCGAGGGCGGTCAAACTCGGCCCACGTTTCTTGCGCGCTTTTCTGTTCGCCGCCGAGAAGCATTCCGGCCAGACTCGCAAAGCCTCGACCATTCCCTACATCGCGCACCTGATGGGCGTCGCGTCGCTGGTGCTCGAAGCTGGAGGAGACGAAGACCTCGCCATCGCCGCGCTTCTGCACGACGTGGTGGAAGATTGCGGCGGCAAACCCATGCTGAAAGAAGTGCGCCGCCGTTTTGGCAAACGCGTGGCCCACGTAGTCGAGGGCTGCACCGACGACGATACCGGCGTCGATCCCAAACCGCCATGGCGCGAGCGCAAAGAAACATATCTTCGTCACCTGCGCACCGCGGACGCCGACACGCGGCTGGTTTCCGCCGCCGACAAGCTGAATAACGTGCGCTCCATTGTCAGCGATTACCGCGCCGTCGGCGAGTCCGTCTGGCAGCGGTTTAAAGGCGGCCGGGAAGGCACGCTTTGGTACTATCGGACTTTGCTCGAAATATTTCTCCGGCATAAGCGGAATCGCATTACCCGCGATTTCGAGTTGGCCGTGAGAGAACTGGATTCACTCGTCGAAGATCCGCGCCGAAGAAATCGCGAGAACGAAGCGGCCGACGGATAGACTCGCACGAATTGTTCAAGGACGAAGGTTTTGATGTCGAACATGACGGGCCGAATCATCGATCAAATCCGCGCTTCCAAACTGCCGTCGAACATGATGCAGTTTGCCGCCAGGGGCGCGCTTCAGGTGCCTCCAGCGGAGAACATCGAAATCCTCGTCCACCTCGCAAGGCACAACAAAGTTTTTGGCGACCTGGCCCGCATGACTCTCGCCGGCTGGGATGAAAAGGCTTCGCGCGCCGCTGCCTCCGATCCTCAAACGTCCGCCGAAGTGCTCGACTACTTCATCTCTCCCGATAATCTGCGTCCCAGGTTGCTGCCCGCGCTGCTTGAAAATCCCTCGGTGCCGGAGGGAAAACTGGTCAAGCTGGCGCTCTCCGCTTCGCGCGAAACCATCGACATCATGCTGAAGAGCCCGCGAGTGCGCTCGTTGAGCAGCGTGCTCGATGCTCTCAGTTCAAGCCCTTACCTGAAGCCGCAAGAAGTCGAGGAATTGAAGAAGTTGGTACACGCTCAAACGACGGCTGCTGCAGCGGTTGCGCCTGAGAACAACGAACCTGCGGCCTCCGCCGAGTCCGCAGGCGAAAAGCCTGCGGAGGCGGCCGGTTCCGAAGCTGGCGAGCAATGGACTGACGACGACGGGACCATCGCCGCCTACATCAACGATCACCTGCATGACATTGAGGCGGAGGGCGAGAAGCCGTTTCAGGCGATTGGCGGAGTGGTCGAACTGCTGGGCGAGGATTATTTTCCGGTGCTTGATGTGGTGGACGCGCCTGCTCCGGATCCGTCCGGCCCGGCCACGGCGGCTAAGCCCGCTCCCAAAGCTATCGCGCCCAAGAAGGCGCATGCCGATCCCACGCGCGAGAATGCGCTGCAAAAAATCAGCCATCTCGACGTCAAGGGCCGCATCCAGTTGGCCCTGAAGGGCAACAAGGAAGAGCGGTCGCTGCTGATTCGCGACGGTACAAAAGTCGTCGCGTTCGCCGTGCTCGAGGCGCCCAAACTCACCGACGGCGAAGTGGAGAAGTTCGCCAGCCAGAAAAATGTGCTGGAAGCCGTGCTGCGCCAGATTCCGTTGAAGCGCCGCTTCATGAAGAACTACATCGTCGTGCGCAATCTGGTCGCAAACCCGCGCACGCCCCTCGACCTCGGCCTGGGCCTGATGAAAAACCTGCTGATCGCGGATCTGAAAAATCTTTCCGGCAACAAAGAAGTTTCGGAAACCATCCGCAAGCTCGCGATGAAAATGTACAAGCAGAAGCTCGACGCCGCCAACAAGAAATGAATTCGGAGACCGCATGGCTTCCTTACCGCCCGATCCGATTGCCGAGTTGCTGAAGCGCTCGAAAACTATCGCCGTGGTCGGCCTCTCCTGTAACCCGTTGCGCCCCAGTCACGGCGTCTCCGCGTACATGCAAACCCACGGATACCGCATCATTCCGGTCAATCCGCAAGTCGAGGAGTGCCTGGGCGAGAAAGCTTATGCATCGCTGGTCGATGTGCCGGAGAAGATCGAGATCGTGAATATCTTCCGCCGTCCCGAGTTCGTGGAAGAGGTGGTTGACCAGGCGATCGAGTTAAAAGTTCCTGCCATCTGGATGCAGGAAGATGTGATTCACGAGAAGGCTGCGGAAAAGGCGCGCAAGGCGGGAATCTTCGTAGTGATGGATCGCTGCATTCTCAAAGAACACCGGGCCCGCCAGCGCTGAAAAGTTTGCTTGTCATCCTTCGCGAAGCGAACGATCCCTATACTCGCAACGCATGACATATGGGTAGGGATCCTTCGCTTCGCTCAGGATGACAAACGGAATTTGCGAAGCGCGTTACCGCCCCACGCCCACGAAAACCACGCTGGCATCGTCGCGCAAGCTTGCCCCGTCCACGAACGCTCGCACGTCGTCCACAATGCTGACTGCCGATGAACCGTCCCGCGCTGCATGGGCCGACAATCGGCACGGACCGTACTCATCGCCGTCCACGTTTTCCGCTTCCGTGATGCCATCGCTATAAAAAACCAGCTTGGAACCGGCAGAGAGTTCGATGCGAGTCTCCGAATAATCGCCGCAACCCAGGCCCAGCGGCAGGCCGCGCTCGGTATCGAGAAAGTGCTCGCCGTCGTGATCGATCAACAGCGGCCGCAAATGACCCGCGTTGGCGAACGTCACCGTGCGCTGCGAGGGATCGAGCACGGCATAAACCATGGTCACAAATTTTCCGGCGGGAAAGTCATCCACCAGCAATTGGTTGAGCCGAGTGAGCACTTCGCCGGGAGTGCAGCAAGCCTCCGCCAGGGATCGCAGCACACCGCGCGTGGCCGACATGAGCAACGCGGCGGCCGTGCCCTTGCCCGAGACATCGGCCAGAACCAGCCCCCAGCGCCCGTCAGGAAATGGTATGAAGTCGTACCAATCGCCGCCCACCGCTCGCGCCGGCACGCTCAAGCCAGAAACCACGTATCCCGGAATATACGGAGAACTTTTGGGCAGAAGCGCCTGCTGCATGGCGCGCGCTTCCTGAGCCTCACGGTCGAGGTCGGCGCGTTCGGCGCGCTCCGACTGCAAACGCCGCGCATTGTGAATCGCGACCGCGATGTGATCACACAACGCCTGCAAAATTCGTAACTGCTGACGCGGAAAACCATCGACTTCCGGATGGGACGCCGTAAATACGCCCACCAGGTTATCGCCGACGCGCAGCGGAATCGCGACTTCCGACAGCGTCGACTCCTCACAGGAGACGTAGTACTGATCTTTGCGGACGTCGGGAGCGTAACGCATCTGGCCGTTGGCCGCAACAAAGCCGACCATGCCCTCACAACCAATTTTCAGGCGATGCCCTGTGCTGTGCAGGGTGCAGCCGCGCACTCCGCTCAGCACCATCTCGCCGCGCCGCTCGTCGTGTAAATAGATGCTGGTTTCGAGGCAGCCAAACGATTGAGTTACTTCCTGGACCACGCTGCTGATGAGTTGGTCGAGATCGAGAATGGAGGTGATTCGTTGCGCGGCCTTTTGCACCCGCTGCAGGTCTTCGACCAGATCGACGGGCAAGGGGCGGCCCGCAACCACTTCGTTGAATGGGGCATTAGGAGTTGCAGCCATGGCACCAGTCCTTGTAATAGAAGGTGGCTCGGCAAGCCCTCACCGATGCCGAATATGATGTTGGGCCAACACGTTAAGATTCTTTCTTTGCGGCCTCGAGGCCATGCCCGCGGGCCCGCGAACGCTGCCGCTTAGTCTCTTCCATCCGCTCGTGGATGCGCTTTTCAATGCCCTCCTGCGTGGGACGGTAATAGACGCGGTCTTGCAGATTATCGGGCAGGCACTGCATATCGGCGACTTTGGTCTCAAGATCGTGGGCGTATTGATATCCCTGCCCGTATCCGAGTCCCTTCATCAATCCGGTCGGCGCATTACGCAGATGCAGCGGGACCGCGTCGGCCGCCGTCTGCTCCACGTCCTGCTGCACTTGGCCGTAGGCGGTATACAACGCATTCGATTTGGGCGCGACGGACAGATAAACCACGGCTTGCGCCAGCGCCAGATTGCCCTCCGGCATGCCGATGAAGTCGACCGCATCGCGCGCCGCCATGCACAACGAAAGCGCGTTTGGATCGGCCAGGCCGATATCTTCCACCGCCATGCGGACTACGCGCCGCGCAACGTAGAGCGGATCCTCTCCCGCTTCCAGCATGCGGCCAAGCCAGTACAGGGCAGCGTCGGGATCGCTGTTGCGCACCGACTTGTGCAGCGCGGAAATCAGGTTGTAATGCTCTTCGCCCGTCTTGTCGTAGAGCAGAATGCGCTTCTGCAGCGCGTCGCGCACAATCTCGTCGGTGATCGCAGCGGGTGTGACTTCTGTCAAGCCGGGTGTCCCATTTCTCGCGTCCTTTGCGAGAAGCGGGGATTGCGCCAGCCCGGCGGCTACTTCG
>DASSRO010000341.1:0-14725 GCA_035701745.1 Candidatus Sulfotelmatobacter sp. | reverse complement strand
TTGGAGATTGAACAGGGGATAATATCCAATCCCACGGTCATCGCCAAGTTACTGCGCCTCGCCCACACCCTTAAGGGAGCGGCGCACGTCGTCAAGCAGACGGCTATCGCTGAATCAGCCCACGCTCTCGAGGACATTCTGGCTCCCTTTCGTGAATCGGCTCAGAGTGTGCCTCCAGAACAGGCAGGCCAAGCACTTCAGAAGCTGGATGAAATAGCGGAGAAATTGGCTCTTCTTGTTCCGCCGGCCGATACACCGGAAGCGGGAACCGTTTCGCCTCCACGCTCGCGCGAGGCCTTGGAAACGGTGCGGGTAGAACTCGGGGATCTTGAAGCCTTGCTCTCCAACCTTGCAGAAACAGGAGTACAGGTAACGGCAATGAGGACCGGAGCAGACGCGATTCGGATGGCCCGGGAATCGGCCGCCGCGATTGTCCGGCAACTCGAAATTCCGACCCAAAGAAGCAATGGAACCATTAGCGCAAAGGTCCGGGCATGCGCCGGGCAACTGTTAACCGACATAACTCGCGCGGAGCGGAGTTGGGTGACGAGCATCGAGCGAACCGAGCGCGAGCTTGTCGAATCGCAAGAGCGCGCGAGCCGGTTACGCTTGCTGCCTTTCGAGAGAATCGTCCCGGCCATGGCGCGGGCATGCCGGGAAGCGGCAACGGCCGTCGCGAAGCGGGCGCAGCTAGAGACCAGTGGCGGAGATATTCGCATGGATGCGGATGTTCTTGCACTTTTACAGGACGCTCTGCTGCATCTTGTGCGCAATGCGCTTGTCCACGGAATCGAGGATGAGAAGACGCGGGCGGGCGCCGGCAAGCAGCCTCTCGGAAGAGTCGAAGTCAGAGCCGAGCGCCGAGGCGGCCGAGTCCTCGTGGTGTGCAGCGACGATGGCGCCGGTATCGACATCGAAGCCATCCGCAAAGCAGCCGTGAGAAAGGGAGCAATTTGTCCCAGCGCAGCGGGCACACTGGAGGTGCGGGAAGCTATCGACCTCATCTTGCGAAGAGGGGTTAGTACGGCTAATGCGGTAACCGCAACCGCCGGCCGGGGAATCGGTCTGGATGTGGTTCGCGACGCGGTCGAGCGCCTCAAAGGGGAAATTTCGATCGAGACTGTTCCCGGTCGCGGGACGACGGTGCAGATCAGTGTTCCCATCTCGCTGACATCCATAGAAGCTCTGCTGATCCGGTCCTTCGGCGTTACAGCCGCAATACCGCTCAGTGCAATCAGCCAAACCCTCCGGATCGGCGGCGGCGATCTTGCCTCGTCGGGATCGACCGAGTCGATACCTTGCCAGGGCACGGCGATTCCATTTCTCCCAATCTCCACGATGCTGGGCACCGAGAACGGACGAAGGAACGGCTTGGAGCGCAAAACCGCCGTGGTCATTCGCTCAGGCGAAAAACTTGCGGCGATTGGTGTAGAGAAACTCCTGGGCACTCGATCGGTCTTGGTACGTTCCTTGTCGCCGATCACGGCCAGCGAAGCTTTCGTGGCGGGAGCATCGTTGGATTCGGAGGGGATCCCCTTGCTGGTTCTCGATCCCGCCGGATTGGTCGAAGCAATATGCCATGGCCGCAATCACGAGATGCGGGCGGGGAAAAAGAATCTGCCGGTTCTGATCGTTGACGATTCGCTGACCACACGCATGGTGGAGCAAAACATTCTCGAGTCGGCCGGCTACGAAGTAGAAGCCGCGAGCTCTGGAGAAGACGCGCTGCACATGGCACATCTCCACAACTATGGTCTGTTCGTGGTCGATATCGAGATGCCAGGTATGGATGGATTCCAATTCGTAGCCCGGGCTCGCGGGGACCAGGAACTCCGAGAAGTACCCTCGATCCTGGTCAGCTCCCGGAGCTCGCCCGAAGATCAGCATCGAGGCGAAGAGGCGGGAGCTCGTGCATATTTCGTCAAGAGCGAATTTGATCAAACCGCGTTCCTGGAGACAGTAGCGCAATTACTGGAGTAGGCATGTCGAAGATTCGCGTTCTCGTCGTCGAAGACTCGCTGACTGTACGCCAGCACTTGGTGGAGATTCTCGCCGGGGATGGGGAAATCGAAGTGGTCGCGGAGGCGGACGACGGCAGGCGCTGCATCGAGCTGTGTGAGCGGCTAAGGCCAAACGTCGTTGTGCTCGACATGGTGTTGCCGGTCATGAGCGGTCTGGCCGCGACCGAATACATTATGGCTTACTGCCCCACGCCAATTCTCATTGTTTCCGCCTCCGCCAACCGGGGGGAATTGTTCAAGACCTACGATGCTTTGGCCGCCGGCGCCCTCGACGTTTTGGAGAAACCCAACGGCGACGAAATGGATGGCAGATGGGAACAACAGTTCCTAGCCAAAGTGAAATTGATCTCCAGAATCAGTGTGATCACCCATGTGCGAGGCCGGCGCAAAGCGACACCCACCGCGCACATGCGCCTGTCTGCGTCAACTTCCGAACAGCCAAACGACGGATACAGAGTGGTTGCGATCGGCACGTCGACTGGCGGGCCCGCCGCCATCGTCGAAATCCTGCGCGCGCTTCCGGCTGGCTTCCCCCTGCCGATCCTGCTGGTGGTCCATATAAGTGAAGTGCTGGGCGGGTACCTGGCGGAGTGGATCGATAGTCAATCGGCGTTGCGTGTGGCTTATGCCGAAGACGGAGAACTTCTTCCAGCCCGTGGAAGTTCACGGGTCATCATGGCTCCTCCGAATCAGCATCTGATTGTGCGCGACGGCCGCTTGCGGCTGAACCGGGAACGAGAGCGCCATTCGTGCCGGCCGTCGGTCGATGTGATGTTTGAATCTATCGCTCGCGAGATGGGAAACGACGCAGTCGCATGTTTATTGACCGGCATGGGCAAGGATGGCGCCAGCGGGCTGCTGGAAATTCGCAAGGCGGGAGGGTTTACCGTGGCCCAGGATGAAGCCAGTTCGATCGTGTTCGGCATGCCCCAGGAGGCCATCCGTTTGCAAGCGGCGCAGCTGGTTCTCAGCCTTGCCGACATCGGACCAACCCTGGTCAGGCTAGCCACTGCCAGCAGGCGTGCTGCACTGGCGGTTAAGGCGTAGCCAAGGGAGTCTCATATGAGTCTTCACGTCCTCATTGTCGACGACAGCCTGACAGTTCGCATGGATCTGCAAGAAGCATTTGAGTCGATCGGAGTGGCTGCGACCACTTGCGAAACGCTGAAGGCCGCCAGAGAAACCCTCGCCCGGCAGAAGTTTTCGTTGGTGGTGCTCGATGTCGTTCTTCCCGATGGGGACGGCGTTGATTTGCTGCGCGAGATCAAGAACACTGCTGACGCTTCCTTCACGCCGGTGATCCTGCTTTCGACCGAAGCCGAAGTGCGGGATCGAGTGCGCGGGCTGAGAACAGGCGCAGATGAGTATGTTGGAAAGCCCTACGATCCCGCGAATGTTCTGGCCCGTGCACGGCAACTGATGAATGCCGAAGAGCGAAACATTGATCCGTCACGCACAAGATTGCTCCTCATCGATGACAGTCTTACTTTCCGGAACGAGTTCAAAGCGACTTTAGAAAATGCAGGGTATGAGGTCGTAACGGCGGAGAACGGTGAAGAGGGCCTGCGTGCAGCCGTGGCCGCACGTCCCGATGCAGTGATTGTCAACGGTTTATTGCCCGGCAGCCTGAGCGGGGTCAACGTAATCCGGAGGCTGAAAGACGACATTACGCTGCGGGGAACTCCTTGCCTCCTGTTGACGGCCACGGAATCGGTCGAGGACGAGTTGCGGACGTTTGAGGCAGGAGCTGATGCCTATGTTCGCAAGGGATCAGACACGGATCTCATCCTGGCAAGGATTGTCGCTCTCCTGCGTTCTCTGCGCCCGCAAGCGGCCGAACCCGCAGTTACCGGTCTGCTCGGACCCAACAAGATTCTGACCGTCGACGACAGCCCCACGTACTTGCATGCGTTGGGAGAAGAGTTGCGTAAAGAAGGTTACGACGTGATTGCAGCTCGTTCCGGCAAGGACGCCCTACAGTTGCTGGAAGTGCAGCAAGTCGACTGCATTCTTCTTGATCTCTTAATGCCGGGCCTGTCCGGCCAGGAGACTTGCCAGATCATCAAGAAAACACGAGCCTGGCAAAGCATTCCTTTGCTGATCCTGACAGCCGTGGAAGAAACTAAAGCGATGGTCGAAGGAATCAATGCCGGAGCCGACGACTACATCGCGAAGTCGAGCGACTTCGAGGTGCTGAGGGCGCGGGTTCGCGCACAACTGCGCCGCAAACAGCTTGAGGATGAATATCGTAGCGTCCGGGAGAAGCTGCTTCAAAAGGAAGTAGAAGCAGCTCGGGCCAAGGCGAACACGGAAATTGCCGAGGCGCGAGCCTCCTACGAGCCCCTGCTGCGCAACCAGGAGTGGCTGAATACAACTGCCCGCATCGCACACCTGGGAGCATGGGAATGGAATCTGGCCGACAATACCCAAACCTGGTCGGACGAACTGTACCGCATTTTTGGCCTGACCCGCAGTTCCCAGCAGCCGACCTGGGAGTCATCCCTTGAGATGATTCATCCCGCCGACCACGAGCGCGTCGCGAAAACCATTCGCGATGCCGTCGACGCCCAAAGCCAGTTTCAACTGGATTTCCGCGTTGTCCAGCCGGACGGTGAAATTCGGGATGTGTCTTGCTGCGGAGAAGTCCTGCGTGATGAAGCGAACCGGCCGGTTCGCGCCATCGGCTCCATGTTGGATGTGACGGAACGGAAGCAGGCTGAAAAGAAGGTCCGGCAGCAGGCTGCCTTGCTGGACTTGGCGCACGATGCCATCCTCGTTCGCGCGTTAGACGGGAAGATCCTGTTCTGGAATCGTGGCGCACGGGATCTCTATGGATGGTCCGCGGAAGAGGCCGTAGGCAAGATTTCGCAAGAACTCCTCCAGACTGGATTTCCGGATTCGCTGCAAGCGATGCAAGCCGAAATGCAGAGGACCCGGGAGTGGGAAGGCGAACTGACGCACAGATGTCGGGATAACCGAAGAATTGTCGTCGCCAGCCGCTGGTCGCTCTTACGTGACGACGAGAACAATCCCAATGCCATCATGGAAATCAATCGCGACATTACTGACCGAAAGCGGGCGGAGGAGGCTCTCGACCAAGCGCGCCGGCGGTTCGAGTCCGTCCTCGACTGCTTGCCGGTTATGGTTTGCCTGCTCACACCGGAGTGCCAGATCAGTTTCGCCAATCAGGCTTTCAAAAGACAGTTTGGTGAGTCTCAGGGAAGAACGTGCTATGAGTATTGCTTTGGCAAAAGTCAGCGTTGCGAATTTTGCGAGAGCTTTAAGGTGCTCGAAACCGGGCGTCCGCATGATTGGGAGGTCACCAGTCCAGCGGGTCGCCGTATCCACGCTTTCGACTTCCCCTTTACCGACAGTGATGGTGCGCCCCTGGTATTGGAGATGGATGTCGATATCACCGAACAGCGGCAAGCTGAAGAGAAACTGCGCGAATCCTCCCGCTACGTTCGCAGCCTGATCGAGGCCAGTCTCGATCCGCTGGTCACTATCAACCGGGATGGAAGCATTACCGATGTCAACGAAGCGACCGAAAAGGCTACGGGGGCATCCCGGGATCAATTGATCGGTAGCGACTTCTCAGATTATTTCACCAAGCCCCACGCGGCGCGCCAGGCTTACGAAGAAGTGTTTTCACGCGGCTTCGTCCGCGACTACCCTTTGGCCATTCGCCATAAAAACGGAAGTATCGTCGACGTCTTGTATAACGCGAGCCTCTATAAGAATGCCGAAGGCGAAGTGCAGGGGGCGTTCGCGGCCGCACGCGACGTGACCCTTCTCCAACGTGCAGAAAAGGAAGTCCGTCAACTGAACGAGGAACTAGAGGATCGCGTGCGGCAACGTACTGCTGAACTGGAGGCTGCCAACAAAGAGCTTGAAGCATTTTCGTATTCGGTTTCTCACGACCTGCGCGCCCCTCTTCGTGCGATTGACGGATTCTCCCAAGCGTTAGTTGAAGACTACAAGGCGCAGTTGCCACCCGAGGCTCAGAAACAGCTTGAAACGGTGCGCAACAGTGCGGCACGCATGGGAAGTCTCATCGACGATCTCTTGGGATTTTCCAGGCTGGGGCGTCAAGGCTTGAGCAAAAAATGGTTGGCGCCCGTCGATCTTGTACGTCAAGTCCTCGATGATGTACAAGCAGATCTGAAGGGGCGAGAAGTCGAACTGGTCATCGGGAAGCTACCTGCATGCGAAGCCGACCTGCAACTCATGCGACAGGTATACGTCAATCTCATCTCGAATGCACTGAAATACACGCGGCGGTGTAAGAGTGCCAGGATCGAGATAGGCGCAACTCGCCTCGCCGATTTAAAAGAAGACGACGAGAAAGGGGCAACGCCACTGGCCCTTCTCGATCCCAGCTTGCCCATCTACTTTGTGCGCGACAATGGAGTGGGCTTCGACATGCGATATGCGGACAAGCTTTTCGGCGTCTTTCAGCGGTTGCACACACGGCAGCAGTTTGAAGGGACCGGCGTGGGGTTGGCAATTGTGCAACGAATTATTCATCGTCACGGCGGACAAGTTTGGGCGTTTGCTGAAGTCGACAAGGGCGCCACATTCTATTTCACGATTCCCGGCGCTACCTTCCAAGCCTCGTAGCCGGACGACTCCGGCCTGATCAGGTGTTCAATCTGCGCCATCCTCCCTGCACATTTATCGACACTATCAAGTCGCATGCGGTCTTGCCCGTCGACCACGCCTGTTCCTGGTCGAGAGTGTAACCCGTACCTTTGTCTAATTGCGCTTTTTCCACCCGGACGCTGAGAATCGCGATAGCGGCAAAGTGTTCGTTGAATCCCGTCACTTCGCAGGGTTACCTCGGTAGCCTCATTTCAGTTCGACAGGAGACTCTCATGAGCGCATCCACGACAACCATCATGACATCCAGCGGCGCGAAATCCAGCAGCCTGTACACGAACCCTGCATTCTGGGAACGCCTCTGGCGCACAGCCGGGATCCAGTCCGCCCTCTGCTTCATCGTCGGATACATCGCCTACGGAAACCAGCCGCGAGTCGGCGCGTTGCCAGACGCACTCGCCGCTTTCTATGGCGGCTCGGGCGCACGCATCCTGATCGCGGCAATATTCTACGGCCTGGCCGTCCTCAATCTCATGTGGTTCGCCGCTGCTGTCAGGACCACCTTGGCAGATGCGGGGTATGACGGATGGGGCGCGGCGGCGACCGCCTCCAGCGCCGCGCTCGGAGGGTTGTTCTTTCTGCTTGTAGCCGTGGTGGCTGTCGTCGCTTACTCGATCGCTGGCTCCGGGAACCATGCGCTCACGTCCGGCTTGAACGACTTTGTATGGGCTGGCTTTGTCCTGACCTCGTTCCCGCGGGCGATGCTGATCATGTCTTCTGCGTTCGGACTGTGGCGGGCCAGGCAAATCTCGAACGCGCTGTTCGCTGCCGGGGTCGCTGCAGTCGTGCTGGTCTTACTCGGGGGCACCACTTGGCTGAGCGGCGGGCTTTGGGCACCCGACGGTGTCTATTCGCGTTTCGTCTCGCCCGCCATCGGCGTGGTGTGGGGCATGGTCGTGAGCGGGGTGCTCTTGCGTCGAAGCCCTGCTACCCGTGCTGCATGGTGAAGTAGTCCCTTGGCCCGCCTTCAGGAGAACAATAACGACAGCCAGATCAACGCAGACTAAACGCCCGAGGTCGTAGGAGGATTTATGGCAACGCTAACCGTCGTAAAACCCACAGTAGCAATCATGAAGGCCGCTCAGATCTCCAAACCCGGAGCAGCCTTCGAGATCGTCGAGCGCGAAGTTTCAGAACCCGAGGCAGGGCAGGTGCGCATTAAAGTACAGGCCTGTGGCATTTGCCACAGTGACGTGCTCATCAAAGAGGGCGTGTTGCCTTGGATTCAATATCCACGTGTTCCAGGGCATGAAGTTGCGGGAGTTGTTGATGAAGTTGGACCCGGGGTCACGGTGTGGAAGGCCGGTCAGCGGGTCGGAGTCGGCTGGCACGGAGGGCACGACGGCACTTGCCGCGAATGCCGCCGCGGAGACTTTCGCAATTGCCGCAACGTGAAGATCACCGGCGCCAGCTTTGACGGCGGATATCAGCAATACATGGTAGCGCCCGTCGAAGCGCTGGTGCCGATCCCAGACGGCCTTAGTGACGTCGACGCCGCGCCCCTGCTCGACGCCGGAATCACAACGTACAACGCCCTCCGGCACAGCGGCGCCATGCCGGGCGATCTTGTGGCCGTGCAGGGCATCGGCGGACTGGGTCACCTGGGAGTCCAGTTCGCTAACAAATTTGGCTATAACGTCGTGGCGATCGGGCGTGGACCCGAAAACGCCGTGCTAGTTAAAAAGTTGGGAGCACACGTCTACCTTGACAGCCAGGCGACGAATGCTGCCCAGGAGTTACAAAAATTGGGTGGTGCGCGCGTGATACTCGCCACGGCCCCCAGTTCCAAAGCCATGTCCGCGTTGATTGACGGTCTCGGACCAAACGGCAAACTGGTTGTGGTCGGAGCCGGCCCCGATCCCATCGAGGCCACGCCGGCCCAGCTGATTTTTGGCAGTAAAACGATCGAGGGATGGGCCGCGGGAACACCTGCCGCATCAGAAGACACTCTGAATTTCTGCGTACTCACCGGCGTGCGCCCCATGATCGAAACGTATCCACTCGAAAGTGTGGCTGAAGCATATTCACGGATGCTCAGCGGTAAGGCCGAGTTCCGCGTCGTCTTAACGATGTAGGCGAGAGATCGCACTAATGTGAGAAGAAAGACTGTAAGGGCATCGCTCACGAGTGTTTCCTATTATTGTTGCCAGCCTCCGCCGAGGGCCTTGTAGAGTTGCACAAGACTTCTGTATTCGTCGCCCCGGGCCGAAGCGAGCGTCAACTGGGCGCCGTAGAGTGATCGTTGCCCGTCCAGAACCTCGAGATAGGTCTTTCCACTTTTATAGCGAAGCTTGGGATGCGAACCATCTCCTCCAGATCCGAAACGGTGTCCTGCCGGCGAAGTCGTACCTCGTGGAGCTTCTCGTAGCCAATTAGCGCGTCGGATACCTCGCCGAAAGCGATCACTTGACCCGACCTTGGGGTCCTCCCAAGCTCAGTCTTGGCCTATAATTCGCCGATGGTTTCCGCCAAAGCTCCCCCTCCCGGGTCCCAAGACGAAGTCGAAAATCGCCCGCTTGGCGGTACGATTTCTACGCTCACGTGGTCGAGTGATCCTGAGGGTACGGTGCACTTCGTCAATCAGCAATGGTGCGAATATACGGGGCTCACCTTTGAAGAGTCATCTGGCTGGGGCTGGAAGGCCGCGATTCATCCTGACGACCTTCGGATTTTGGCGCAGAAATGGGGGACGCTCAGCGACGCTAACGATGGGCAGCCGTGTGAAGTGCGGTTGCGCCGATCGGATGGAGTCTTCCGACGGTTCTCGTTTCGCCGTGAACCACTCCGTGACCAGGCCGGAGCGGTGATCCGATGGTACGGTACGGGAATCGATATCGAGTATGCAAGTCAAAGGGAGTTACTACACGCCGCAGAAAAACGGACACTCGAGATGGTGGCAGATGGGGCGAGTCTCCGGGAAGTGTTGGATCAATTGTGTAGTTCTATTGACATCCAAGTTGCGCCCTCCGTTACAACAGTCCTGGTCATGGATGCCAACGGAAAGCAGCTTTGGCAGGGCGGTGGCCAGCGAGTCCCAGAAAAGTGGATTTCGACCATAATCCCCGTGCCCGTCGCCTTCGACGCCGGTTTATGCGGAACTGCGGCATTTTTGAAAAAGCGGGTCATTGTCTCGGATGTCGCCACGGAGCCAAACTGGCCGCATCAGTTTCGCGATCTCGCGATTCGGAGCGGGATTCGGGCCGCGTGGTCGGAGCCGATCCTGACAAAAGACAACGAGGTGTTGGGAACTTTCGCATTTTACTCGTACCAGGCGCGAGTTCCCTGTGAGGAAGACCTCGCGCTCATCAGGGGTGCGGGGCAGATCGCCCGCATCGCAATTGAACGCCAACGTTCGCAGGAAGCGCTTAGAAATGCTCTGGAGGAAGTCCGGAAGTCGGAGGCCAGGCTGCGGCAGGTTGTCGATACTATTCCGACGACGGCGTGGACCACTCTTCCGGATGGCTACTGCGACTTCCTCAACCAGGTGTGGCTCGACTACGCGGGCATAACTGCGGAACAAGCGCGTGGATGGGGCTGGGCAGAAGCGATTCATCCGGATGACCGCACGAAACTTATCGAAGTTTGGCAATCATCTCTGGCCTCGGGCGCACCGGTCGACACGGAGGCGCGGATTCGCCGTTTCGACGCTACATATCGATGGTTCCTGATTCGCGCCAATCCCATGAGAGATGAATCGGCGAACATCGTTAAATGGTACGGGACCTGTATCGACATCGAGGACCGCAAGCGGGGTGAGGAAGCCCTGCGTGCGAGAGAACTCTCCTGGCGGGAGATCGTGGACAACATTCCCGGGTTCGTGGCCACAACGGGGGCAACGGGCGAAGTTGAATTCCTCAACCGTCAGACCCTGGAATATTTTGGCAAGACTGCTGAGGATTTGAAGAACTGGTCTCTTATCGGCGTGGTGCATCCTGACGACCTGCCTGGAGTACTCCAGGCACGCAAAGCGTCAATCGAAGCGGGACGAATCTATGAGGTTGAGCACCGCTGTCGACGCGCTGATGGCGTTTACCTATGGTTCCAGGTTCGCGGGCTTCCTGTGCGAGATCCAGAAGGCAAAATCACCGCGTGGTACCTGCTTCTTACTGACATCGATGATCGCAAGAAGGCGGAAGAGGCGCTGCAGTCGAGCCAGCGCAATTTAAGTTTGATCATCAGCACCATACCCACGTTTGCATGGTCTGCTCGTCCAGACGGCTCCGCCGACTTCCTCAACCAACGCTGGCTCGATTATGCAGGCCTTTCCGCGGAACAGGCGTTGGGCTGGGGATGGACCTCGGCAATTCACCCCGACGACTCGAACCGTCTAAAGGACTACTGGCGATCGATCATCGCGACGGGAGAACAGGGAGAGATCGAGGTCCGAATGCGGCGTTTCGACGGCGAGTACCGGTGGTTTTTGATTCGAGCCAGCGCCGTGCGCGACGATTCCGGGACGATCGTTAAATGGTACGGGACAAATACAGACATAGACGACAGAAAACGTGCCGAGGCCCGGGTCGGGCAAGCCTACCTTCGCTTGGCCGAGGCGCAGCGACTGAGCAAAACGGGCAGCTTCATCACGGATTTGGTGGCCGACACCCACGACTGGTCTGAAGAAACCTTCCGGATTTTCGACTTCGATCCAGAGGTGAAAGTTACCGTGCATAAAGTTCGAGATCTCATCCATCCCGAGGATCTGCCATCGTTCGATGCCATGATCGCCCGCGCCATGACGGGTGCGGATGTCGATTTTGTATTTCGGATTTTGACCTCCCGTGGAATCGAGAAGCACATCCGGGGCATGGCTCGCGTCATGACCCAAGTTGAGAGTCGCCCTCTGTTTATCGGTGCTCTGCAAGACGTAACGGAAAGCAAGACTGCCGAGCAGGCCCTGGACAAGGCTCGCTCTGAGCTCGCGCACGTGGCGCGTATCACCACCCTGAATGCGTTGACCGCGTCAATCGCCCATGAGATCAATCAGCCGTTGGCGAGCCTTATCACGAACGCCAGTATTTGTCTTCGCAGGTTGAATGCCGACCCTCCGAATGTTGACGGCGCTCGCGAGACGGTAGTGCGGACGATTCGCGATGGCAACCGCGTCTCAGATGTGATCACGCGATTACGTGCTCTGTTTAGTAAGAAGGAAATCACACTGGAGACGTTAGATTTGAACGAGGCGACGCGAGAGGTCATTGCATTGTCGTCGAGTGATCTTCAGAGAAATCGGGTTGTTCTGCGGGCCGAACTCGCCGAAAACCTCCCTCACGTCATTGGCGATCGTGTCCAACTGCAGCAAGTCACCCTGAACCTGCTGCGCAACGCTTCCGACGCAATGGTCGATGTTGAGGACCGGCCTCGTCAACTATTGATCAGAACTCAGCGAGAAGGAGACGATCGTGTGCGTCTGAGCGTGCGCGATGACGGGTGCGGGGTTAAGCCCCAAGACTTTGAGAGGCTGTTTGAGGCCTTCTACACAACCAAGACCGGCGGCATGGGTATCGGGTTGTCTGTCAGCCGGTCGATCATCGAGAGACATCATGGCCGACTCTGGGCTGAACCGAATGACGGGCCAGGCACCACCTTCTCATTTTCTGTTCCTTGTGATTGAGAGAACGCCTCGGGCGAGGGTCCGCACTCGACGAGTTCCTAACGGACCGGCATGGTCGTGCAGATTGAGCTAAAATGCTTGGCGCAGGAGAGGAGCTATGGCTGTCTCTGCAGTGATTTCTTCCGTTGATGACATCCGGACGTTCATCGACGAGTATTTCAAAGCATGGGAAGGAACCGATGAGGATCGGATTCTCTCCTACTACTCTGACACCGTGTCGCTGGAAATTCCGGGCACAGTCATCCATGGGAAGGCGGCCCTGCGAGACCAGTTTGTTCGCCCCTTTGTCGCCGGTTTTCCGGGAAACCGTCACGTTGTGAAGAACCTGATCTGCGGCAAAGGCTCCGTCGCCGTCGAATGGACCTTTGAGGCGGCTCACAAGGGGAGTTTCGCGGGCAGTGCCCCAACAGGCTCCGCAGTGAAGTTGCCTGGTTGCGGAGTGTACGAATTCGATCCAGTGAAGCGGCAGATCACCGCGGGCCGTATTTATTTCGACGTCGCGACCTTGCTCAAGCAAATTTCATCGCACCAGCCTCAGGTGCTGCAAAACCTTCTGATTTCGTGGTTCGCCACACGCTCATATCCACATTCCGGCAGTGGATCAGAATACGCCTCTTCCCATTGATTCAGGGCTCCAATTGGGGGTCGTGCGGATCTGTGCTCCGAGACGGCAGCCGAGCAGTACTAAAGTCGAATGGACGGCGCCGATAGAGCGGTGCATTGTGTTGTTATGCAGTCTGTGAAGGCCTCCGGGGAAGGTACGCTTCTATCGGTGATCGATGATGATGAGATGCTACGCGAGTCGGTACCCGACTTGCTCCGTGAATTCGGTTTTTCGGCTCTAGCTTTTTCGTCTGGGCAAGAGTTTCTCTCGTCTAACCATGTAGATGAAACTAGCTGTCTGATCCTCGATGTGGCAATGCCGGGAATGTCCGGGCTTGATGTTCAAGAGGAATTGAAGCGGCGTGGGCGAGCCATTCCAATCATCTTTATCACCGGTCAGAGAAACGACGACATCCGCCAGCAGGCGCTCAGACAAGGAGCGGTGAGGTTCCTGTACAAGCCTTTCAGCGACAGCGCTTTGCTCGACGCCGTCAATACGGCCCTCTCTGGGGAATGAAACCCGGCTGCGCAGTTCTGAGGTTACAATGAGTCTAGTCGGCACGCTTGGTCATGAAGTGGGGTCATTACCAATGGCGACTGCCAAGCCCATCGTTTTCGTTGTTGATGACGACGTCTGGATCCGGGAGTCGCTGGGAACCTTGATAAGAGACGAAGGTTGGCGCCCAGAAACGTTCGCCTCCGCACAAGAATTCCTCGACAGACCGCGGGCACTTACTCCAAGTTGTCTGGTGCTGGACATTTCCCTGCCCGGCATCAATGGCCTCGAACTGCAAAAGCGCGTCGCCGTCGAACGCAGCGACATGCCGATTATCTTCATCACCGGACACGGCGACATTCCCATGTCGGTCGGCGCAATGAAGGCGGGAGCGGCCGAGTTCCTCACGAAGCCCTTCCATGACGAGGTATTGCTGGCGGCAATCCGGCAAGCGCTTGAACGAAGCCGCCTAGCCCTTGCTCGGGGCGCGGACATGCGGGAACTCCGAGAGCGTTATGCGTCACTTACTCCGCGAGAACGAGACGTCATGGCGTTAGTCGTCTCCGGTTTGTTGAATAAACAAGTCGCTGGCGAACTCGGCATCGCCGAGAGCACAGTTAAGGCACACCGCGGCCAAGTCATGCAAAAGATGAAAGCCAACACGGTGGCAGATTTGGTGAGAATGACCGCGAGGTTCCGTCAAAACTACGACGTAAATGTTGTCACGCCAGCGGGGCAATGATCGTGCACCGGCGTGCCCAAATGCCGGCTTGAGTGATGCAACCACTGTGCCGAGTGCTGCAATTGCAACCAGCTAACAAATAATTCGTTTCATAGTTCCTCCGGTCACGCCGTTCTGGCGCTGCTCTACAGGAATAAAGAATGCACAAATTTCTGCGCAGCACTATTCCACTTTGGTAGTGGTGGCGGCTCCAGGATGCGACGCAAACGAGAACCACTACCTAAGCAGCGATTACGACCATCGTCTAATTGTGCGACTGCTAAGCTCGCGAGAATATCGTCTCGCGTTCGGCATTTTGCATCATCGCAAGCGGTGCGCATGCGAACGAATTCTGACGATGGAGGATTTCAATGCTCAATACATCGAAAGGCGCCAACTTCATGGGAAGCGCAAGAGGCACGGCCGCCGTCATCGGCATTGCGGCCGCGCTGAGTGCGTTCTCGGCCTCGGCGCAGACCGCCAAGGACATCAAGGGGGCGACGCCGTTAGTGGCAATCCAAAATGAGGCTCCCGCGCAACTGATCGTCGATCCTCCGATCCCCGAACAGCTGGCCCTGGGCCGCGTCTTTATCCAGTACCGAACGGAAAACCTG
>DASSRO010000340.1:0-8171 GCA_035701745.1 Candidatus Sulfotelmatobacter sp. | reverse complement strand
ATGCTGCGCACGTAGGACAACGAATGCTTTGGCAAGTTTCCGGTGACCAGCCTCCAGGTCTTGCCCAAATCTGTCGTCTTGTAAATGAACGGATCGCGATTATCGACAAGGTGAAAATCAACGCTGATATATGCGGTTGACGGATTGAAAGTGGAAGGGGCAATGCTGGTAATAGTACCCCAGGGAGGTAGTCCAGGAATATTCTTACTGACGTTGATCCAGTGCGCGTTTTCATCGGTGTGCCAAACCTGGCCATCATTGGTGCCGGCCCAGATAAGCCCCTGCTTAATTTTCGAAGGCGCAATAGCGAACACAACTTCTCCATAGAATTGCCCCAGATTGTCGCCGACGATTCCTCCTGAAGGCACAATGCGCGCCGGGTCCTGCGTGGAGAGATCCGGGCTGATAACCGACCAACTCTGGCCCGCGTTCGTGGTTTTGAAGATCACCTGGCAGCCGTAGTAAACGGCATTGTGATCGAAGGGATCGATGGCCAGCGGTGCCGTCCAATGGCAGCGATACTTGATATCGTTTGGCGGAGAGTCCAGAGTATGCATCCAGGGGCTGACGGAGCGAGCATGCCTGGTGCGGGCATCCCAGCGCGTGACTTTATTGCCGTAGCAAGTCGCCCAGACGACATTGGGATCGGTCAAATCCGGAACGGTGAATCCCGATTCGCATCCGCCCATGGCGTGGTCCCAGCCTGTCTCCCTGGAATCTATGGGCAGGCTAGGCCCGCGCATGTTTCCGTCATCTTGCATGTTGCTATAGAAGTAGTAGGGAACCTGGTTGTCGACATCAACGTGGTACATCTGGCCGATCGGCAGTGTGACTCGGTGGAAGCCGCGCCCGTGCACAGTCGTGATGCTCATGCCGCCATCGTCGGTGATGACGAAACGGTCGGCATTCGTGGGATCCATCCAGATATCGTGGGTATCTCCGCCCCACGGCACTTCTTTGAAATTCTCGCCTCCATCCAGCGACTGGTGGAAGGAACTATTGGCGACCAGGATTTCATTGTCACTCCCCGGCGAAACCGCCAGCCGAATGTAGTAGCCCGCGCGGCCAATCAAGGCGCGCTGGTAATTCACCGCCTTCCAGTGTGCACCGGCGTCGTCGGAGCGCCATATGGAACCCTGGTCCTTAGTTTGAATGAGGGCGAAGACGCGATTCGAGTTGGTCGGAGCTACCGCAACATCGATCTTCCCCAGCGGCCCGTGAGGCAGGCCGTGTTCTTCAATGCGAGTCCATTTGGTTCCACCGTCGTGAGAGACGTAAATCCCGCTGGCCGCTCCGCCACTGAGTTCGCTCCAGGTGTGCATCTCCACTTGCCACATGCCGGCAAACAATGTGTGGGGATTGTGCGGGTCCATGGAGAGCCCGGAGCAGCCTGCGTTTTCTCCGGCAAACAGCACCCGGTCCCAATGCAGGCCGCCGTCGGTTGTGCGGAAAACTCCGCGGTCGGTTTGCGGCCCAGTGGTGCGTCCCAGCACACACGCGAAAACAATGTCGGGATTCGAGGGGTGGATGATGATGCGGCCGATGCGGCCGCTCTCGGACAGTCCCATGTTCGTCCAAGTTTTGCCGGCGTCGGTTGATTTGTAGATGCCGTTCCCCATCACGTCGCTGTCGCGGATAACCCACGCCTCGCCTGTTCCCGCCCAAACGGTGCTGGGATCGGAGCGACTCACAGCAAGGGCACCGATCGCTGCTGCCGATTGCTTATCAAAAACTGGGTCCCAGCGATTTCCGCCGTCGGCCGATTTCCAAACGCCACCAGAGGCTGCTCCTGCATAGTAGGTACTGGGGTCTCCGGGCACGCCGGCCACGGCTGCAATGCGATTTCCCACCTTCGGACCCACGAAGCGGAACCGAAGCTGACCTTCTTCCTCGGAATCCGCTTGCTGCGCGCATAGCGAGACCATGCTGGCCATGGCTGCAATTACAGCAACCAGCAACGCCGACTTTCTCATGAACATTCCCGGGAGCCTCCCCTGGTCAGCGTGCATCTTACATGGCTGAAGGAACAGAGCCAAGCAATACACAAGGGAGACTGGTAATTGAACCGTAGCTTGAGAATCCGCCGCAGACCGCCGGGCTAGGATGAGCCCATTGCTACAGCCATGTTCGCGTAACCCATCCCGGCCAGCACACCGCGCATATAAGCAAAACTGCTGATGACGCCCGGCATGGGATCATCGGGATGAATTTCGTACTCCAGGTCGACGAAGCCGTTGTAGTTGATCGCGATTAGCGCTTCAAATATTTTGCGTACCGGCATCATCCCATTGCCCACCGCGACCTGGCTCTCCTTATCTTGAGAGTTCGCGAGATCCTTCATATGCACGTTAAATAGCCTGGGGCCCGCTTCCTGGATTGCCTGCACCACGTCGACTCCGGCGCGAACCGTGTGCCCGACGTCGATGCAGCAGCCAATGCGTGGATCCATTCCTTTTAGCGCACGCAAAACATCCAGCGGCGAATGCCACAACTTATCCTCTGGGCCGTGATTGTGAATTGCGATGCGAATGTCATACTGTTTTACGAACTTCTCGATCCGGGGAAGAGTTTCGGGCGCGGGATCGCCGGCAACGATGACCCCGATGCCTGCGCGTTTGCAGTATTCGAATTTACTTCGAATGTCGGCGTCATCATCCTTACTGAAATAAATAGCTCCGGCAGCGTGAAGCTTCATCCCGGCCGCGGCGTAATCCGCGAGCGCGGCGCCCTCTTGCTGAGGGTCGAGCGGGAGATGATCTTTCACATCCTTCGCATTGAGAGACCCCACGTTGAGTTGCTTCATGAAGCCGATCAACTGCGTTCGGGTGAAGTTGCGGAACGTGTAGCTGGCCAGCCCCAACCGGAGAAGAGGTGCTTCGTCCGCCGCACGCCTCTGCAGATGATGCGCGAGAAGACTTTTAGGAGCCGCCAACGATCCGGCAACGATGGCGCTGGAACCAAGGAAGCTGCGACGAGAAAGTTTGTCTTTCATAGAATGTGCCCGCGATTAAACCTCGGGAGCCCAACCTTTTTCGTACTCCCGTCCCCACATTTTCATCGCCTCGGGATCCCCCTGGATTCGTCCGTCTTTGGGGTCTAGTTGCAACTCCCGGTTCACTTCCCATGCGATGTTGGAGAGTTGCAACATCGTAACGGCAACGTTGCCGACCTCAATGGGCGCGTTCAGTTTTTCCCCTTTGCGAATTCCGGCGATGAAGTTCGCGAAGTGCGCATCGGTCATGGAATCGCGGCCAACCAAGTCTGCTGACAAAGTCTTGATGCCGGATTTTGATTCGCTCGTTTTCTTTCCTTTGAGGTCGTAGACTTCATAGCCATCGCGATCGACCAGCACGCTTCCCTCGGTTCCCATGATGGTAGCGCCACGATCGCGGCCGTAGATTTTCATTCCTTCGCAGCTTTTGCCTTCCCAGGAAATCATCTGGTCGTCGTATTCGAAATTCGTAACCAGCGTGTCGTAAAACTGCCAGTCATCTTTGAAATGATATCGGCCGCCGGAGGAAGTAACCCGCTTGGGATAATCCACGCCCAGAGCCCAGCGGCAGACGTCGACCTCATGCGTGCCATTATTGAGAGTTTCGCCAGTGCCGTAGATTTTGAACCAGTGCCAGTTATAAGGATGAAGGTTATCTTTGTAGACGCGGCGCGGCGCGGGTCCTTGCCACAGATCCCAATCCAGTTGAGGTGGCACCGGCACCTCTTTGCCGGTTCCAATCGACTTTCTGACGTTCACATACCAGGCTTTGGCGTAATACGGCCTGCCGATGATGCCAGAGTGAATTTTCTGAACGATCTCGATAGTATGCGGCGAAGAGCGCTGCTGCGTGCCCATCTGCACGAGTTTGTGATATTTCTGCTGCGCTCGTACCAGCATCTCTCCCTCGTCGGGATTATGGCTGCAGGGTTTCTCGACGTAAACGTGCTTGCCTGCTTTCAACGCCGCGATAGCGATCGGCGTATGCCAGTGGTCAGGGGTAGCAATCGTAACGGCGTCTACATCCTTCTGGTCCAAAATCTTGCGGAAGTCTTTTTCCGTCCGAGGCGCCTCGCCCATTTCTTTGCGCGTGCTGCCGGCGAATTTCTCGAGAATGGCGCTATCCACATCGCAAACATACGAGATGCGAGCGGTGTTGTAGTTTGCCTTAAGCGAAGAAAGATGCGCGTAACCGCGCCCATTCAGCCCGATCACGGCGAAATTGAGGCGATCGTTCGCTCCGGCAATCTGGGCATAACTCTTGGCGGTGGTCCCCACCGCCAGGCCGGCCGCGCTCAACGCTACAGTGTCAAGAAATTTCCGTCGTGTAATCATCATCATCCCCGCAACGACCTGGATTGTGTCGCAATCTGACAAGATAACTCTCGGTTCGCCGGAGGTCTAGTCTTTGCAGGAATCGATGAATGCGAGCGAGTCGCAAGGCTTATTGCTTGTGCAGACTCGGCACTAGATTGATGAAGCGCAAGGGAAGGCGGTTAATCGAAGGACGGGTCCAGTCAATGGTGACACTGGATGGCGTTCAAGACTGGTTCGTACCGTCCGGAGGATGAGTAACTTTGCAGTGCGCCTCGAATTGCTCCTGCAGCGACTTTTGATATTCTTCGCGATTCGGCCGATGGCTTAAGCTTTTCGCTTTGAAGGCCGTCAGTGGGCAAGCAGTGCACGTGGCTTCGACAGGAATTTCACGCAGCCATTTCGTTACGCGGATCGCCGGCTTTTTCATTTGCGATTGACTTGTTTGGGCGACTCAGACCGTTTCTTCTGAACGCCCGGCTGCTTCTCGTGCCGCACGAATGAAAGCCCGCGCTTTAGTTCGGCGGTCAGATCGGTATCTTCCGTCGCCACGCGCACCGGCTTTCCGGATTCTTGCCCGAGCCAGAGGTTGAGTTCAGCAGGAGTGGTCTCCACGTAGCGACCCTGCCGGCGAACCGGCATTCCTTCAGACGCCCATCGTTGGACGACTGAGGAAGGTTCCCCCAGGAAGTCAGCGATCTGTTTCCAGCCTTTCAGAGTTTCGGTTGAATTTTCTGACCCTTCAGTTTTGTGGACGGGTTTCCTCATACGGTTCGCGAATAAACTGTCCGCAGACCTATTTTCGCAGGAATTCAGCCGGCAGTCGCTATTCGTTGACTCGCAGACACCGGGTCCGTAAGATGGAGCGGCCCTCGGACCAGAAATATCCCCGGATGATTGGACAAACAGTCTCGCACTATCGGATTGTAGAGAAACTCGGCGGCGGGGGGATGGGTGTCGTTTATAAAGCCGAGGACACGCGTCTGCATCGCTTCGTCGCATTGAAGTTTCTTCCTGACGAGGTATCGAGGGATGCGCAGGCGCTCGCGCGTTTTCAGCGGGAGGCTCAAGCGGCGTCCGCTCTGAATCACCCCAACATCTGCACGATTCACGATATCGGCGAACAGGGCGCGCAGGCGTTCATCGCCATGGAGTTTCTGGACGGTACGACGCTTAAGCACCGGATCACCGACCGACCGCTCGAAGTGGGTCTGCTGCTCACTCTTGCTATCGAGATTGCCGACGCGCTCGACGCCGCCCACTCCAAGGCTATCGTTCACCGTGACATTAAGCCGGCAAATATATTCGTTACCGGACGTGGTCACGCGAAGATTCTGGATTTTGGACTTGCCAAGGTCGTCTCAGCTCACGGAGGGGGCAGTGGAACCGCGGAAGCCACGGCCGGTCCTACGGTCGGCGTCAGCGTTAACGACCTTACATCGCCGGGCTCTGCACTCGGAACGGTTGCATACATGAGCCCGGAGCAGACCTTGGGGGAAGAACTGGATGCGCGAACCGATCTTTTCTCTTTCGGCGTGGTGCTGTACGAGATGTCGACTGGCCGTCTCCCTTTTGAGGGGAACACATCAGCCGCGATTTTCAATGCCATACTCAACAAAGCCCCAACTGCACCCGTTCGTTTGAACCCCAAGCTCCCGCCAGAAATCGAGCGCATCGTCAACAAGGCGCTCGAAAAGGACCGAGATCTGCGCTACCAAAGTGCGGCTGAGATGCGGTCAGATCTCAAACGCCTGCAGCGGGACCGCCACTCCTCAGGACGACAGCTAGTCGAATTGGCGGAGTCTGGAGCATCGCCCGCGCCCCCACGAGACAGGTCGGAACGTGTTGTTCTGGAGGTTTCAAAAAGGAAGCAGTTTCCGCTGATCGCGGGTGCTGTCCTGATCGCGCTAGTTGCCGCTGCCCTCGGCGGCTTCTTGATCGGTGGCCGAGTAGCCACTCAACCGGTACCTACTTTTCACGAGCTCACATTCCGCCGCGGTGCTCTGACCTCTGCACGATTTGCTCCGGACCCGCGTTCCGCGATCTACAGCGCTGCTTGGGACGGCAATCCACAGGCAGTGTTTATCAGTTCGCCCAACTCCACCGAATCGCGCGATTTGGGACTTACACAGACGCAAGTTCTGGCTGTCTCTTCGGGTGGGCAAATGGCAGTGTTACGACGCTTCGGGGTGGCCGACAATGTTTTCTCGTATATCGGAACCTTGGCGCAGCTTTCCATCGGAGCCGATGCGCCCCGCGATCTGCTGGATAACGTTGAGGACGCCGACTGGAATCCTGACGGCAGAGCGCTGGCGGTCGTGCACGAGGTCAACGGCAAAAGTCGTGTGGAGTACCCGATCGGCAAAATTTTGTATGAGACCGCCGGCTGGGTCGGCGACCTTCGTTTTTCCTCTAAAGGTGACCGCCTTGCCTTCATTGACCACCCATTGTTGGGGGATGATGGAGGAACAATCAGCGTCGTCGATCTCAGCGGCAAGAAGGCGGACCTGACGGAGCGATGGGCCAGTGCGCTTGGTTTGGCCTGGGCTCCTTCGGGGGATGAGATCTGGTTTACGGCCACGGCGTCCGGATTCAGCCGTTCTCTGCGCGGCGTCAACTTATCCGGCAAACTCCGCGAATTGCTCACCGCACCGGGAACGCTTACTCTTCACGACACCGGTCCAGGAGGTCGCGCCCTGATTTCGCGCGATGCACTGCGTGCAGGAGCCGTCGGCTTGATCCCTGGCGAAAACAAAGAGCGCGATTTAAGCTGGCAGGACTGGACAGTGCCCGCAGACCTCTCCGAGGATGGCAAACTCCTGCTGTTTATCGAAGCGGGTGAAGCCGGGGGTGGCGAATACGCCGTTTTCACTCGCGAGACAAACAGTAATGCAGCCGTGCGCTTGGGACAGGGAAGCGCGCGTGCTCTCTCTCCCGATGGCCAATGGGCTCTCGTGCTGCGGCAGAACCTCTCACCACCCGACTTTGTCCTTCTTCCTACCGGCGTGGGACAGCAACGTGCGGTTCCGACTGGTAACGTGATCCCCAGCTTCGGTCTTTTCCTGCCCGATGGCAAGAGCATCGTATTCGCAGGTAACCAAGCAGGTCATGGTTCGCGCGTCTATGTCGTGAATCTGGACGGTGGGCAACCTCATGCCATTACCCCCGAAGGGTTTCGTCTGCGAGGTCGAGCGCTTTCTGCTGACGGTAAGCGTATTGCCGTTCTTGGCAGCGACGGAATCGCTTTGGTGTCGGTCGAAGGAGGCGAACCTCTGTCCCTTCGCGGTTCGCAGCCTGGGGATCTGCCTTTGCGATGGGCAAAGGACGGTTCGGCATTGTTAGTGGGAACCCGTGGCGAAACTTCCTGTCCGGTTTCGCGCCTGGATATTCAGACCGGCGTTCGGACGCCGTGGAAGACATTCAGCGTGTCCGATTTAGCCGGGGTAGTTGGATCTGCTTGCCCTCTGATTTCCGCCGATGAGACCCACTATGTTTTTGGTTACACCCGCAACCTCTCTGACCTATTTCTGGTGGAGCATCTGAAGTAACGCATTCCTGACCGGTGTCACGCTCTTCTGCGGCACACCATTCAACACGAGCGTGAAATGCGCATTGCGGAACTCGCTCAGGGCTAGCGAATCGAGTTCCAAGTCTTCAATTTGCGAACGCTTGACGCAAATCAATTGTGAATTGACACCTGCGTGAGATTCGAAGCGTTGCAACCTACTTAAACGATGCAGCGCGGGCCGAAAATCTCTGGGGACCTGCATGCGCGAAGAGGCAAATAATCGGAATTTGGTAGTCAGCTACTTTAAATGCGGAAAACAAGAGGTCTGGCGGAGAGGGAGGGATTCGAACCCCCGAT
>DASSRO010000339.1:0-6108 GCA_035701745.1 Candidatus Sulfotelmatobacter sp. | reverse complement strand
GCGCCAGCGAAGCTCGCTTGAGATCGCCATGATCGTCGCGCGCTTCCATGTATTTCATTTCAGCCGCACGGCCGGCTGCTATCCATTCGGGAAAATATTGCAGCTCGGGAGAATCAACTGCCGGAGCAATTCCAGCGACGTCGAAGCCCGCTTCTTCGGCGGCCTGCTTGACGACCGCCTTCAGGTCTTGGGTGGGACTCGCCAACATTCACCTCGGTGGCGCAATTCGGGATGCGGGCGGGCAACTATACGCCGAGCTTCTTCACTTCCTCGTTGTAGTACTTGCGGTAGAGGATGTCCCACTCTTGCGAACCTTCGAGAATAGTGCGTTTCTGGCTCTCGATTTTCTGGCGGGCGGCAACGTCGATCTTGGCTTCCTGATTCAGGAGTTCTTCGAGGATTTTGCGGGTTTCCTGGCGAATCGTGTTGGGGTCTTCGATAAAGTCGACTTCGTCCATTTGCTTGAGCACGTCGGAAACCGCGCGCGCCAGCACATTCACTTTGTCGCGGCTCAGTCTCACAGCACCGCCTTATACTTGCGCACCAGTTCGCTTTTTACCTTGCGAAACATTTCCTGGTAGTTGGCGCCGCTCTTTTGCATTTCTTCCGAATAGGCTTCGAGGATGACGCGCACCTCGTCGTTGATGCGATCCTCCAGGGTCAACTCGTCGACCAGCGCAGCGTTCACTCGCTCGGTGACGGCTGGAACCGCCGAGGTCTCGATGAACTTGCCGGCAATCAGTTTCTTGGTGACTTCACGGGCTAGATAGCCCACATACTCTTTGGAAAGAAGCATCTGTGGATTGGGCGTCCTGCGTGCAACGGTTTAGTTGTATGAATCAAAAAGTGTAACACAGCAGAAGGCGCCGCGGAGCCGCGCGCGCGACGGAGAAGCTAGGGAACCTGCGCGGGGGGCTGGTCGCGAAGGATATAGACAAACTGCCGGATCTCGTGGCGTTCGCTCTCCAGTTGCTGCGCCGACTCTTTAGCGAGTTGATCGCAGACCTTCAGTTCCGATTCCGACTGGGCCGCGTCGCCCGCCTGCCGATACGCCTGCGCAAGCCGGTAGTGCGCTTCTTGCATTTTGAAATCCGCTTGAATTGCCGACTGATAATCGACAATAGCTCGCGGATAATCTTTCTGCCCGGAATGAAGAATCCCGAGTTGCAGATAGGCGGCAGCATAGTTCGGGTCCAGACGAATCGCTCGCTCTAGCAGCGATTCGATTTGTGCCGCGCGGTTCAAATCCTGCGGTCCCTGCCGCAGCTTGCTAAGGCTGAGCGCGTAATAATAATTTGCCTCGGCGCTATCCGGTTGTTGCGCGACAAAGCGCTGCAATTTTTCGACAATTTTTTCGGAGGCTTCGGGGGAGGCGCTTTGCATTTTCCCCAAAAATAAATACGGCAAAGGATCGCCCGGATTTAAATCGGAGGCTTCGGAAATTTTCTCAACTGCCTGATCGTTCGAACCTCGTGCGAACTCGGCCGCGCCCCATCCGATCAGCATGCGGGCGGAACGAGGGTACAGGCGATTGCCCCTGCGAAAGACGTCGAGTGCGGGCTCAGGGGCGTGATGCAGCAGAAGTTCCGATCCCCAATCAAACACGTAGGGCTCGCGCGGATCCAACGCGACGGCTTGCTGGTATTCGCGCACCGCCTCCAGCGGCTGGCCAAGTTTCTCCTGCACGTCGCCCAGCAGATGATGCAACTCGGCGGTATCGCGGCGTGCTAGTAGGGCGTGCGCCTGGTCGCGCGCCTGCTGGTACGTGCCGGCGTGGGCTTCCGCTCGCGCGAGGTCGTACGCGATTTCGTAATCGTCGGCTTTGAGCTGACTGGCACGCTCCAAGTAAGGAATTGAGTCATGAGCCTTGCCGTCGTCGTCGAGCGCTTTGCCTAAACGATGGTTCGCCTCGAAACTTTGGGGCTCGCGCTGCACGCTCTGGCGAAGGGATTCTTCTTTTTCGGCCGCGGCCACCGCTGCCGGGGCGTCGCTCAGTGAGAAGGTTTCCTTGGCGAGTGTTTCCCGGGTTCGCACCACCGTGTCCGATCCATGGCCTCCGAGGCTGGTGGTATCGGTAACGCCCGCAACCGTAAATCGTGGCTCATCAAAAAACTCTGCCGCTTTCGTTGAGGATGTCGCCATCTTCGCTGGCAGCAGGACCAGGTCAACATTCTTCGCTTCTTTCGGACTGAAAAACAGAGACGGGATCTCCGCGCGGCCATACTTGGTCATTTCGGCGCGCAGCGTGTAGACTCCACCGCGCAAGCCGGAGAAGATATAGTTTCCGTGGGAATCTGACTGAGTTGTTTGCTCGCGCGAGGAATCACTGGGCGTCAAGTGAATGTTTGCGCCTGCGACTTGCTTGCCTTGGGAGTCGCGGACAGCGCCGCGCAACGACGCCGCTTGTTCTTCTTGCGAATGAACACTCAATGAAAGCAACGCGAAGATCGCCGGCAGGGCATAGTTCCGGGCCCGAATGCGAACCAACATCCATCGCGAGGACACTAGGCCCATGGGATTGGGGTCAATGATCAGCTGAAAGAGAATTAAATCTTAGCGCGCCTGACCGGAAATTTTACCTTCCGCGATTGCGTCGAGCAACCGAAGTCGCCATTTCCGGAGCCGGATAAAGGAGTGCTGGCGGAATTCGCTCATCACGAAATAAAATGCAATGCTTTGTGAACGTGGAAGGCTACGAAACTTCGAACATCCCGGGAGCTATGAGATGAAACGGGTCTGGTGGGGCATGGTGACAATCGCGCTGCTGTCGGCTAGCCTTCTTACGGGCTGGAGCCAGCAGTCCTCAGCGAAGCGCAAGGTCATCATCGATCAAGATGCTGCCGGACCGGGCGGATCCGACCAACAGGCGATCCTGGCGCTGGTGCAGTCGCCGCAAACGGAAGTTCTTGGCATTACCGTGGTGACGGGCGATGCCTGGCTCAAAGAAGAGGTGGCACATACTTTGCGCACGCTCGAAATTATCGGGCGCACGGATATCCCCGTCGTCCCCGGCGCCGGGCAGCCGCTGGTGAGGCATAAAGAAGAGACGGAGTTGTGGGAAAGGCAGTTCGGTTCAATCCCATGGTTGGGCGCATGGACTCCGCAACACTTCCACCCGGCAGACCAGCTGGGTGAAATGCCAGAGGGCAAGCCCACTACCAAACCTGCGGACGAAGATGCCGCGCATTTTCTGCTGCGCATGGTCCACAAATATCCGCATGAAGTCACGATCTACGAGGGCGGTCCGATGACCAATCTCGCGCTCGCCATCTCCATCGATCCGGAATTTGTCAGTCTGGCGAAAGAGTTGGTCTTCATGGGCGGAAGCCTGAATCCCAGAACGAACGATCCTGAATTCGCGAATAATCCCCGACACGAATTCAATCTCTGGTTCGATCCGGAGGCCGCCCATATCGTTCTGCGCGCACCGTGGAAGAAAATCGTTTGTACGACCGTGGATATCTCGTTGAAGACTCGGCTCACGCAGGAATTGCTCGACCGGATCAAGGCCGGCAGTTCGCCGGCAGCACGATACGTTGGCTCGTTCACGCACCGGTTCGGTGAATATAACTATTTGTGGGACGAACTGGCGGCGATAGCGTGGCTCGACCCCAGCGTGATTACGGCAAGGGAAACGCGTTACCTGGATGTGGATCTCAGCCGCGGCGGAAGCTACGGAAACACGCTGAGCTGGGCAGAGAAGGACAAACCAGGAAATGTGGGCGCGCCAGTCGAAGTGCAGGACGATCTGGACACCGAGAAGTTTTACAGGCTTTTCGTCGAGCTGATGACGGCTTCGACGCCAAAGCCGTGACCGAACATTCCGCACCACCAATCACGTTTCGCGAGCGAGACCGGCAAACAGCTCTAATACAGTTGGTCGAGCATCTGCTTGGCCTGAGGATGATCGGGATGTTGCCTGAGCAGATCGAGCAAAACCGTGCGCGCCTTGTCCCGCACGCCTTCCAGAGCATATACGCGCGCTAAGTTCAAATATGCCTGGTCGAAGGCGGGGGCCATCCGGATGCACTGCTCGAAACTTTCGACGGCCTGATCGCGGCGCTGCGTCACCAGGTAAAGCACTCCCAGATTGTTGAGCGCCTCGGGATAGGCCGGACGAGCCTTCAGGGCGCGTTGCAGATATTCGTAGGCTTTGGCGGTGTCGTCGGTCTGCGCGAATACCATTCCCAGGCTGTAATTCGCTTCTGGATCTTGCGGAGCGAGTTGCAGAGCGATTTCCAAACTTTTGCGCGCATCATCCCACCGCTTTTGCACTCGATACGCATTGGCCAGATTATCGAGCGACAAGAGATGATGGGGATCCAGTTGAAGCGCCTGCTGAAAATAGTGCACGGAGTCGTCCACCTGCCCCTCCCGGGTGGCAATCACTCCCAGGTTGTTCCAGGCGTCAGGCAAAGTGCCCGGATAATTGGCCGGAAGCTTAATGGCACGCTCAAAGGCATCCCGCGCCGCGGCGTTCTTGTTCTGATTTAGGTAGACGCTTCCGATTCCGTAGAGTGCCTCCGCACTTGCAGGGTCATCACGTAAAGCTTGCTGGAACGAGGCTTCAGCTTGATCCAAATATCCTCGCTGAAAGTACAGCGCGCCCAACGAAAGATAGTTGCGGCCAAAGTCGAGTGCATAAGTGGCGCTGGGGAATGGCAACGCCAATGCCAGCCGGTCCTTGTCCGTTCGAGGAATGTTTTGAAAGTCGCGTTCGACGTGCTCGGAGATGAGAGAGCCCTGGTAGACCTTGACGATCTTGCCGTCCCCGTCGAGCAGAAACGATGTGGGAAAACTGAAATCGCGGTGACGGTCGAACATCTGGCGATAGAGGATGTTATAGATTGAGAAAACGTCGTCTGAGCCGCGCAGAATTGGAAACGAAAGCCCCGTCGCGACAGTGGCAACCTGGCCGCGGGCAGGATCGTCCAGATTGACCGCGATTAACTGCAACCCTTTCGCTTCCCACGCTGTGGAGAATTTTTGCAGCGCCCTCAAGCCCTCCCGCGATTTTGGTGACTTCGTCGTCGAGAAGTGAAGAACCGCCGGCTTGCCGCGCAGGGCAGACAGCGTTCGCACCGAACCCGACAAATCGGGCAGCGAAAAATCTGGCGCGGTCACCGGAACGAGCAGCCACGTTTCTACACTAGGAGGAAGTTGCTCGCTCGACTGCGGCGTCTCGTCGGGCGCCGACGTGTGCGCGGGAGCCGTTCCAAACGGCTCTAGACGAGATGACTCCGAGCCTTCTTGCACCCAAATTCGATGATTGATTGGCAGATTCTCAAGTTTCTGGACCAAGCCGCTGGGCCAGCGAATGGACGCTTGCACCGGGCCGCCCGCTTCGCCCGTCCCGAAGAAAATGTCTTTGCTGTGCTGCGAGAGAAATCCTGAGCCAGCCTGCAGCGCGCGCGTCTGGCGCCCCGTTCTGCTTTCTATGGTTACGACGGCTCCAATAGCATCCCGGTTACTCTTCGTTCCCTGAAGACGGAACGAAATCGACGGAGGCAGATTGTGTATGGTGTTCTTGAGAATCCGCAACTGAGGAGCATTGCGGTTTTTGACGAACACCTCGAGACGGCCATCGTGATCGAAATCCGCGAGAGCGAAGGATCGTCCGTCTTCCATGAAATCCAAGCCAGCCACCGCAGAGACGTCGGAAAACGTCCCGTCGCGGTTGTTCGCGTAGAAAACATTCCGTTCGTAACCGCTCCATGTCTCGTCGGAGCGGATGAGTTCGTTGATCGCATTCCATCCCTGCTCGTATGGTTGAGAGGCGCCCGACTGGTCGGGAGAATTGGCCACGACCTGCCGCCAGAAAAAACTGTTGAGATCGCGGCGCGACGGGCCTGAGACCATGCCATTCACAATATAGAGATCGGGGAAGCCATCGTGATCGAAATCGATGGCGTCGCTCGCCCATGCCCAGCGCCCGATTCCCACGCCTGCTGAATTCGTAACGTCATCGAAAACGTCGCCGCGATTGCGCAGCAGCGAGTTCCCCATCGCATGCTTCTGATAGGCCGCACGAATCTCCTCCGGCGATTCCTTCTTGAAGATTGCCTGCGTCGAGATGCGTTCGCCAGCCGCGGTCCACATGTTGCCGAC